>NZ_RXHX01000043.1:0-48362 GCF_005930655.1 Pseudomonas sp. FSL W5-0299
GTCGCGGTGCATCGGCAGCTTGGCCATGTTCATCTGGTGGCTCACCGAGCGCATGGCGCGATCTGTGTGCTCTTGTTCCAGCAGGTGTTCGAGCAGCCACTTGGACGAGGCTGTGTTCGACTCACCCTGTGCAGTTAACTCCGCCCAGGCCGTGGCCATGCCGTGCAGGCGCAGCTCCTTGAGTTCCGCCATCAAATCACGCATGACCGATCTCCTCGGTCTGGCCACGCAGGCGGTCGTAGCGCGCCGTGTTAGCGACGGGGGCTTCCTTGAGCGACAAGTGGGTTTCGACGCTGGGTGGTGGTTCGGTCGCGGCCAGGCGCGCCACGACATTGAGGATGTGTTCGGCGCTCAGGCTGCCGCTTTCCAGTACCAGCTCAACAGCCACCAGCACCGCATCGAGCCCGGCGACCGGTACGGCAGCCAGAACTTGCGCCATGATCCGGTCACCGCCGGCATGACGCCCCAGACCGTGCTTAAGCTGACGCAGCGGCGCCGGCAGATCAGCAAAGGGCGCTCCGTTGCGCAGCGCACCGGGCTTGCGTTCGATCAGCGGGAGGTAGTGCTGCCAGTCATAGCTGACCTGGTCGCGATCCAGCAAGCGGACATGGCTGGCGATCAGCGCGTCGTCAGCCACCACCTCGATTCGCGTCGGATACAAACGGCTGCTGACCCACTTACCCGCGTACTCACACGGCACCGAGTAGCGGTTGCGCCCGACGCTGACCAGGCAGGTGCTGGAGACCCGCGCAGGCCGCTCGACGTAACCGTCGAATGGCGCTGGCACAGGCATCAGTTCAGCGCGCTCCAACTCCAGCACTTCGGCCACACTCAGACCGCTGTATTGAGGGTGCGTCAGCTCGTTCCAAAGCGCGCGGCAGCGCTGGCCCAGCCAGGCATTGAGTTCCTCGAAGGAGTGAAACTGGCAGTCCTGGGCGTCTAGCCAGATACGCCTGCGGCTGTCTTGCACGTTCTTTTCAACGATGCCCTTTTCCCAACCAGCGGCGACGTTGCAGAAGTCCGGATCGAACAGGTAATGCGCGCACATCACCGCAAAGCGCGCATTCACCGCCCGGCCTTTGCCCTTATTGACCTTGTCGACGGCCGTCTTCATGTTGTCGTAGATGCCCCGGCGCGGCACGCCGCCCAAGGAGCCGAACGAGCGTGTATGGGCGTCAAATAACATCTCATGGCCCTGGCTCGGATACGCCACAAGCCAGAACGCACGGCTGGCACACAGCTTCAGATGTGCCACCTGCATACGCCGGTAAATGCCGCCGACCAGCAAGCCTTCTTCGCTCCAGTCAAACTGAAACGCCTCGCCAAGAGCAAAGGTCAGCGGCACAAAGGCCTGCGACGCCTTGCCCTGTCCCCCTCGCCAGGCACGGATAAACGCGGTGAGCTGGCTGTAGCCACCGTCATAACCTTCGGCTTTGATTTGCGCCAACAGCGCCTTGGCACTGCGCCGCTGTTGCTTGGGCCGCAGCGAATCGGCTTTTAGCGCCTGCTCCAGCGTGGCGTGAAAAGGGCTGAGTTTGTTGAAGATCGCGCGGCGTTGGTAGACCGGCGGCTTGGCCTCAGGTGCTCTGACCCACTTGCGAATCGTGTTGCGCGCCAACCCGGTGCGCTTGGCTATCTCATGCAGCGACAGCTTGTCGCGGAAATACATCCGGCGAATTTTGCCCATCATTTCCATACTGATCACCCTGTGTTCTCCTGCTCAAAAATTGAGCAGAAGCAGTTGAACACCTGGGTCAGTTTTCAGTCGGCAGAACAGCCTCTACTGGGTCAGTTTTCGGTCAGCGGCAACACTCTACCCCTCAGTTGGCGAGGTGAACGGCGACCGCAGCAACTTCCAGTACGGCACGGTGGCCGGAGTTGCACCGCAGTACGGCGCGTGCCCCACTCGCGTGGATTTTAAGGGGCGAGCGGCCGAGCCGCGTAATGACGTCAAGGGGTTGGTAGCGCGCTCCACTTTTTACATGTACGACCGCTACGGGCTATCCATGTCCAAGCAGCAACAGCAGCTGCTTATGGCCTGGGATCGGCAATACCCGGTGTCAGCATGGGAGAAAGAGTGGAACCGCCGCACCGCCAGCGTGATGGGGCACGCGAACCTATTTATCACCCGTGACCGCACTTGGAGCTTAGGACACAAGCCTTCTCGCGAGGGAATCGTGAGCGCTGTTCCTGCCCGGGGTGCTGCAGCTCAATCACCAAAGTCTCACAGAGGCGGCGCAATCATTGGCAATCGGAACAGCAAGGTCTATCACCTCGCCCAGGGGTGCCCCAGTTACAACATGGTATCGCCCAAGAACCAGGTGCTTTCGCGCAACGATGATGCAACAGGCAATCGTGAAATTACGGCTCAGCAGCGAAGCCGCGGCACCGTTCAGTCTTCACGCTGGACGTTCCGGCGGCGCAATCCCGATGAAAAATGGTTTGTAGTGGTGATCAGGCAAGATCGCGAGTGGAATCATCCAGACGTCTTGGAGAAAGAACCTTATGCACTGGTTGTGACGGTTGCTGACCGTGACAACGAAGATGCCCAGCTCTATGCCCAGATCCAGGCCGTGATTGCACAGCAGGCTGAGATTCGGGAGCGGCAACAGGCTGAGCGTCTGCAGGCCCGACGGTAGTCACGATGGAGCCTCATGACTGCTGGAACAAGCGGCTCCAATCCCTGGTGGCGAGCTCGCGACACGCCTGTGGCGCTCCACCAAAGCAACGCGAGCAAACCTCCCTCATCCGGTCTTCGGATTCATAAGAGACCGGTTCACCATCCTGATTAAGTAGCACGCCACCCGCACCGATTAGCAACGCGTGTCCTCCGACCACATCGTGGGCGGACACGGGGACTAAAGATGTACCAACCAGAGCATCACCTGCAGCAGCGCGGGCAAGACGATAGGCTACGCTGGGCATCGGTATGAACTCTGCTGGGGCACAGAGCTCTGCGTTGAGCTCTGGTTTGCCGGCGGCGGCAGTGCTCACCAGCACTGCACTACCAGGCTGCAGCGTTAATTGGCCGAGTGGAGCGTGAACTGATTGCCCGTTACGCATCAGCCCCGTTTGCCCCTCTGCCCAATAGATACAGTCCTCACCGAGATCTAGCGTTATCGGTGCGTAAACGACCCCGAGAATTGGTTTTGCATTATGGAGGAGCCCAACTGAAATCGCAGAACCAGGGATTTTCTGCAAGAAATCTCGCGTCCCATCATTCGGGTCAACTACCCAGCAGAACTCATGGCCCGCCATGTGGGAACCGGTTTCCTCGCCCCAGAAGTCACAATCCAGAAGATTGAGTAACTCCAAACGTAGCTGAACTTCAATCTGAGAATCGATAACTGCCTTGTCCCCGTGTCCTCTAGGGCCACCGGTGCGATGCCATTCAGCGGACAACAGTTCGCCGGCACGACGAACCCTGTCGACCGCAGGGTTGAGCAAGTCCAAGACGTTCATACGGTCCCCTTGCATTTGTCGATCAGCTCTTGAAGATTAATCGCTTTTGCCCAAAATGCTTTTGGAGCGGAGTCCGATGGTCGGGAAGACAAAAACTTGATTGTTCTTGGCCGCTGAGCGATCACTCGCGCGGCCGCTGGCAAGCTTGTGTCAATCTATATTGTTTGCATGATCTGCTCGTATTCGATACAGGCCATGGCGTGTGTCAAACTATATTGTCGGAGTTAGGGTTGAAGAGAACGCTCAAGCCCAGTGTTTCCAGGGGCTATTGTGTCAAACTATATTCTTGCCAGCTAGCTGCCAGAGGCAGTCGATGGCGATCAGCTGCTGCAGGCTCAGTACCTGAAAGCGCGGCTCGATGCCCAGTCGGGCGGCCTCGTCGACCTCATCGAGCTGGATGGTGAGCAGGATGCCCAGTAGCTCCCTGGTGAATTCAGGGCTGTAGCTGTTTGGAGCAATTTTTATCTCCCCGGTTTGATCATTCACGGTGCGCGATAGCCAGCAGCGGGCGGACGGGTCGAAGTGCCGGGCGCGGATGTAGTTGCGCAGATCGTTGAGCGGCTTGAGCCAGCTGTACTCGCCACCCTCCTTGGCGATCATGTTCTCGGCAGAAGAGTCGCGGCTCACACGAGTGCAAGTCCAGCAGCCGGTACGGCTTCCGCAGGCGGGGCGCTCACTCTCGCGGCCAGCGAGGTAGACGTTGACCATGCAGTCCCCGCCATTCATGTCGCGGTACACCTCAACCAGCTGATTGAAGGGGTCGTAGCAATCGATCTTTTCCGAGCGGACCATGCCGATGTAGGTGAAAACATCCATCGTGGTCATCTGAGCTATCGGGCTCAACACCCAATCATGCCCCCCGGTATCAGCGGCCAGGTTCACTGCCGCACTGGCGCTCTCTCCACGGGAGTTCATCATCCTGGCCCGCTGGGCGGACTCATCGAAACGGGTTCCGATCAGGGACACGAGTTCATCGCCTGCCAGCTTGCGGCCCAGGTCGGTTGAAATCTCGCGGGCAATTGCCTTCTTCACTCGCTCAAGCGGGGTGGCCTTCATCAGCTGCTGGCATTTGGTGTTGGCCCCCACGGACGCAATCAGTCGGCCGCCGACCATGCCCACCAGGTAATCGTTACTCAGGGAGGGAGAGGCTACCCAGACCTTGAGATCAATGCCCGTGCGATCCCCGTATGCGCGGATTCGCTCAATCTGGTGCTGGTTGTAGGCATGCACCACGGGCGACTCGACCTTGGTGTCACTGTGCATGATGTGCAGGCGAGGGCACTTGAAGCCTTCGCAGGCCAGCTCACGGACGGCAGTGAGTGCGATGTTCAGGGTGCAGGAACTGTCCTTGCCCCCGCTCCAGGCGACAACCAGGTGCTTGCCGGCCATGAGTTCTTGCTTAACGGCGCAGACGGCAGCGGCGACCTTTTGCTCGAAGCTCATCTCTTCGAGGGCGACTGGCTCCCGTGCAGAGGTGGCGAGCTGGCTGGCGTCAAAGAGTTTCATGGCGGGCTCCTGGTAGTCCGGCACCTCCTTGGTGCCAGTCATTACAGGCTACGAGAGGGGCCGAGAATCCCAAGCCGGATACCGACAGGCCAGATCAACCGCGGCTAATCGAGAAAGATATTTTCCGCTCAGACTTGAGCGGAACAGGGCAGGGACATGGAGGGCGGGGCCAGGGCCGGTGTAACTTCCATCGCTATTTGCGAATACGCCCCGCAAACACAACACTAAATGCGAGTCGGAGTTTCAGGTGTATTGGCGGCTGGATTTGGGCTTGCATTCCCAACAGTTGTGGGAGAATTGGTACATCGAGTTGGGATTTGGCGAGTTGCCGTTATCCTGGCTACCTGTAACTGAGGAAAACACCGATCAATGATCAAGCTATCACTTGAGCTGACGCGCAACGAAGCAAACGGCTCGGTCTACAGGCCGCATACAGAACTGGTCGAGAAGGTTTCTGGCGAGAGCTTTGAGGCAGTCAAGGCGAAGTGCGAGGTTGACGGCTGGGTGATCCACTCGTGGTCGGCGTCCGAGCAGCTTCCTTTCGATGAGGGTTATGCCGCTGCTGCCGCTGGAATTGGCAGCGATGCCAATCCCTACGCGGAACACTTCTGGAAGCACAACGAATGGTGGTTGGGCTGGGATAGCCACCAGGAATCTAACAGTTAAGGGAAATCGCTCAGCTGCACCCCAAGCCCCGGCCTAATGACCGGGGCCGAGGACGTAGAAGCAGGGGCGATTTTCGCGCTCGCGAAAGAATCGGAATCAATGGCAATGGTTTGTCTAAGCAGTATGAAAATTGAGCGACACACTGCTCCTGTCGATGAAAAAGTGCGTGAAGATGTGTTGACCCTTGTTTCGCAAAATGTGACGGCATTGAGCATGACACATCCCCCGGCCGATCATCCTAAGTTCGGAGCTTACTGCGCTGCACTGCGTCTGGAAGTCCAAACCTACCTGGAGATGGAAGCGCCCCACCGTATAGAGCTGGTGACAGTCTCATCTGATGGTGTGATGGCAGGTTTCACGCTGTGCGGTCTGCCGTTGAACGGGTCATCTACTGAGTGTGGGATTTATTACACAGCCGTTGCAAAGGCACTGAGGGGCAATGGGTTGATGAGCCTGATGATGAACGACATCACTGGACGGTATCCCTCAATGGCCTTGTCTTGCGACGTTGCGCTAGTGCCACGTTATGAAAGATTTGGTTTCCGATGCGAATCTGTCAGGCACGGTCAGATCGTGATGTTCCTTGGAGATCCGGTAGAGGACACCCCAGTTTTGAGTACGCATGATCTGATGAATCATCCATTGGTGATGGCTCAACGCGAGAAAGCTGAGGCTGAATTTTCCTTCTATGAGCTTGACCGTGCAGATCGCGCTTTCGCAAAGAGAATGAAGGCCGCCGAGGATAACGCCAAACGCTTCCTCAACGCGCGAAAGTGATAGACCGCTGAGTTCAGGGAAAAATATGAAGAACTTAATTTTTGCACTGGCTGCTTTGGCCATGATTTCAGGCTGCGATGCCTTGAGTGAGAAAAGCCCGGCTCGACACACTGCGGAAATTCAAATTGCACCTGCTAGTACGGACAACTGCGTGACCACCGGGGCTAACTCGCCAATCGTTACTGGGCAAAGCAGCGTCGTAGTCATTGATGGGCAGACCTACAAGCAGGGGCAAAACACCGACTGCGCTCCGGCATCCAGCGAGCTGGCCACTCACGGAGCGAGCAGTCCAATCGTCACTGGCGAAGGCGCGACCGTAATCATTACAACGGATCGCTAGGAAAACTCTACTCGCACATACAGCTGTGCATGCTTCCCGCATTCGCAAATAGCGATAGAACTTACAGCCGGCAAATCACCGGCACTCTGGCTGTGCCGATCCCGCTCAGCTGAAGCGGGAGGGCTAAATCGTTCTGGGTGCCTTAGGCCGCAAATTTGCGAAGGGAGCTGATCAGATCGCCGTCCCAGCGACAGCCCGACTTACTGGACTCGCCGTGGTAGACGTTGAAGTAATCACCTTTCTGCATGTCGTGGGGTACACAGGCCCGATGCACGCACGTATGACCGGCGATGTCGTAATCGTTGTACCCGTGCTCATCCGCCACCAGCTGAGCGGATATTTTCTCCTGTGATTGAGCGGCCCTGTCAGCATGCGGCAGGGTAGCGGCGGTCCTCATGCCCCCACCCCCTGGTCGCGCTCAACTTCACGCATCGCCTCGATGCGGTCCGCATGCCAAGCGTCCGCCTCCACGATGTCAGCTTGATTCGCACTCCAGGCAGCACACATTCCACTGAACTCATCCAGGGTGAAGGCTTTGGTGCGAAACTCGCTGCCGGTGCTGATGGTGAACCAGAGGTGATTTGGCCCGGAGCTGGCCAGCTCCATGCAGTGACGGCTAAATGCCTTGGCATACTCCGGCTTGGCCTCGGCGCTTTCGTTGAGCAGCGTCCAGCCTGCGACGAGGGGAATACGGGCCTCGCTGAAGCCTGCGCTTTGCAGATCCGCCACCAACCCTTCAGCGCGCTTGAGGAGTACTGGGAGAGCCGCACCGTTTAACAACATGAGGGACGGAAGGTCGCCATCACCTTCGGAGGTGAGCGAGAGCCAAAGACCCTTGGGGAGTGGTTGAGCAGTAGGAATTTGCATGGTCGTGTACCCGTTGAATGGAGTTGGGTTCACTGTACGGGCGCTGGGGGAAATCCCAAGAACGAGGTCTCTACCACTCAAGATTCAACAGGCCAGGCTGAACAGGTGCAACAGCAGGCTCAATCCAGCCGTACTTGCCCTAGATGGCCAACGCCGTATTCGAGAGAGATTTTCCCCTCTCCAGTTTCTCGTTGAAGCGTGTACTAGAGAGGGTGCGGGTGCGCCTGCAGCCAGGCGGCAAGTTCGAGCGAGGCCGCGCGAACCTTCAGCAGCTCGGCCATCTCGCAGCGGCGGGATAAGTCGGCGGGCATGGTCATTCCTCTGGTTGGGAGGACTACCCTACCGGCGAGCGACAATGTTATTCGCATCAACCTCGGGCAGCTGCAAGCCGCATGGCGTAGGTCTTAGAAACCAGGGCATCGACCTCGGCGGCGAAGGCTGCTGCTAGTGCTTCAAGATCCACGTCCGACTCGACGTGGGTGATCGGCTTCCAGCCTGCGCGAATACTGCTCAGGACATTTTGCCCCTCGCTCTCATAGCTGGCCTGGAAGTAGGCAACATCGCCGGAGGGGGCCAGGTAGCCGATGGCCTCCTTTTCCCCTACTGCGGTGTCATAGGTCTTTTTTCCAATGCAGATAGTGCCAGCTTGCTCGACGCTCCAGCCGAGGTGGACCAGGTGAGCGGAAATTTTGGCCTTGGTGGCCAGGTAACGGTCAGAAAGGATCATGTCGGGCCCGCGTGGCGATGGCTTCAGTTACCTCCATCGTCACACGCCGGCCGGTAATCCCAAGCCGCTAGACCTCGGTCGACCCCACCCAGACCTCGCCAACATGGGCATCAGCGCCTTCGCCGGTCAGGTGCTCGATTTCCTGGGCCAGCTCACAGAGCAGGGCGTAGCTCCATCCATCGGCCGGTGCCGGGCGGGCCACCAGCAGATCGCCGGCCAGACTGCGGGCTTGGAAGTCCTCGTGACGAACCGGGGCGAGAATATCCGGCTCGGCTTCGCCATGTGTGTCAGTGATGATGCAGATCGAGCCCATGTCACTCTCCATCCTTGCGCGGCTTGTTCCAATTGCCGTGGAAGATGAAATCCCACGCCAGCAGCACAACGATGATGCCCACCAGCAAGGCTGCCTTGTACAGCGTTACGCTGAGCGGGGCGTTGTCTGCCTGTAAGGCCCCGTACAGGGCCACGGCGAAGTATGCGGCAGCAAGCCACCGAATCCATTTCATGCAAATGCCCCAGTCCAAGAGCCCTCGTATCGGCCCGCATCATACTCGCGCATTAGCGCCTCCGGAGTCACCGATGCCAGCAGGACATACCCGCAGATGCCCCGCGTATGATCGAGGAACATGACCCGGTGAATGTCCCGGCCTTCAAGCGGGCAGGACTGGGAGGAGATAATTTTCGCCTCGATTCGATGACCACTCGGCCCGTAGTTCCGACCGGATTGGAAGTCCATGCGCCAGGCGGCAATCTCGCCCCCCTGCAGGGCGCGCGGCTCACCGCTATCCGACCAGTACGAGGAGAATGTTTCGTTCCAGGTGTACTGCTGGCCGTTGATGTCCAGTCGGTCTATGCCGGCGATGCGATTCTGTTGGGTCATGTCGGGTGCTCCGATGGGGAAAGAGAACCCCAGCGTGGCAGGTTGCCTCTTAATCCCAAGCCAGCACGCCCCACCTGGTTGGGTTGGCATGCCCTAGTGGTAAACTCCGGCCAATACCCGACACACAGAGCCTGCGCTATGACGCCACTGGAAAGTACCCTTATCTCCATTGCCCGCGACTACCTGGAAGCGGTGAAGCGGTTTTATGCCAAGCAGAGGGCCGGGAAAGTCCTAGAGGATGATCTAGAGCTGTTTCAGGAAAGCCATACTGCCCTAACAACGCTCCTGCAGCTGGGCCACATGCAGGCCAGCGGTATGTCCGACGAGGGTGCGCGCGCCCTGCTGGCGATTGAAGAAGAGGCAGCGGCAGCGATTCCCCTGCTTGATGAGCCGGTAGGCTACAAGGCCACCATCACCATCCAGATCCAGGGAAAAACACCCGATGAGTTTGGCCAGGCCATGAGTAACGCCTTCGACGCCGCCTCGTTCGGCGGGTCAGGCGGGAACGGCATGACTGCCAACGGGACCAGCTACACCTGCACGGTGGAAACCAACCTGCCGAAGGAGCCGATGACGCTCAACAAGATGCTAGGCATGCTCGATGAGCACTGCGGGCCTGAGGAGCGCGCCGAACTGCGCAGTATCTATGGCACCGAGCACTTGAAGGGCGACAAGCCAGCCTGAGTATACTTGCCAGCCGCCTCGGCAGCAGACCCTTGGCATAGTCGAGCCAGCATCAATTGCTTGCTCGATCAGGAACAATACGTTTCCACTGTCTGGGAACCGGGTTGAACGGGCAGTCGGACTTGAGTGCAACTCGCTGGTAACTGCTGGACACGAGACCATCTGGAGTCTCGCGGAAGGTGAACAGGCCGCACTCGCTGAACAGTGCCGTTTGGTTGACGACTGGGCTTTCAAGGGAAACTCCCCCATGCCAGTTAGATGTCGCGATGGTCACTGTCTGGCCCGTTGGGCTTACCTGGGCCAGTTCGGCGATGGTGCCACCGACTCCGCTGTAGAACTGGACGTAGTTCCCAGGCGTGCTCGGAAAATCGACACGCGGGAAGGGGTTGTCGGAGCCGCAGCCGGAGAGAGAGGCAGAGGCGAGGATGATAAGGGACAGAAAAAGACGCATGGGACCGCTCCAGGGAATGACGGGCTAATTATGCAGCTTGGGCTGCAGCTGCTGCATAGGCCGCATCGCGCTCATCACGCAGCGCGTTACGGTATGCCAACTCTGCACGGGGGACGCGGGCCACGGCTTCTTCGGCCTGCTGGCGGGCCGATTCGAGCTGGATACCGAGGATGTCGCTCTCGCGCTCATAAGCGTACAGGTGGGGCTCGAAGTAGCTACCTTCGGCATTGGGGAACCCGAGGACGTGCCCGTTGTAGGCATCATCAGCGCGCACATAGACGCGCTGGCAGATTTGACCGTTTACGACCGTCCAGATGACTTGGCCGGGCTCGGGCTGATTGATCCGTGGCATGGCGACCTCCGCTGGTGACTGATGAAGCCAGTGTCACCGATGTCGGAGAAAACCCAACGAAGCAGGCGGGCGTTGGAGTTTACCTTGATCAGCACTCTACGAGTCGTGTGTAAGCGAGTATCGGCTCTCCTGACTCCGAATCGGTGCCTGCAACAGGTACGTCCGAGATGATCTTGGATGCAACCCGCTGGGACGCGAGGTTATCCTTGCCGACAACTGCCTCGACATAAAAGGACTTCACTCCATGACGACCAAGCCCACGGCGTAACTCCTGAATGCTCTGCTCAACGATCTCGCTGGCCCAGCCACGGTTGCGGTAGGCTTCTGGAACGGCGTACCCCAGGTTGAAGCACGGGACACCTTCGATAGGCTCATGATGGACGAAAAGCGCTATCGATTTGACTCGCCCGTGCTCGATCCGGGCATAGGTATAGCGTGTAACGCCATTCGGCTGATCGAGGACAACTCTGATACCAGGGCTCAGGTCAGCGGGATGGGTCGGCATGCCTCGGCGCACTTCCCTTTGAAGGCTAACCAAGGCGTCCATTGGGTCTGCAATTCTCATGCTGTCGTTTCCTCTCTATTCCCAGCTCGATGTACCAATTCTCCCACAACTGCTGTGATCCAGGTGATGGTGGCCCAGGATGGCCTGAACAGTCACAACGTCACCGGTCGCTGCCAGCACTCTGGCGGCCTGAGAAAGGGCACAACAAGTGAGTGACGCACCACGCCACACACTTCTCGGGCAGGGAATATGAGCTGGTCGTAGTACCGGCTATCAGTCGTCATCAGACGCCGACAGGTCATCGCGCATGAGCTGCAGGCTCGACACAGGCGACAATGCGGACTGATCGTTGGCAAACACGTCCAGGATCAGGCCTTCACTCGTGTAGTTGACGGTAGTCCAGCCCAGGTCGTGGTTGCAGACGTTGATGCGCTCGTCATGACTGGCCGGCGCGATTTCTAGGTAGATATTTTCGCTGTAGCTCAGCGATACCGGCTGCTCGATCACAGCCCTAAGCTGGGTCATGCCGCTGGCAACGCCGTTAAGCAGAACCTCGACGCGGGCACGGTCATCGGCATCATCTGCCTCGAATGCAGAATCAGTGACAGGGAAGGGGGCGAAGACATCACGCAATGCCTGCAATTCAGAAGTGGCCAAAGCGTCTTCAACATCGAAGTCGGTGACCACCAGGCGGACCCCCGGCAGGCTGGCGGCTGCATCGGTGATCATCCCGCCCTTTACGGACACCGAAACAGTTACCCCGCGCTTGGCTTGGTCCTGGCACTGCTGGATCGCCTGACGGATGCTGGCCAAATCAGCGTCAACACCTTCTTGAACTTCATCGCCCTCGAAGCCGGACATGAACAGCTCAGCCTTGACCAGGGCGCGCAGGGTCAGATTGTCCGGTGCGTCTGCCGGGCGAACTGGGGAGGTGATGTGGAACGCGGCCGGGAAGGTGTCCAGGCTGTCTACCGCGTCTTCGAGAAGCGAGGTGTCGATTTCACCGCCAAAGGCCGGCGCATCGCCATCGTCTGTCATGTACAACCATTTCAGCTCGTTCGTGTAGAAGACCTGAGTGACTTCGGGGCGGAAAGTGCGGACGTGCTCAAGGGCGGCGATAACTTGGGGGGTTGCGAACATGGGACATCTCCATCTGGCTGTAGGGCGGCGGTTGCCGATGCCTCACTGTCGCCGATGCCTCACAAATCCCAAGTTTTAGAGTCCGGCCTCAAACTGATCGTGTGCTGCCTGAGTAGGGCTTGGGATTGCTCAAGACAATGCCAGAGTAAAGCCACATACCCAACCAGGAGAGCCTGATGCCCAATCCCGACATGACCCTTATCCCCAACAAGCACTTCATCGGCGAAGGCGCTCACCCCTGGCTCATCGCCGGCCGGGTGCCTGGGGATAGCACCGATTCCGTTCGACTCATACTGGCCGACAGCGAGCAGCAAGCGCGCGAGGTTTTCCGCGAGAATATCCTGAAGCAGGCCGATCTGAACGAGCAGGACATCATCGACACAGCTGAGTCCTATGGCTCGGACATGATCTATTCCATGACCCTCAAGTTGGCATAACCAGCAACACAGCCCCCATAAACACACACAAGGAACTCCAATGAAGCTGCACGCAACTGCAATTCTTTTCGCGTCCGTCATTCTCGCCGGCTGTAACCCGCACGATACCGAGCTAACCGGTAAGGCCTGCCTCGGCGCGAACCACGACACCCTTGTCGAAACCCTCAATGACAGTTGCAAGGCTGGTGACACGGTGGCAACCAAACACCCAGCCTATTTCTGCGACTTCACCTATTCCGTCGCCTACAACGATTTCAACTCAGCGATGTGCGTCTACAACGGCAAGCAGCGCGAGGAGCGCATCGCGGCCCCGGCCAAGTGAACCGACCAGCAATAGAAAAGCCCGCGTAAGCGGGCTTTTTCATCTGGAGCCAAGGCCGATCACAAGCGTGGTAGTTCACGATTGCGGCTGGCGAGCCCCTAGCACTGCAGGTGCCCACCAGCGGATAAGCCCCATCAGGTTGGTGCCGACAAAGCACGAGTTGAGCAGCAGCAGTCCCCATGCACTCTGCAGGACCGCGTATCCGCACAGACTGACGCTCGACACTAGGAACAACCACCAACCCCAAGGGGAGAGGCGGGTGTTGCTAGCGATGAGCAACGCTCCCAGAACCCCGCAAATACTCCCTGTCCACTCCAGCACCGCAATCAGCATGTTCGACCTCGTGCGTCTTCGTTTGGGCGGCAATTTGACCGCCTGCTCACCATCAGTGACAGTTTACTGAGGAGCCATGAAAACCCGAGGCCAGCATGGAAAAGCGATACACCATCCAAATCAAGTACCAGGATCAAACGAAGAAACCGTATACGGCTGACTTTCAGACCAAGCCTGAATTCGCTAAAGGATGGAAATCAGTGCTCGAAACGGCGCACGCGGGCGCTGACATCACCTGCATGTGCTTCGGCCGTGGCGATAAAAAACTCTCTGTGCGGCACCTCGGCGGCGCAGATAGTTACTGTCTGGCCCGATACCCCAACTCCGGCCCGCAGCACGCGAATGACTGTATCTATTATGCGCCGGACCCATCGAAGTCCGGGCTGCAGGGTTACGCAGAAGGGGTCGTGACCGAGATTGAGGACGGCGGCCTGCGTGTTCGGCTGGGCATTGGACTGAGGAAAAAAGATCCGCTCGAATCAGCCGCGGCTACTGCGCAGGTTTCGAGCGGGACCAGCACGCGCCGGCCGGCGATGACTCTTCTCGGTCTGCTACACCTGCTGTGGTCTGAGGCCAGGCTCAACACCTGGTACCCGCGCATGGAGGGCAAGCGCCGGCTAGGTCTTGTTCATGCCAAGCTCCAAGAGACAGCTGCCTCAATTCTCGCCAGTGGGGCAAGGCTTAGCGACTTCCTCTTGGTGGCTGCGACTGAACGTGACAAGGCGAAGGCCGAAGCGAACGAGGCCAAGACAGCTGAAGCGATTCGGTTGGAAAGACGCCTGGTTGTCATCGCCCCATTAGCCAAGCACACCAAGGAAGCGGAAGGTGGCATAGGTCGACTGAAAATATCCGGCTTCGCCGGCATCCCGGTGTTGACGCTGAGTAAGGCCCTCTGGGCAGGAGCATGCAGGAGCTTCCCAGTGGAAATTGCCGCCTGGAAAGCCGGTGGCCGGGTAATAGCAATCGCGATAACCGACACGCCTGGGGCGGGTAAAGCCAACGTCATGCGGCTGGCCCTGATGGCCGTGAGCGAGCGGTGGATTCCAGTTGCATCATCCTTTGAGGCCGACATCGAGCAGCTGCTGAGCGATGAAGGCCGTAGCTATTGGAAGCCACTTCGATTCGATGCGTCGGAGGATGAGGTATTCCCTGATTTCTGGTTGCTCGATACCGGCGAGCGCGAGACGCCAATGGAGGTTTTCGGCCGGAGCGATCCAGCCTACCTGCAGCGCAAGAACAACAAGATTCGGCACTACAACAGAGAGTTTGGAGCGACTGGCTGGTGGTCGTGGGATGCAGCTGCAGATCCCAAGGGGATCAGCATGCCGGCGTTGCCTAAGCGCACTTAGCGCACTTAGCGCACTTAGCGCTGAACGATCGCCATCCTGGTTGGGTGGTTCAGCTTGCTCTCTGAACCATCTGACAAACGGGCGCAAGCCCTCTATTTAGGGCATTACAGGGCGATTTCAGATTTTTGACGTACCTATGACGCCTTATTATTGACTTCACAGCTCAAGTACATATTCTCAGGACGATTTTGATCAGGGAGCAAGGCTGGATCATGCGGAAATTTATCATCCACCCTATCGCGAGAAGCGGCAGGGCAGACCTTGCCAAGCAGGTTGCAAGCGTGCGGGCAATGCTCGTATTGACAGAGGGTCGTGGGGTCGTTGTGTTGCGTGGCAACGAAGGCTTGAACGTAGAGGATCTAAGTCCTTCAATCCTAAGAAGCATTTCTCCAACGCTCAATACTTGCTGCACCGCAGAGCGCCGGTTGCTATGGATGTACAAGGGCGGAAACGCCGACTGGAAGATCAAGCTCCACCAACGCAAGTGGCCAGGCCTACTGGGGGACAGAAACAAGCTACTTCAGATGGGTAGCCGTTATTTGCGCACAGACCTACTGCAGGACGAAGATGTTCAGGGCTTCCTGGGCCAGCAAACCATCCACATTGCAAGCCTCGAATCGGCCCCGACTTATAACCAGCGGAGCGTCGACCTGCGGCGCTTTGCGGCCCTGACATCGCGCATGCGGTCAAGGATGGGTGCAGAGTGCTGACTTGATGCCGGTCCGCTTGTCGGGTACTATGCAAGGTTGGCACGAACTTCGCATAACATAGATTATGTTAAACCAAGTTATTGATTTAATTGAGGTTTATCCGAACAGATCCTGAGTGCGTGGCTCATCCTGGTACTCGGCCGAGCTGGCTTCCTCCTCCAGATCCTCCTCAGCCATCGCATCTTCCAAAGCATCCTGCAGGCTCTTTGGCCAACCGTCATTGCGCAGGAGCTGCAGGTCATCGGCATCTGTGAAGGTCAGCCGCAGGGCCGTGACCGCTTTGCCTTCCTTGATAAAGTCCACGTTGACGTTCAAGCCGGCCTTTTGCCGAAGCTCTTCGACTGCAGGGTCAATTACGCGCTGCCGCAGGTTGTTGAAGCGCTGGTAAGACTCGCCCAGGGCTAAACGCTCTCGCAATTCGTCTAGGCGCATGTAGACCCAACCCGTGCTCTTGAACTGCATAAGCATCTCGAACAGCCGGAAGCTGTGAGCCGAATCCAGGCGTGCAACACGCCACAAGTCGTAACTTGTCACATGGCTATGAAGTCGAGAAAGGTAGGGCCTAACGCTATCGGAAAACACCAGCTCTACCCTGCCCTCGCCTTTTACGTATTCGCACTCCTGAACCCAGCGGATTTCTCGAATCCCCATGTTCTTACCTGATCCACGGATCGAGGTGATCTTGGAGTTGAACAGCATTTTGGCCGCGTCCTGCATCTGCTCGTAGGCCTGGCCTGGCGTGATGCCGTAGATGTGGGCGTAATCGACAGCCATCACCGAACTGGCCTTAGGCATAGGTTTTCGGGGGTCGATTTGAGCAATAGCAGCTAGGATCAGGCGTTGCTCGGCCAGAGTGAGGCGATACGATGCGGACACCAGGTCGTTGTGCTTGGTGACCTTAACGCTCGACTCTGTTTCAGTAATTTCTGGCGCGTCCATTAGCAAAGATCCTGATTAAGGCTGGAGTGAGACTATCCGAACACGGCTCGTCATACAACTACGCGCACAATGTTCTGTAGTCGATAAAAATGGGGGGCAAGCTGCACACAATCAGCTCACCTGCCGCAGCATTGACACGGAATTTGTAGCAATTTGCGCTACGAGGCGGGGACACGGAATTTGTAGTCGATACAGTATCGCAACCCGGAATTTGTAGCAGTTGGGTTGACCCGGACCGCTCCCTCTCCCCTTTCTAAATCTAGCTTTCGGACAACCAATGGCCGGAATTTGTAGTTTTATGGGGCCTAAACCAGGACACGGAATTTGTAGTCGATGCCGCTGCTCAACCCGGAATCTGTAGCAGTAGCAAAATCGGCTTAGTCGGAATCTGTAGTCGTAAGCGGATCTGAGAGCACGGAATTTGTAGCAGATGGCAGAAATCGTGGCCTACCGGCGCTGCGGGAGCCAATAAATTAGTTTTTCGTTATAGATCAATGGCTTATATGATTAATCAGAGGTGAATTATTAATCTGGATGCCATGTGTCCAGATAACGCAGCACAAGCGATGGAGAGCATGGTAGACCCGGAATTTGTAGCTTTACCAAGATCGGGAACGCGCAGAGTCGAAACATGACGACCGCCCCATGCCACCGCCCAGTGCCAGATCACCCGTTTCCCAACAAGATGACGACTTTTACCGGCAAAAACCCAGTAAGAAAGCTAATATTGGGAGCACGATGCAGCTCATTTTCATCACACGGAATCTGTAGTCGTATAGCCTGCAAACAGGGCCTGTGGATAACAGGCGGAATCTGTAGCAGCAAGCACGGAATCTGTAGTCGTGGGACACGGAATCCGTAGTCGTCAAAGTCGGAATCTGTAGCACGCTACACGGAATCTGTAGTCATTGCTCCTCTGGAGCCCTAGTGCAACGCGGCTTCCAGCTCTTTAAAAACAAGAGAAAAACAAGAGAAAAACAAGTTAAAAAGATTTAAAAGGGAAAAGCCTTCAAATTTCTCTGGAATCAAGAGCGAAAAGCCAGATCAAAAGCAAACAGCGAATGGCACGTTGGTAAGACTGAGTGAGCCCTCGAAGCCGGATCTTGGGTTATCCAAACTCCGTGAGAACCTGCTAGCAAGTCCCAACCAGGAGCAGGCATGAACACCTTTCGCCAACCGACCCAAGACCACATATGCAGCATCGTCGACATGGCCCGCAGAGGCGAGCTGCTGCAGCTGCACAGGATCAACCTCACCGGAGCTGATGAAGATGATTCCGAGACGATGCGAACAGAGATCATCGCATCAGCGATATCAGCAGCAGGCAACCTTGGATTCCCCATTTTCGTCGTTGAGTACCACGACGATGACGACATAGCCATTAACCACCTGCTCAACCTGTTCGAGGCAATGCGGTCGAGCGGCAAAGCAACTACTGACCAGGTGGCGAACTGGAGACGGCAGTTGATCGTGGCAGTCAAATAGCACTACCCTTCCCCGCATCACAAAATTCTCATTGGTAGTTTTTACCGTTAGCCACCCCGCCACCCTGCGGGGTTTTTTTTGGCCTGAAAAAAGCGCAAACGCCAGACGCACGCAGGATGACGACAGGTCTTGCAGCAGTAGCTTTAGGGTGAAGCACTGGAGCACCAAATAGGCACCAGATGACGACAGGGGCTTATCAAGCCCCCTGCCCTATCACCAGAACTACACAGGATGACGGCGAATCGAGACGGCTGGCGTGGTTATGCTGACGCTCGCCTTGATAGGTCACTTGAGCCTTCAGCTCACTGTGAACATAGAAAATTCGCCTTATCGCTAATCTGTAGCCAAACCATCCAGATAGAGACCCAAACTGCATTTTCAGGCAGCGAAAATGGCTCCAATTTCACTAGGAGCCATCATGGACCAGAAAAAAACCATCAATTTGGCCAACCACAAATTCACCAGCCCGCTGGCAACTCGGCGACTCGTAATAGGTGAATCCTGGCTCGAAGACGCTAAGCGCAACCTTGCACTGACTAGCTCGTTTGGCATGTCGTTCACGAATGGTCCGATCTTCCAAGTACCTCGGATGATGGTTGACCTTCCTGGAGTGTTGACCGCTGAAGTAGCGTTCAACCGCTTCAACATGCTCGATGTCTTGGTCGCTAAGGTTCAGGAAGAGGCCTACTTGGAAATCGTTAACCAGATGATGGCAACGCTTGAGCCCCACGACAGAGTCCAACCTGATGGCATTACGTTCGACCTGGGCGGTCTCCAGATTTGTGCTGAACCACAGGGGTATGGTCGATCTCCGTGCCTGACCTACATGACATCCTCGTTCGCCATAGCTCGTGCAAAAGCCCGACACGACGATCAGGTCAGCGAAAGCGTGGCCTGAAACGAAAGAAATTCATGAGACGCCCGAAAGGGCGTTTTTTTGTTGGGGGAATGTTTAACTATCGAAAATCGATTCAAACATGACCCGAGCTTGCGTTATCAGAGCAGTGAGGTAGAGTTGGCAGGTAAAAATACGCATCGGAGATGCTATGGATTTCGATACCCTGCCTTATGCTGACTTTGATCAGATTTTCTACGCGCCTCAGTTCGCAGCTGATTGCCTCGGCATAACCACGAAAGCCCTTCGTTCTTTCGAGGACGAGCCTGGCATGGAAGTTCGTCGGATGAACAGGGGCTCAGTTCCTGCTCGTGTCTACACCCCGGCCGACCTCTTCAAGATCGCCTCGATTCGACGCAGCAAGGGGCTGACGAAAACCCTCCAGCGACCCCTGACCATATCGACCTTCGTTCAGAAAGGCGGTACCGCTAAGACCACGACTTCTGTGAACCTTGCCATGTACCTTGGGTTCATGGGGCTCAAGGTTCTACTGATCGACAACGATCCTCAGGGTGATGCAACGTCGATGCTTGGCTACGATCCGGACCTGACTCCAGAGGAGCTGGTGGATCTGGGTATTCCGGCTGACCGCGCGGTGAATGGAAGCCTCGGCAACATCATAGCCACCTCGTCCCTGTTCGCCCCGAAGGGGTTGGCCGATATCATCAAGAAACCCTTTGGTGAATACGGCCCACATCTGCTGCCCGCCGAAGGCCTTTTGGAGGACATGGAGGTTGCCATCAACGCCTCAGCCAATCAGGATTTCCGCTACGCACTGTTCATCAGCAAAGGGCGTAAGCGTGAGCTCCCGCAAGCAGACCTCAGTGGCTATGACGTCATTCTGTTCGACAATGCCCCAAGCGGCTCGCTGATGACCCGCAACAGCATGGTCGCAAGTGACATGATCCTCTGCCCTATCCGGATGGATAAATTCTCCTGCCGTGCCCTCGCCCGCCTGGGCAATAAGCTGCAGAGTTTTGCTGAGGAGTACCAGCGCTCCCCTGATGTCGCTGCTATCCCCACTATGTTCATCAAGAACAGGCCTCGTGCAATGGCTCACCTAGCGGCTCTTTCCCAGATGTTCCCTGGCAAGGTAACCGAGGGGAAACTTTACTTCTCCGAGGACTACTCGAAGGCCCTTGAATCAGGCCTTCCTGTACTGGGTTGGAAGGGTGCGTCAGAAAATTCTGCCGGTGCAATGCGCAGTGTTTTCGGGGAGATCCTGGAGCGCCTTGTTCAGATGTGAAGTGGTGGTCCATGCTGGACCACCCTACCCTGGTCCAGCATGGACCACTTTGTTTTAGGGATTGGATATGCCAAAAGAAAGCCGGAGATTGGGAGTAGATCGGCCAACAACACCGCAGGTATTTCAGGGTGTTGTTGCCCCTGCTGAATTTCCCAAGGCCAAGCTCGATGTTTCGCTCGACTCCATCCTAGAGCAGCAAACTCGCCATGCTCATGATTATGCGCTTGCTGCTGAGCAGCCTGCTGTTGCTGGCAACTCTGAATTCATGGATGTGCCGGTCGACCTGATCGACCCCTCTCCTTTCCAGCCGCGTCTGGATATCACCGATGACGAACTTCAATTGCTGGCGAATTCGATATCGGTGGCTCGTCGTGTCAACCGGCCGATTTCTCTGCGCATCAAGCCTAACGGCCGATACGAGCTGATTGGAGGCGAACGTCGCTGGCGCTCCGTGAAACTCCTTGGCTGGGAAACGATCATTTCGCGGATTCTCGATGTCGATGATGCCGAGGCTCAAGTCCTCGCACTCGCCGATAACGAAGGGCAAGAAGGGCTTACAGACTTCGAGCGCGGTCGTGCCTACAAACAGATCCTGGATCGCGGTGAGGTTACATCTATTCGCCACCTGGCGAGCCGTGTTGGTGTAAGCCACCAGTCAGTTATGCGGTGCTTAAACCTCACTAAGCTGCCGCAAGATTGTCTTGAATATCTGACTCTGCACCCTCGCCTTCTCGGCAGCACCCTCGCCTCTGAATACGCAGCAGCCGGTGAGAAACACCCAGACCTTGTACTTGAGGCTCTACACAAGATCGATCAGGAAGGCATATCCCAAGAACAGGGCTTGCGCTGGATTAACCAGGTACTCAAGGATCGAGAGAAGCCAATTCTGCCTAGTGCTTCACAAGAGAAGTCCATTAAATTTGCTGGCGGCCTGGAGGGTTCACTTGTTGTCAGTAAGTCTGGTATCCGGATCAAGGTCCCAAAGGGTGTTGATATGGAGAAAGTCGAGCGTGCGATTCTTGATGCGTTAATGACCGAATAGATTCCGCTCTATCCAGTGGTCCAGCATGGACCACCGGCCACCTCTTACTATCCGTGGTCCATACTGGACCACCCTCCCCTCGATTTGAATGGTCCATGCTGGACCACGCAAAAAATCGACCTCTCGCAAATTTGCGTAAAAAAAAACAGACAAAATGTACTGTTTTCTGGGGCAAATTTCTGTGAAAGTCTGTCAATAGATATATTATTGAAATGCCGAAAGCATAGGCTGAAGGCAAATTCTGACCGCACAGTTGCAGCCGGCAGCTACGAGCTTCTAACACCCGCGAGACATAGATCCATCATGAAAAAATCAGCGCAAGTCGTTGGGCGTCATCCGGCATGGGTCAACCCACCTGAGCCAGGGCAAGATTTACGCGATCTGGAATGGGGGGTTGTCGAAGTCATGTCCGATAAATCACTCCGTTTTACCAATGAGAAACCAGACCCAGAAGCTCTCGAAAAACTGATCGATGAGCTAGAGGATTTGATTTGAGCTCCATGCTCGAATGACTGAAATCTGTTGGTAATCCATCCAGATTCCGCCTCCTAGAGAGGCGGCTGTCATCTACCGTTCCAGTGAATCTTTAACTGGAGCGTGTCATGTCCACACAGCAGCTCGAATACCACGAACTGTCATCCCTATTCCCTCTCATTACCGGCGACGACTTTGCTCTGATGGCTAAAGACATCGAGGCAAACGGTCAGCTAGAGCCCATTATTCTGTACAGCGGCAAGATTCTTGATGGACGCAATCGCTATCGGGCTTGTAGAGAGCTAGATATAGAGCCGCAGACAACTGTATACACGGGCGATGATCCGCTCGGCCTCGTGCTCAGTCTTAACATGCACCGCCGACAGTTGACAGTTGCCCAGCGCGCGATAGTCGCAGCCGAAATGATTCGCCGTAAGAGAGAGATTGAGACCGGGGAACCGGGCGCAGAAGAAGATGCCGGCCGAACCGACACTCCACTCCCTGGTGTCGAAGATGCGGCTAAAGCCCTCGGCATCAGCCCGCGATCTGTATCTGCAGCGCTGCGTGTGTTCAAGGATGGAACCGAGGAGTTATGCGAGGCGGTTAAACGCGGCGATATTCGCGTCTCAGCAGCAGAGCAAGTGACGAAGCTCGACCAGGATCAGCAACGCGCTCTTTGTGAGCGTGGCCCGCGCGCGATAGCAAAGGCTGCACGAGAGTTACGAGAGGCAGCCAAGAACAAAGCGAAGCCATCGGTACCCACTGCTGAGGTCGTCAAAGAGCCGGAGCCTTTGAATCTGGTCGAACCAGAGAAGCCCGCCCAGATAAACACCCCAATAGAGCCCCTGGAACGCAAGCCGTCAGCCCAACGGATGTTCGAGCTTTCTGAGGAAGGGATGATGGGGGGCTGGGACGCGGAATCTGTAGCAGAAGAAATCCTATGCGATCTGGAAGACGGGCTCGACACTCAAGCACTGCTATTTGCTGTTGAGGTGGCGCTCAAGCTCAAAGAACGCTTGGCGCTTCGTCAGCACCGCCGATAAGGGGTTGGGATTCCTGGCAGTCATGTTTGCATGTCCATAACGACAAACAGATCCAGGAGATCACCTCATGCAGCACAACATGAATAAAAGTGAACTGGCACTCGACCTCACCCAAGATCGTGGCCATGAAACTACTAACGATTCTGACGGTTCGCCCTTGGTCGAAACCAACACGGAATTTGTAGCATTACAAGGCGGCAAGCCCTCTTCGGGCAGCAACCCTCCGGCAGGGAAGGGTGCCGAGGTTGCCGTGGCTCAAGATGATAAAGCCAAGAAGCAACCTGAGTCGTTCGCTGTGCTGCAGTCGGGGAAGGCAGCAGTAAAGCTGTATGAAAGCCTCATCGGTTTCGACAAGAATGCAGAGACCCAGCGAGCGACCCTCCGCGAGCTGCTGAACAAGCAGTCCAAAGTAATGGAAAACAAGATGCTCGGTATCAAGCCAGCCGAGGGTGAAGACTTCGACAGCATCTCGAAGCGGCTGCGCAAAGAAAACAACCGGATGGATGCGATGCTCGATGGAAAAGACTCCCTGGTGACATCCACGCGCAAGGCTATTGATGCAGCCATTGAAGCGCTGAACCAAATGCAAACACGAATCATTAAAATGGAGGAGGAGGCTTAGCCTTCCTGAACACTATGAAAACACTGAAGGGATACGCCTTCTACCCGCTGTGTGGCTGCACAGGGTTCATGGCAGGATATTCGCTCCTGGTCGCGGCAGGTGTGGTGTGATGAGTCGAGCACTTCTCATGGCGCTATTTGCCCTTCCTTTGCTGGCACAGGCAGCCATGTTCGACGCGACCGTTGTGGCGGTGTCGGACGGGGATACCATCACGGTGACCGTGCCGAAGCCGTGCGAGCCAGGAGAGAGCTGTTTTAAGGGCAAGAAGGCTTACCGGGTACGCCTGGCAGAGATCGACGCACCTGAGCGAAAACAGCCCTATGGGATTGAGGCTCGTGATGCTCTGAGAGGAGCAGTGCTGGGACAGAGTGTGCAGGTTGATGATCAAGGTCAACGGAGCTATTCGAGGATTGTGGCTCATGTCTATATGGGCGACATCTGGCTTAACCGCGCTATGGTAGTTGACGGCTATGCCTGGGTTGATCCCCGTTACTCTAAATCGCCGGAGCTGGTGAAGCTCGTAAAGAAAGCAAAGGCAGACCAAGTGGGTTTATGGCAACTTCCAGACGAAAAAATTGTTCCACCGTGGGATTGGCGTAAATCGAAAATGCGTTGATGCTTGAATTAATAGGCCACTTGCCTACCGTTATTTCAGGAAAAACTATCTGTTAAGGAGTTTGCATGTCGCTTTTGAATCAATACCGCGAAACCGAGCTGGCCTTGGCCGAACTGCAAGATCGACTGAAAAAGCTCAGCTCGGATGATCGACTGAAGGCCGAAATCGAGTTCGAGAATAAGTTGCGCGCGCTGATGGCTGAGTATGGAAAATCGCTCCCGAACGTGATCGCTATTCTTGACCCGCAAAGCGTCAAGAACGCTGTGGCAGAGCCTGCGAAACGCCGTGAGCGCCAGGTTAAGGTCTACAAGAACCCCAATAACGGGGAGGTTGTTGAAACCAAGGGCGGCAACAACAAAGTCCTGAAAGCATGGAAAGCTGAACACGGTGCTGCTGTTGTAGATGGTTGGTTGCAAGCGTAACTAACCTGGAGGGTTAATCATGGCTCAACTGCTATGGCGTGAACCTTGGTGGGCCAAGCGCCCACAACCTGGACAAAGTGACCTCGATGTCGAGTGGGGTTATTTGGAGCGCTACGATGATGGACAGTTTGTGTTTAACCCTTCACAACCAACTCTGCAGGAAATCAAGAACCGCAAGAGTTGTCGATTACCGATAACTGAGGAAAAGACCGGCGCATAGCCGGTTTTTTCATTTGGGTTTCCCAATAGTGGTCGTAAGTTGGTTCTGAGTTAATCCAGAGACGAGCGCTATGTCAGAGTCAACCGCAGGCCAGCTTACGCTGCGCGATATCAACGCCAAGCTGCAGGGCGCTGGGTTGGATATTCTTCGCCCTGAGCAGATCAAGTCCATCGGTGCGTACACCACCCGTGAAAGGTTCGTGCAGGCCCTTGAGGTGGTACCGGCCAATACCAGCGCCGTTCAGTTCCTGCGAAACATCATCACGCGCGTAACAGCACCCAACCAAGAAAGTGCTGCAGATGAGTCAGCATCGGTGCGTGAGGTACAGGACGAGACCGCCAAGCCGATCCAGGGCCAGCGTCCACAGGACAGGGCCTCTTTCCATGTCTACGGCGGTAAGGCGGCACTGTGCTTTGAGGCTGACCTCACCCGCAACGAAGTGCATACCATCGCGCTCGATGCTGCGACCGCGACCGGCCCCAAGCAGTACAACTGGGGGAAAAAAGTTCGCCTTCAACTGACCCGCAGCGAGCTTCCCATCGTCACCGCTGTGCTGCTGGGCGTGATGAAGCGGTGCGAGTTCAAGAATCACGGCCAGGACAACAGCAAGGGCTTCTCGATGGAGCGGCAGGACGGCGGCAAGGTCTTCATCAAAGTGTTTGCCAAGGACGAAGGCGTCAAAGCTGTTCCGGTTGAGGCCCCTGACGTGTTCTTTGTAACCTCGCTATTTCTGCGCCAGTTGCAGGCCAACACCCCTTGGATGGATGCAGCCGGCGTTGCTGCGCTGATCCGCGCTACGCAAGGGGCATCATGATTAGGGCTGCTGCTGCGGCAGGGCCGGCTTGATTCAAGCGGCTGGTAGCCAAGATGGACAAGTAAACGATGAGTAGTGGGGCGGCCAGCAAGGTGACGCCCCTCTTGAGTTAAAGCGGTTTATGCCCGCTGAGCAATGGCAACATCGCGGCGCTGCAATGGCGTACGCGGAAGGCCGAATACCGCGTTGGGCGTCGAGACGAGGAGAGGGCGCGAGAAGACGTAGCCCTGATACCAGGCGGAATTCTTAACTGGGGTCATCACTTCGATGTGGGTCAGGCATTCTAGCTTTTCCATGATGAGCTGGATGTCATGATTGCGTGCGTAGTTTATCGCCGCATCCAACCAGTTGAGGTTTTCCTGCTCCTGAAATGCTGCCAGATCAATCTTGCAGAAGTTCCACGGGTGCAGGGACAGCCTGGCTTGATCGGCGAACTTGGTCCCGAAATCATCAATAGCGACTTGTGCGCCTGAGAATTCGATCTCATGCAGCTTGCGGCTCAACTCATGTCCGGAGAGGTTGCTCGCTTCTGGGATCTCAATGACGAGCCTTGCCTTCATCTGGTCGACGATCCCCGCAATCTCAGCACAGAATGCAGTGAAGTAGTGATCGTTCTGCAGGGTTGCTGGGGAGACGTTGACGAACGTGGGGACAGTCGCTTGACGCAACTCCTCGCAGGATGCAACCAGCCGCAAAACCTCGATATCGAGTGCGTACCAGGACTCTGGCGAGCAACCGCTCATGAACGCAACTGGTGATAACTCACTGTTGCCGATCTGAAGCCGAGCAAGGACTTCGGCAGCGACGACAGTCCCATCTAGCAGGTGAACGCTTTGCTTTGCAATCCTGAGCATGATGCCCCCTTGGTAGAACCGTAAACGCCGTGCCGGATAGCTGTTGCCGGCTTGCTAGCGAATCTGATGCTACGCAGGAATGGGGGCCAAATGAGCTTGAATCTGGCTGGAAAGCTGCCTGATTAAGATGGGTTAAGGGTGCCTCAGGCCGCTCTGGCCACACCGCTAGCCTGGATGAAATCGGCCCAGTCGGCCATCAACTGGCGACGCTTCTCCAGCAGATCGGCACGGTTGTATGCCGCTTCAACTTTGCTCTCCAAGGTGTGGGCCAGGGCCATCTCGCATACCTCTCGCGGATAGTTGGCGTAGTCGGCCGCCCATGTCCGGAAGCTCGAACGGAAGCCGTGGGGCACTACCTCGCCGGCCTGCAGCTCGTAGAGCACGCGGCCGATGGCGTTACCTGGTAATGGCCCAGTGCGCCACTTGTTGAGGAACACATACCGGGCGTGCTTACCCTCCTGCTGCTTGAGCACCTGGATCATGGCCTCGGTCAGAGGTACACGGTGCTCACGGCCAGCCTTCATCCGCGCGGCTGGGATGGTCCAGATACGAGCCTTGAAGTCGAATTCAACCCACTCAGCCCGGCAGACTTCTGTGCTCCGGCAGGCGGTGAGGATCAGCAGCTCTGTTGCGCGTGCTGCGGGGGAGTCCAGGCTGTCCAGCTTGTGCATCAGTCCACGGATACTTTCTGCTGGCATTGCCGGGGAGGGGCGGGCTTTGTGCTTCTGCTTGGGTAGGAGCTTGTCCAGGTGGCCCCGCCAGCGTGCTGGGTTATCCCCCGTGCGGCTGCCGCGTGCTTTTGCCGCGTCGAGGATCAGCTCGATACGGTTGCGAAGTCGGGAAGCGGTGACGGGGATCTTGGCCCAGATGGGTGTGAGGACATCCACAACCTGGTTGGTGTCGATCTGGTCGATGGGCAACGCGCCAAGGGCAGGGTAGACATGCTTCGCCAGACTGTTGCGCCACTGTTTGGAGTGCTTGTCGCTCCAGGATGGCGAATGTGTGCGGACGTACTGCTCAGCCTCGGCCTTGAAGTCCACTCTACGGCGACGTGCGTGAGCCTCTGCAGCCTTTGCCTCGTCACGCCGTGCGAGCGGATCAATGCCTTGGGCCAGTTCGAGGCGAGACTTGTCCGCTTGAAGTCGCGCGTCCCTCAGTGACACATCCGGGTAGGTGCCAACCCCCATGTCGCGGCGTCGGCCGAGAATGCTGTAGCGGAAAATCCAGCTCTTGGAGCCGGTCGATGTGACCTTGAGGAAAAGCCCCCGGCCGTCCTGGTAGGTGCCGGGCTGCTCGATGTCTTTTACAAAACGAGGGGTTAGTTTGCTCATGCCTGCTGCCCCGGCAGAACGCCTTCGGTCATTGCGATATACGCCAGTTGCTCAAAACCGGGGGCAGCGAAGCCAGGCAGTGTTGGGTCAACAATGACTGTGATTCTGGACGGCGGAATTGGATTCGTGGAGTACAGCTCGTAATCAAGGTCTTGTTTCAGCTCCAGACCGAACGAGTCGATTAGCAGCACTGAAAGGGCGTCAGCTTCTTCAAGCTCATTTCCCATCCACCCGGAAAGGGCATCTTCGAGCGCAGCAACCGATGGGAAGAAAAACGTCCGGTTTTCGACCTCAGCACAGGCGCTGGCCAGGGTGCCGATTTGCGGTATCAGACCAAGCTCTAGAATCTTGGCCACGTTCTCACTGAGGGTGACGTGATAAATGGCGTTATCCACTAGAAGAGACTCCTGGGAGGAATGTTTCCCGAGTGAACCGGGCGAGGGCGGGTATTTGTACGGGTAGTGGCGAAGATTGCGCCGCTATGTACGGGGATAAATTATCCCCGTACAGAATTAACCCAAGCCCCGGCATGCAACAACTCTAGCACTGTACGAAATTACAGCCCCACATATTAACCCACAGCAGATAAAAAATGGCCCGCTCGTGCAGGCCATCATGGGAATGGGGGGGAGGCTATGGGGGTGACTGGCGATTCTGTCGTGAAACCCTACCAACCAGGTTGCTCTTCACGCTCCCAGTGCATCGCGCCTTCGAGGGAGAAAATTCGCCGCACGAATAACTTAATACTTCAAAGTATTAGTTAAGATTTCGGCTACGCGATCACCAGAAAGAACCAACAAAGTTTCCGAACAAAAGTTGCAGCCAAGTACAAATTGGCACTGAACTTCGCTGAGTCGCAGCCGGCCATCCGGCACGCCACCAGTCGATGTGTAAAAAGTTTGCCAGCCAATATCAGTGCTCTCACATTTCTTGCACTTCTTAATGTCAGTTGCGGTGATACTCATTGTTTAGTCTCCGTGACAAGGCAGTCGCTACACAGGAAAATTCGCTCTACTTGCTTCCTTGGGTCATGTGCGTGAGGCCCGCAGTTCATGGTGCAAGATTTAGTTGCGGGGTCAAACTTCGCAAGTTCAACTGGGTCAGCTCGCGGCCACTCAATTTGAATTGGGGTTGTGTTCGCTTTGGCTATTTTGCTGGCCACAGAATGGCTCCAGTTATATATGGCTTTTATAGGAGAGGAGAAAGCTGGAATAAAACTAGCTTATATGTCCAGTTGCTCAGAAGTGGCGCTGATGTTTGGTACAGAAATAATCTCTCCAGCCCCCCCAAGCTCGAACAAAGTTAGCCGTCCGCCCTTAAAGCAGCCGCCAGTGTCCAGGTACACGACATTGCCCAGCGTGGTTACTTCCTCGACAACAGAGTGACCGACTAACACCTTGTCGATGCCAGCTACAGGGGTTGTATCACGGTCTTCGAGGCGGGATCGCCGCCAGATTGCCTCCATGATGTGGTGGTTGCGGTAGGAGTCGCCCAGCTCGCCCTCCAGCGCCTCACGAAACCGGGACCAGGAGTGATGAGTGCATTCACCATGCACGATGCCGAATCGCTCACCATCGCGGCCTTCGACCTCGATGGCTACGGGCATCTGGTTGAGAAGGGTTGCCATGAGCGGCTGCACTGCCTTGGGAAGCTCGTAGAACCATGCGCCACCGTGCCGTCGATGGCCTGCAGGCTCGTCGATCAACCCGCCTTCAATACACCAGTGGTCGTGGTTGCCGCGTACCGGGATGAACCACGGGTACCTCATCCAACGAATCGCAGCAGGGGACTCCGGGCCTCGATCCACCAGGTCACCGACAGAAAAGAGCCTGTCGGTTTTCTCGTCGAACCCGACCTTTGTCAGCAGGCTACGCAGGAGGGAGAACTCACCGTGGATATCGCCCACGACGAAATCCCGCCCCACCTGGTTGGGGCCGTAGCATGCGAATAGAAGGTTGTTTGAGAGGTAAGCTGGGCGGTGGTGCTCTGCTGCATCAGCAGGCGTGCCCTGATGTGTCGGGATAAGCATGCGAGGCTCCTTGAGTTGATATCAGGAAGCCTCGCACGAGGGTGGGGAAACCCAAGTCGGGTCAGGCTGCAGCGTAGTGCCGGGAGATGCTTTCGTTCATGTTCTGGGCGATAGCTGAGTATCGCGCGGTGGGCTGGGCCAGCAGACGGCGCAGGCCGATTTCCTCGCCAGTGGTTTCACACCAGCCATAGTCGCCATCATCAATGGCTTTGAGGGCGCGTCGGATCTCTAGGATCTGGCCGTGCAGACGATCCAGGGTGCGGGTCAGGTTCTGCCGATCTTCTTCAATGTTGGCCAGGTCTGCGGGATCAGGCGCGTTACCCAGGTTGGCCAGTGTTTCACGCGCTTGAGCAGTGGACTCCATCGCAGAGCCCTGCTTATCCAGCAAAACCTGGCGGAAAAAATTCTTCTGGCAGTCGTTCATGTAGGCATCGGCCGGCATAGCGAGGATGTCTTGAGGGGTCATGCTCAATTCCTTGTTCGGGTTATGGGTTGCAAGGGTAGGGGAGTCGGATCAAGGGCGGGCGCTATATCCCGCCACATTTCGTACAGATAGGACTGGCTCAGCGCTTGGTGGCCTTGAGCAACAGCACGCTGATTGAGGTGCCCGAGAATGCGTTTTCGATAGGCTCGCTGAACTCCAGATCAAAGGCCGGCAGCAGATCAACGGCATGACGGCGGGCGCTCATGGGCAGAACAGCGCCGATGCGGCCACCGTCCTCCAGCAGAGTGCTGGCGTGCTGCAGATGGGCCTGCCAACGGCCTTCGGAGTAAGGCGGGTTCATGGCGATGACGGAGAACTTGCCTGAATTCCAGGTGAGAAAATCGCCCTCGATGACGTTGTGGCCTTTGCGGCGCAGGATGTCGCAATGCAGCGGGCTGATTTCGATGCAGCGGGTGCGATCCTTGGGCATCAGGTCAGCAATCCCACCCTGACCGGCTTGAGGCTCACAGCAGGTATCAAGCAAGCCGATATCGAGCCAGTCAATCAGGCGCTCGGCAACGGTCACCGGGGTGGGGTAGAACTGGTGGCTCTTGTGATCGGGGATGTACCCGAGTGCGGCGACCTCGTGGATAAGATCCAGGGCATCAAAATCGAACTGCCAATACTGGCTTCGCTGATTGACCGTGCAGTTGGTCAGCACGCCCCCCAAAGCCTGCATGACGGTATCGACCTCAGCTATCAGGTGCTTGCTGCGGTCGCGCTCGTAGAAGGGAACCGCTACGGCGTTACGCACTGGGATATGGTCGTAGTCGCGGCGGAAGCTCTCGGATTTGACGATTTTGTTGTACTGGGAAAGGGTCGCCAGAACAGCGCCTACCGCGTTGGAGAATGGGCGCTCGAACAAGGGCTTTGATGCGAATGTTTTGCCGTTGGCTTTTACCTTTGCCGGGCGCTTGCGGAAGCTCTCCGGGATGGCGGCCGGGTGGAGGTAGGCCAGCACGCTGTTGAGGCGATAGGCCATGTCAGGATGCACTTCGAGATGGGCGGTACCGACCTGGTAGGCGCGGACGCGGAAGGCCCCGCCATCAGCTTCCAGCCATTCGCCACGCGAGGCGCGGGCTGTTTTCAGCAGCTGGCCGGTAGAGGCTCGGGACGGATCATCGCGGCCCATGAACTTGGCGATTACCAAGCGAAGATCGTGTACCACGCCCTCCCTCTCGTGGTCAGTGCTGCCCCACTCATTGAAGACTCCGCTCATGATCATGCGCTTAGAAAAGCCTTCCGGCACATTGGTGACGTGCTGCTTGGACAGGCCTCGAAAAATCCCATCGACCCGCTCAGCCAGGAACTCAGCACGGCGAGCCAGGAGCCCTTGCACCGTGGCGCGCAGGTTATCGAGGTTGAACTCTGGCATGTCCATCTCAGGGTTCTTTCCTCGCTGGTACCCATGCTCACGCCAGGCGTTAAGGGTTTCAGTCCATTGCGAGCGGCGAGCCTGGGGCATGTACTCCATTAGGTCGGTCTGGCGCAGCGCGCGGTCCCAGAAGTTCGCCGTCAGCTCATTGAGCGCGCCTTCTAGGTTGAAGATTTCGGTGAAGGAGTTGAGGTGCCGCAGAGAGGCGTTGTGACCGTATTTGTCGCTGCCGTTGCCCTTGAAGAAGAAGCCCATCACGCCACTGACGTTTTCTTGGGTAATGATGCCGTGGACTTCGATGATGCGCTCGCGCAGGCGGATATGCTCGCTGGCCAGCAGGGTCAGAGCATCAAACTGGACCGGGGCGTAGAACTGATCGAGGACATCGCCCGCGATGATGTGTTGGGCGTCATGGCTGAAGTCGTGGGGTTGGGTGTGCATGTGCATCGCCTCCTTGGTGATGCCTTCAGCCTCTCACCGGCCCAGAAAATCCCAAGCGCCAGAGGAGGCCGGAAACCCGCATCACCGCGGAGCATTGGAGAAGATAAAATCCGCCTCAGATCACAGCTGTTTCAGCTGTAAAGAGCGTGGTTGTAGGGAACAACTTCGTCGATATCATCCCAGGCATCGCAACAGTTACTCTTGCCTCGAATGTGCTTCAGAACCTCTACCAGCTCCTGCTCCCGCGCAGCGGCACTGACCTTTACAGCTGCCAGCTCATCAAGCAGATCGTTGACGCCAGAACCGCCGAAAGGGCCTAGGACGCTGGCGGCATCGTTCCAAGCGTCAGGCTCGTGACCGACGCCCTCACTCAGGTACTGCCAGCCCTCCTCAGTCCTGCGCAGCTCTAGGGTGCCAAATTGCATGGTGGTGTGTTCGCTCATAGGGATACCCTCAATCAATATTTTCTGCCTGGTTTCAACGGCGCGAGAGCCAGCGAATCACGGCGCTTTCTACGTCCACATCTTCGGCGTAGAGCATCTGCGCCAAGCTGCCCTCGCTGATGTCCTCCAGGCGTTCCAGCCAGACACAGCCGTCCCAGTCTGGGCCGGTATCAACGTGAAGCTCTGCCAGCCAGCAGGCTGCTTGATCGGCGTTGCTCAGCAGGGTGCTGTAGCCGATAGAGATAATCGAGCGATCCAAGCGCTCGGCATTGGCTTCTGCGTAGCGCAGGATCGAGTGGAGCAGCAGGCCTACGTCTTCGAGGTCTTTGGTGCGGGCATTGGTCGTAATCACTGGGGAAACCTCCTTGGTTTTGCCTCACAATGCCAGCCTCCGGCAGAATCCCAATCCTACGGGCTATGATCAACGCACAAACATCAAGGACCAAGGACATGGCAGACGACAAGCTGAAGTGGCGGGTAACCCCCGAGCAAATTCTGGAGACTATGCGCTACTTCAGCGCTGCCGAACTGCGCACCCAGCAGTCCAAGCTATCGGGTGCAGCTACCCAGCTGGAAAAGCTGCTGGGGGGCCGGCTGAGCCACCTACTGACCCCAGACGAGGCTGAAATTATCCGTCAGGCTGCTGACCTGGTTCGCCAGCTCAATACCCGTGTTGAGCACGCTAAGGAGATAAAGAATCGGGAGGAAAAACGTAAGGAGAAGGCCCGGCAGCTTCACCAGGTTGCCATCGATAAGGCCTTGGACAAAACGCTACCGGCCATTTCGCGGGACGCCACCGACATCGGCGCTCGAATCCTCTCCATGACTGAGCTGCTGCTGGCACTTCACGCAGAAAAGATGACCCTCACTTTCATGAGCAAGGATGAGCTGGTGGCGGACCTTCGGCGCAAGGTCGACAGATACACAGCCCGCAGTGAATCGCTTTGGGAGGTTGCGGACTATATCTACCGTGATCTGAGGAGCGGCCTGGACGCCAACCTTGGTTGGGAGCGGGACCACCCGCCGCAGGAGCGACTGTCTGCCATGCTCGATCTTGCCCGGCAGCGAATAGACGGTATCCGCAAGTCACATGCTGAATTTTTCGCCTACCTGCAGGCCCAGGTGGCAATCGAAGAATCGACAAACGTCGAGAGGTTGCCGGTTAGGCCAAAGCGTCAGTGATCAGCTGGTAGGGGAGCGGTGCTATTGCTCCCTTTCATCGCCCTTCGCCTGCCGCTCTTCTTCGCGCCGTTGCAATGCGCGCTTCATGAACTCGATTGCCTTTTCGAGTGCGGCAACAGCCCAATCAGGACATGGTGTCGAGCTGGCCTTTTCGGGATCATTCACCCAGGATCTAACGGTGCGCGGCGAGCAAGGACGCTGAGTGACGGCAGCGATTAGGACAGCACTTTTCGCCTGCGTTATTCCGTTCTCTTTCAGCAAAGTCAGGAAGCGGTTGCGGTTGTCCATCTGATTTCGCCACGAGGAATAGGCAACATTGCCTAAGTAAGAGAGTAGGCAACTTTGCCTATCTGATCAAATCTAGCGTTTGGTACCGGCAGTGCAGTATACCCAACCAGAGAAGCGGCTCAGACCAAACAGGGCTGCGCGCTCACCATCGCGGCAATTCGCGCATTGCTTGCCCGGCGCTCTGCGGCCATCTTTTCCTCGCGGGCCGCGCCAACGCCGTTGTGCTTCTGCACCACATAGATCAGGTTGAACGGGTTGTGAGGGCCACGCCAGGCCTCCCATTCGGCTTTGCAGGGGCCTCGCAGCTCAAGGGGCAGGGCGAAGTACATGGCGCGGGCTTTGCGCCACATCTGCGCCTCGAATGAGCGCATACGCCCCACAGTGAGATCATCTTGAGCTTGTCGGCGCTCCAGCTCGGTGTCCCAGCTGTGTTGCTGCTCGCGGATCTGTTCGCTGAAGAGGGGCAGAGCCTGCGCCTCGCGTTGCTGCTTGCGGCGGAAGGCCGCTGCCTTGCGCTCATTGACGCTAACCTCGCGGCGCTTCACCTGGAATGTGTTGTACTTCATGCCCGATCGCTCCCTTCTGCCAGCAATCCGAGCAACAGACCCAGCACCCCCCAGAACACCCAGGCCAAAAGACCCAGGATGAACATACCGGCCGTCCCTGCGAGACCTCCAGCCAGCATCATAAACTCATCAGGGATCATAACCCCGACCCCTGCCCAGACCGTAACGGCCTGGATTCCGCCGAGGGCAAAGAAGACCCAGGCAATGAGGGCTGGAGCGAGGATTGAGGCTTTACGAGCAAGTGACATGGGCAACTCCGTGTTGGCCGCTGGAAGATGGTTCCAGGCTACGGCTAACAAGGAAAATCCCAAGCGAGTTGGGTCAGCAGCGGGGGGGCTTCAGCTTGCTCGGGTAGGGTTGGCTCAGGCCTGAGCCTGAATCCGACTTATGAGTAACCGGAACTGATGCCGAAGCTCGTTGGCTTGCTCGATGGTCATTCATCCGGGATCACTGGAAGTCCCGTAACATCACGGTCATTCATCAAATTTGATTGACACAAGTGTCGCCTTGTATATGATTGCAAGTGAGCGCGAAACCAGTGGCCTTCAGCGGCAATGACTGGCGTAGGAACCCCGGCGATGGCTGAACATCGGCGTAGGGTGAGACCTCCACACCCCTGCTTGAGGGTGTGTATATGAATATCAAGCAAAAATTCGAGGGCTACTGTAACCAGTAGCCCTTTTTCTTTGCTCTCACAAAAGCGTGTAGCGCTTGTACAGCAACTCGCCATGACGATGCTTGTTGAGCGATTTGGCGTCCGTGTGCATAAAGTTCCAGAGCATCTGGCCCTCGAAGAACACAACGCTTACTAGCATCTGCCGCTTTGACTCATACACACCAATGAAAGCCAGCCGGTCAGTGCCGTCTGTGAAGGCCACTTTCCAGACCTCCAGCGGCCCTGTGAGCGTATCTAAAGCCAATCTAACGTAGCGCTCACGGGCATCCAGTCGTTTCTCGACGATATGATAGATGCTGCTACGCAGGATAGTCACATCCCCCATAGGCGTCTCGACGGTTATGGACAAGATCGCAGGGTCAATAAATCCCAGGTGCAGAGCTGTCACCTCGATAGCGTCTTCATGGGTGGTCGCGGCAGTGACTTCCTCAAGTGCGTGTGTACGCAGTTCACGTTCCAAGGTACGCAGGTCGGGAAGATTGCTATCAACCCACGTGGGCTGGCCTTTTACTTCAGAAATCTTGGGTAAGAGAGTGTCCGTGCTCAAACGTCGTCGCTCAATCTTGGCGGTGGTCAGGTCATCATTGTGCCATGTCTAGGCAAAGACGTTCGCAACAGCACGATGCAACCGAACTCGGCGGGTTGCCGTGATCGAGAGGGACAAAATTCACTGGGAGCCCTCCAGAGCCTGCGGACTGGAAGTTGTTTGCGTGGACTGGCGCAAGCTGGCCAGCTGCGGGTGACGCCGCCACCATTCATCAGCTACCAGATCCGGTACCCGAGCGCACTGGGCAAGGTCATCAATGGTCAGCGCCTTCTGGAAGCGCTTGTTCTGCCACGACTCGCTAGGAATGTGCGTTCCTGGATTGGCCGGCAGCAGCCAGTTGAGGGCTTGCGCGGCATTATGGAACTGCCGCCCGCCTTGGTAGCCCAGCTGCTCGTTGACGCGCACAGCGGTGATCTGGGCGCGCTCACGGGGGTACAGTGATTGCAGCAGGGTGATGAGGGGGCTGGAGGGGGTGCGGAACTGCGGCGCTTTGCCGGTGGCCCTGTAGTTGGCCATCGCCAGCGGGTTGCGCATCAGGTGCTTGACTGTACGGTTGTCCATTGCGGAGGCCTCTTGGTAGCTGAGTTCAGGCTACCGGAAGGCCTCGCAATCCCAAGCTAGGCTACCGGGAGCGGAAACTCGGCATCGTAGGCGCGGTGCAGTGCTGTGCGCAGCTTGTCCAAGGCGGCAACCATCAGGTGCGCCTCAAGCTGATCGCCTGCCAGCGGCTGAACCTGGGCATGGCCAATGCGGTTCAGCAGCAGGGTGAGGGCCTGGGTTTCCTGCTCGTCCAGATCGAGGCCAGCATGCGGTGTATGCGGTGCTTGCTGGTCAAGCAGGGTGGCGCTGATGCGCAGAAAGGGGGTGCTGCTCATGACGATCTCCGGCGCTGGCCACGCCCCATGCGTGGCCAGATAACAGAGCTTACACGTCCTCGCGGTAGGTATCGTTGGGACCGCCCACGGCTTCAAGCATTTCGCCGTTGGCCAGCAGATCGGCTATCCGCTTGCTCAAGGCTGCGGCCATCTGCTCGGCCGTCACGTCCGCGCCGTCTTCTGTGGTTGAGCCGCCGACCTCGAAGGCGATGGTGAAGGCGTGATTGAAGGTCTTGGCCCGTTCAGAGTGCGAAGTGTTTTTGTCGGTCATGGCGATCACCACACATACGCAGGCAGGCCGTCGACGGTATCCCAATCGCAATCCAGGCGTACCCAGCGATTTAGGTTTTGACCTTTGAGCCACTGGTGGATGGCTCGGGCGGACTCGGGCATCTCGGCATCGTGGCCTTCGTCGAAGAAACCGATGAAAAACCCCTCTGGATAGCAGGCGACGGTAGCCCACTTGCACTGGCCGGCGCTGGCGGTGAGCGCTTGAGCTGTATCGCTGTCGAGGTGGGCAATCGAGATAACCGGCATGGCCATCATGTCGAGCTTACCGCTGGTGACACGCACGCAATGGGAATGCTCGTCGAGAGTGGCCGGCGAATCGCCAGTCACCAGGCCGTTTCCGGTGATGGTGTTCACGGCTTGCTCCAGGTTGGCCAGCAGCTCGACCGGAGTCAGGGCGATATTTTCCGCCTCAGCATCGCCGCCGTCAGGGGAAACGGTGCCTGAAAAAATGAGGGAGAAGTGCAGCGGGGACATAGGAAACCTCCTTGGTTTAGATGGTTCCAGGCTACCCCCAGCCGTCAGAATCCCAAGCGCCCGCGCGCTCAGAACAGGGCGAGCTGCCCCTGAAATGGGCCTATGTCCAGCCAGGTAGTTGAGTCGGTCTTGAACCCGTGGGCCAGCATCGCCGCAGCGCACTGCTCGGGCGTCTCGAAGCCAGCCGCCTCGCTGTCCTTGTCGGTGGCCAGCAGCACTATGCCGCAGCTGGCACTTTCAAAAGCCCCGACGAACATCTGATGGCCGCCCAATGCCCGCCAGGACGCAACGTAGGGTCTTTGAGGGGAAACTCGCTCAATGGTGGTCATGGTCTTCTCCGCAGGACTGGGTGAATCCCAATCTACAGAGCGCGCCGCTGATCCCAAGTACGCTGCTGGCGGGCCAGCAGCGCAACACAGGATGGCTAGACCTCAACCGCCTCTCCGTAGGCGTCATGCAGTAGCTTTGCAGCATCGTAGTAGGCCTGGTGCATCAAGCTTCGTGCAGCAGGGCTGAGCGGCATATGACCGTTGGTGGCTATCATGTCGAACACCTGCGCCCGGTCGGCGATTTCTTGGGCGACTTCTGCGTCTCGGGTTCCTTCCTCCAGGTGACTGGCGGCGAGGGCAATAATATCCACCTGCATTTGCAGCAGGGCGAGTTCCCACTCAGCGAGCAGGGTAGTTCCAAGGGTAGTCATGGTGAGCCTCATGCGATTTCGGCGCGTACCGAAGGAATGCCATTTCTGCGAGAGCGCGAGAGCGTCAGTCGTTCAGGTAGTGGCGTTGCATGAAGGCTCCGAGGCTGGTGAGAACACCCTTTCCCGGTTGGGATAGGCTGCCCCCTGAGTGAAGGGGATGAAGCTTGACGTGCATTATGCCCCGGCCTTCCAGGGAGAACCAGTAATGAGCCAGCGCTCGCCGCACATTTCGTTAGCGCCGCGCTACTGTAGGTCTGGTGCGTTCGGCGTACTTATCGGTTCCAGGGAAAATGCGAACAGTTGGGCATCTACAAAACCAGGGACGATTCAGATTAAGCTCAAGGTTTAGCTGAAAGTTCATCCCTCAACCATCGGAAGCCTTACATAATGGGAAAGACCTGCATTAATGATGATGCTGCGAAGATGGATGAACTAATTGCAGGGCGCAAGTACGATGAAATTAGTGCCTTTATAGAGCTGCTAGTTTGTCGCATGTACGATAACTCTGAGCTGCGGGCGTACAATCATTATATTGTCGGAAACGGCTATGCTGTACTTGCGGATAGACTTAATTCCCCTTGGGATGAAAAAACGGGGCTTCAAGTTAATTTTTTCAAAAAAGCACAGTATGAGCCAGGGTTCTCTGCACTTGATGATGACGTGAAGAGCCGGGTATATACAAATCTAGCTAGCGCTCTTTATGGTCAGGGTCGATACCTTGAGGCTGTAGTGGAATATGATAGAGCAATAGCTACTTTCAACAACCCTATGGCCTTTTTTTGCAAAGGGCAGGCTCTTATGGAGTTTTCGCGTGGCTTATATGATGAAGGTCACTGCATGTACTTCCAGAAAGAAGCTTACCCAATATTAAAATACGTTTATGAGTGCAAGGACGATTTGTTCGATGAAGGACATTTGGCAGTTGTGAATGCTGCCCAGCATTTGCAGGGCTTTGTCCGGCATTTTGATGACAATTTCTCCGAGATATGTGAAAGCTTTCCTCATCTGTCTACCCTAGAGGGGTTTGTCGGAAGATCGCAGAAAGAGCGTTTGTATAAGCAGTGGTGTTTAGAGAATCGCCTTTTCATTAACGACTTGAATGATATTTCTAACGAGCCGGTTGTGGCCCAAGATGTGATGGGTCTTCCCAGTGTTACTTATTCGATCAACCCCCTAATTGGCGTATCCGAAAGTTTGTGGTTAAGCGGAGGCTTCTCTGAAATTAAGCACCAGTATGCGCATGCCAGATTTACTTTTTTTGAGGCAATTGAAAGCAAGTACGCTAAAAGAGAGGTTTCGCATTATGCGAGCAATGATCTTTTTCTGACAAACTCTTTGGACTATTGCTTGTATCGGCGCGATATCGAGCAGATTAAGATTTGCTTTAGATTGCTGTACTCTTGCTTTGATAAGCTTGCAGTTCTTCTCTTTAAATACTTGGAGCCTAATTCCGCCGCTAGAGTATATTTTTCCAATGTCTGGTATGTGCGTGATAAGGACGTTAAGGGCAGATTTCTAGAATCAGAAAATCCCTTTCTTTTGGCCTTGTACTGGTTGTCCAGAGAAATAAATGACAACGAAGCCGAAGGGCATGATCATTGGATGGACCCAAATGCCGGTAAGTTGGCGGATATAAGAAATAAAATTGAGCACGGCGGATTCAGGGTTGTTATTGATGATCTCTATACAATCTCTAAGTCTTTTGAGCTTGAGCGTGAAGACAAAAATCGTGCGGAAATTCTAGATCGCATAGAAGAGAATAGAAGACTGCTCAAGAGCGGAGTTCCAAAGGCAGAGCAAAAAGCAATAAAACTTAAAATAGCCGCTGATCTAGAACTAATTGAGGGGAAGGAAAATTTAAGAGGATATCCTCTTGTAATCACAGACAAAGAGCTGCGAGAACAAACATTGAGGCTTATGAAAAAAGTACGGTATGCAATAATTTATACGTCACTTGCGATTCACTATGAAGAAGAGAAGCGGGACAAGTCCGGAATTTCCATACCGTACGAAATCCCTATTTATTGAGACTTTCTTTCTACGAAAGGGCGTAACACCGGCGCAAACGATGCCCAAGACGCGGTGAGACTAGCGGCAATCCTAATTATTACGCCTTTTGCCATAGATCAATTCTCATTGTCTGGGCGTACCACGTCCCAATGTACAGGGCGGGCCTGGGCCTCTTCGAGCATGGTGGCCTGAATCTGGGCCTGAGCTTCGGTCTCCCACACGGACTCTGAGTAGCGCTCCACGGCATTCTCGAAGTCATCGAAGATGAGATCGAAACGTGGCAGGCCCTTGTGCTGAGAAACATCACGCACCCGAAAGCGTTGCGGGGGATAGATGTTAAGAGCGTGGCTGGGCATTGGGCCTCCATTAGGTGGTGATGAGGACCTTAGGGTTAAGCAGGTGCCGGAAAACCCAAGGACTTTACCGGCTGGCCTGTTGCAACTTATCGCAATGGCTCGCGAGAACTTCAGCAAGCAACTCGGCGTCGTTGGCTGCGTCTACCGGGCCGAATGTATGCTAGCAAAGAGTTTCATGATTACATTATAGGCCAAAAGAACTATGCGTCATTTCCTGAAATAATAGAATTCTACACAGGTATCGACCGGGACCGGGGTGACCTCTTAGAAAAACTAACAGATGACTTATCATCTGCATGTGACTTGGTAGATCAAAAGACAGGACTTCCTGCGGAACTAAATCCGTTAGCTTCTATTGAGTGGAGTCCTTCCGCAGAATCTATAGCCATTGCAAAAGAGGCTGTCAGCGAAAATATTTCAAATTCTAACCTTCCCGATACATTGAAAGATGACCACGCTGATAAAAATTATAATCAGCTAAGACCTTACGACCAAAGAATTCAATATATTATTGAAGAATACTCGCTTAGTGGTCTGATACAGAAGATAAAGGCTAGCTCGCGAGCGCTTAGGAATAGTGACTACGTAGATCCAGATATTAAGAGACTGTTGTTGAAGCAGATAACTCGTGGTTGGAAACAAGTTTCGCAAATACTGTTTGCACTTACGCCGCTTTTAGCATCGCAAGGGAAAGTTGCTTTCGAGGGCCAAGGTTTTATTTTGGAAGATGGGTTTGGCGACACAGTAGAAGAAAGAGTGAAAAAATATTTTTGGCAAATCCTTATAATGTAGTAAGAATGTTCACGGGGGACCTATACTCAAATAAGATTGCACCCTTGCTTTATGACTGCATAGATTCTGAAAGCGACCAGCTTATCAGGCACAATCTAATTCTTATGGTTGTAAATGAAAGGCCTGCACATTGGAAATCCAATGTGGAAAGTTATATTTCATCAATCCCAAAAAACTCTTTTTACCTATACAATTTAGTTGGTACGCTTTCCAATAGGTATAAATATGACTTTGCGTCTTCAGCGGAATTGGGTGAAATAAAACACCTGCTGAAGTCAGGTTATGCAAAGCACGAGTTTGGTAAAAAACCCAGCCTCGTAGAAATTGGAAAAATCTCGAACAACGTAATACCCAAAAGAGTTTTTTCTGAAGAATAACATGGATCAAGGGGTAATTGGAGTCAGATGAACATTAAACATAGGGTGTTTATTATAGTCATGCTCTCAGTGGTAAGCAGTTGTGCTGCCGGACAGAAGGTCGGCGGCATGACTCCTCAGCAAGCTTTTAGTGATCCGCTAGTTGCTGAGTTGGTGGTAGCGGCTACTCAAAATGATTTTCAGAAAGTGGATGAAAAAGTCCAGGCTGGAGCTGACGTCAATACGATCGGTGCTGATGGGGTGACGCCGTTGATCTGGCAGGTTTATTTAAGAAACGTCCGGGGCGCGGAGAAACTGCTGAAGCTGGGTGCAAATCCGAATTACCGTGACGAAAAGTTGCACGCCTCGCCACTGTATTTGGCTGTTGGCGCCAGCAGGGTCGATCTTTTAGATGTGCTGCTTCGCTACAAAGGGGACCCGAATCTGATCGGGCCAAACGGAGACAGCCTGTTGCATCAGGCTGTCATTGAGTTTTGTGAGGCGTGTGTCCGTTTGTTGGTTGAAAACTATCATGCAAATGTGAATGTACAGTGTGATAATGGAGATACGCCCGCGAAAGTGGCCGTCGCCATGGGCAGGTTCGATCTAGTTGCATATTTTTTGCAGAAGGGATTGAATAACAACCTTCAGGACTTGGCGTTGAGTGTTCAGATACGACAAGTACCGGCCGAATCGGATGCAATGAAACATAAAGTCCAAGTTATCGATATGCTTAAAGCGCGCGGCGTGCAGTATCCTGATCCACGATATCGCCCGCGCCAGCCCCCTCCGGGCTGGGAGCCTTGAAGGGACAGTGGTAAGGCGGTACGGGTCTTGCGCGGTAACGGTGCACGGTAACGGGGTCAGATGAGAATGGCACTTACTTAAGCGCTAACCGTTTGAAATTGAAATGAAAAGTCTGGCTCAGGGTCATATGGTGAAAGCGATCAAACCATCACCTATGACGACGCCAACCAACTGACCCAGCAGCAGGAATGGAAAGTTGGCAAGAACACCACCACCACCCTAATTGGGGGCAGGTGAAGGTTAACTCCCGGGACACAGACGCGTGGTAGCTCTAACCACGTCTGGAGCGTGGCCACTCTCTTTGGCGGCCCGGTGACAACACCAGCCGTGGTTTCGGGTTGCCTTCAGGGGAGAAGATCGCTAGGATCTGAGGCAGTCTTCCAGCCATAACAACGAATTTGTCATGTCCCTCGATCAGAACCTCTATACCCTCTACGGCTCCTCGCACTCGCTATATACCGGCAAGGCGCGCTGTTATTTGCGCAACCAGGGTATCGCCTATGTGGAGGTGCCTACTTCGCACCCGGACTTTGCCACGCGCATTTTGCCGCAAATTGGCCGAGGGATTATTCCGGTGCTGGAAACGCCGGAGGGCCGAGTGATTCAGGACACGGTCGACATTATCGATTTTTTCGAGGCGCAGGGCGTGCGTTATCCCGTTTACCCGAGCACACCCCTGCAACGCGTGGTCGCGGTGATTATCGAATACTACGGCAGCCAGGCCATGCTCAAGCACGCCATGCATTATCGCTGGTCGTACCGCGTGCAGCAGGAAGGCTTTTTACGCCATGCCTTTATCAGCGGCTCTGGCGAAGAAATGGCCGAGAAAATCATGGGGCGCATGAATTCCTATCTGCCACGCCTGGGCGTGAATGAGCAGAGCGCAGCGCTGATCGAGCAATCCTTCGAGCAACTCCTTGAGGTGCTGGACGCGCATTTCGCGGTGATGCCCTATCTGTTGGGTGGGCGTCCTTCAATTGCCGATTACGGCCTGATAGGCCCCATGTTCGCTCACCTGGGACGCGATCCGGTGCCGCTGGGGATCATGCAAACCCGTGCTCCCCGCGTACACCGTTGGGTCGAGCGCATGACGGCGCCCGGGCTGGATGTGGTGGAGTATTCCGACAGCCGTCCTGAGTTCTGGCCCAATGACGCCTTGCCGCCAACGCTGTTACCAGTCCTGCAGCACATCGCAGTGGATATTTTTCCGGAGCTCACCGACAAGCTGGCGTTTATGGATCGGTGGGTCGCGCAGGCGCAGCCGGCTGACGGCGAGCCGGTGACTGAAAAGCCTGCGCTGCGGCAGATTGGTATGGTCAGCACCTGCTTTCGCGGGACAGCGATCGAGGTTGGCGTAGAGCCTTATTTGTTGTTCCTGTTGCAGCGCGCTGCGGACGTGGTAAACGCCCTGCCTGCAGATGAAGCGCGGGTTTTGATAGCACAGCTGGAGCAGCTCGGGTTGGTCGCAGCAGTGCCGCTAGGTCGGGATTACAGCGTGGCGCGGGCGGGCAATATCGAGGTTTGGCTGCGCAGCTGATTCGCATCAGAGCTGTTCCAGGGCCAGGGTGTTGCTAGGTGCTTCAGCCGCCTGATGGGTTATCAGGCGGCATCCAGGGTATCGGCTATATCCTGCGCCTCGGGTTGCGCCGTGAGATCACATACACTGGCGACCACTGATCCTGTGTCAACCTGAATCCTACCAGTCAACCCTCAAGAAACGCCCGCGAATCCAGATAAAACAGCCACTCAGCCACCAGCGTAGGCCGCCCATCCTCCAACTCAAGCTTCACTTCCTGCTTCAGCAAACACCCACCATTTGGCTTTTGCACCAGCTCACGCGCACCCACACGCGCCCGAAATTTCGCCCCCACCGGCATCTGACCGACGAAGCGCAACCGATCAAAGCCGTAGTTGAGTGCGAAGTTCTTGTCGATGGCTGGCCGGGCTTTCATTGCCTCGGCGTGCAGCTTGATCAGGTGTGAAACCTGCAAGAATCCCTGGACGATGGTGCCGGCATAGCCGGGCTCCTGGGCGGCGCGTTCCGGGTCCAGATGGACCCATTCGCCTTCACCGTCGCCGGTGAGCGCGGCGTACTCGTCCACCATGGCCTGGGTGATAACGTGCCACTCGGACAGGCACTCCTGGTCTGCCAGCGCAGCCGCTTCAAAGTTGCTTCGTAGTGTACTCATGCTCACCTCTCGGTTTTTTTTGTTGTCACCATCGGGGCCAGTATGGCTCTTATCAGGCCACCGATCAGGGTGGTCATTAGTCTCGGACGTTGAAAGTGATTTGATCTGACGCGGATTAGCGCCTACTACCATTTCTCATTCCATGGCCTGAGCGCTACCTCAAATGCCCAGGTGGATCGGTGTTGCCGGTGCAGTTGCAGATACATCTGGGCGATCTCGTCCGGATCCCCCTCTGTCAGGATTGATGTCGCGTCCCTTGTTACACTCTCTTAAACATTCAGGGGCGTTTGGAGATCTGTATGCCTCGCTATTCCGATGAGCGACGTCAGGCCGCTGTGGCCAAGCTGTTACCGCCTTATAACCAAAGCGTAGAAGAGGTCGCCCGGCAGGAGGGTATCTCGCCAGCCACTGTTTACAAGTGGCGCAAAGAAGCTCGTGCTGAGGGACGCTGCTTGCCCGATGCAAGTGACCAGGGTACGTCCGGCTGGTCGTCCCGAGACAAGTTTGCAGCGGTGGTTGAGACCGCAGCGATGAACACCGAAGACGTTGCTGCCTATTGTCGTCAACGGGGACTGTATCCCGAGCAGCTGCAACGCTGGCGTCATGACTGCGAACAAGCCGCCAGCCTGTCCTATGAGGACCGCCGTCGAGAAGCGGATGAAGCCAAGCAGCAGCGCAAGCGGATCAAAGAGCTGGAACGAGAGCTACATCGCAAGAACACAGCACTCGCGGAGACAGCAGCACTGCTGACGCTGTCAAAAAAAGCACGGGCGATCTGGGGGGACGAGGAGTCATGATCAGCATCGAGGATCGCCAACGTGCCGTAGAGCTGATTGCTGTCGCCTGCAACGAGGGCGCCACCTTGACGGCTGCCTGTGAAGTCGTCGGGATTTCTATCCGGACTCACCAACGCTGGATGCAGGCGGGAAAGCTAACAGGCGATAAACGCCCTGTAGCCGAACGCCCAGCCCCTGCTAATGCGCTGACCCCAGAAGAAGAGGCTGAGATCTTGAGGCAATGCCAACGTGACGAGTTTGCTGCTTTACCGCCGGATCAGATTGTTATTCGGCTGATGGATGAAGAGCAGCGTTACATTGCCTCCGTATCGAGCTTTTATCGAGTACTGCGTAAACATGGCCAGCTGGCACACCGGGGACGCGCCAAAGCCCGCAAATCACAGCCAGCGCCGACTACACATACAGCAATCGCCCCCAACCAGGTATGGTCCTGGGACTGCACCTGGCTTCCTGGGCCAGCCAAGGGTACCTACTACTATCTGGTGATGATCCTCGACATCTTCAGCCGTAAAGTCGTGGGCTGGGAAGCCTTTCTGGGGGAGTCTGCAGCTAACTCACGCCGTGTCATTGAACGAGCCGTGCTGGCCGAAAACATGGTAGGCCAGCCTCTGGTGCTGCACGCTGATAACGGCAGCCCCTTCAAAGGCGTCACCTTGCTTGAGAAGCTGAGAGATCTGCAGATCCAGCCTTCGTTCAGTCGACCGCGTGTGAGCAACGATAACGCCTTCTCCGAGGCTCTGTTCCGCACCTGCAAGTATGTGCCGAACTACCCCGTCAGTGGCTTCGCTGACCTATCAGCTGCCCAGCGTTGGGTGCACGGCTTCGTCCAGTGGTACAACTATGAGCACCGCCACAGTGCTATCCGCTTCGTGACGCCGATGCAGCGCCACACAGGAGAAGACAAAGCCATATTAGCCAAGAGACATGCGCTCAACCTTGCAGCCAGAGCTGCGCATCCTGAGCGCTGGAGTGGTGACGCCCGCAACTGGCATCCTGTGACATTAGTATCGCTAAACCCAGAGCGCCGAGTAGTTAGGGAGGTAGAGAAAATAGCTGCATAAAAATCAAACAGGGCGACAGATACCTTGACAGTTACCGCGGGTCACGTGTCAACGCCTCTTCGAGACAGCGTTTGAGCCAGCCGCTGGTGGCTGGATCGCAGAGAATCGCTTCGATTTCAACGGATGTTGGCATGTTGGTACTCAATTTGAAGGTGTGTCCGTGTGGCATTTTTCCAGATCGAGCGAAGGCGCAAGGCGAATATCAGGACGGATAACGGTTAGAAAAGGCGAAGGCGTGGTGGGGGTTGGGCAGTTCTCAGGCACGAAAGCAATCCCAGGAGAAAAAATCCACTGCGCTTTGCATGAGGCTGGCGGTAGATATAGACTCAATGCTGTATAAATGAACAGTAGTAGCAATGCGCGTACATCTAATAGGCCAGCTCACGCCAGACTCCAGCCCGGCAACCCTCCAGTTCTGCGGCCCCGTCAGCTGTGGCTTTCCATCGCCGGCCGCCGACTACCAGGAGCCTGACCTCTCGCTCGATAAGTTGGTTGGCATAGGTCCAACCTCCTCGATCTTCCTGTTCCGTGCGTTTGGCGACTCTATGATCGGCGCGGGTATCCATGACGGCGACTTAATCGCGGTAGACAAGTCGCGGCAGGCCCAACCAGGGAAAGTGGTGTTGGCGGTTGTCGGCTCGGAGTTTCTGGTCAAGCGCTTGCAGTACGACTCCGATGGCAGGGCGATGCTGTGCGCAGATAACCCAAGGTATCCACCCTTGCGGCTGGGAGAGGACGAGCTATTGGAGGTTTGGGGCGTTTGTAGATGGTCGCTGCACGAGCTATAGGGCCCGTCCTGGTTGAGTTGATTTGAGTGCCTGGTTTTGGTTTGGATTACCCGCAACTGTGGGAAAATTGTTAGAAGCAGCTGATGTAATCACGAAGGAGTCATTCCCCATGACCGAGCAAGCCCCCGACCGGCCCTGTGCGGCCTGCGGTAAGCCGGCCGTACCGTTCGGACGTTTTTGCCCGGAGTGCTACGGGGGAGTGCTGCATCCTGATGGTATGCCGATTAGCCCAGGTCGACCTGAGGACCCGTGGCGGGAGTTAAATGCCGAAGCAGATGCTTGGCTGCTCGACCAGAAAATGCCACGAGCCCAAGAAGTTATGGGTGAGATCCAGCGCCTGGCCTACCGCCGCAAGCGGCTTATCGCGACCGGGGAAAAGCCCGAGTCGTCGACTATTGAGCTTCCTTTCGATGAAGGATATGCCGCTGCTGCCATTGGACTAAGCCGGATGTTCAATCCCTACGAGGAGCACACCTGGAAGCACAACGAGTGGTGGGTGGGCTGGGATAGCCACCAGCAAAACAACAGCTAAATGGGTCGGATCTTTCGCTTGGGATTCCGAAAGCCCGTGAGACGCTGAGGCCATAACGATTACTGAGAAACTACTCATGGACGCTACCAAGACGCAAATTAACGAACTACTTCCAGAGGTTGATTCTCCGCGACGAATGTCAACCGCGTGGTGTGCTTCAGCATTTGAGGAGATAGCTACCGCCATTGATTTTATCGAGGCCGGTACAGCTCTGATGACACCCTTACAGCGTGAGGTTTGGGAGCGATACAAGTTGCAAACAGCGCAGTTTGCAGAAGACATGCTTTTGGCTGAGGGTGATCGAAATGCAATCATCCGCCGCCTTGGGCTCGCAGCACCCAAAGGCTAGGAAACCTTTAGCTGATCCTGGATTAGTGGAAAACAATGGCAGCGCCCCGTAACACAAGCCGGCGAGGCTTACGCGGGTAGTTCTTGCAACCAGATTCCCACAGGCCCTTGTTAGGGCCTTTTGCATTACCAGGGCCTGATTATCGTGCCCGAGAACTGGAGGCTGTATGGGAGATTATTTTTACTTGCTGGGTGCGATCGGACTTTGCTTTTCCTTTGTCCTTGGTCTGATTTGGTGGTCGCGCCGAGGGCAGCGGAAAATTGCCAAAGAAATAGAGGCGGGCTGGGATGAAGCAGGCCGCAATCACTAACACTGTTGCAGCTCAGCTGTGAGCACAATTGCGCTTATCGATGCGATTGCTTCTGGACCCAAGCTAACAGTTAGTCGTGATTTTATCCATACAATTCAATAGCTTAATTCTTCTAACTATTTTGCATTCATTT
>NZ_RXHX01000044.1:0-47515 GCF_005930655.1 Pseudomonas sp. FSL W5-0299
AAATAAAGTGGACGGGTCAATCTTAAAAGTCGGGATGTGTGCGAATAAGAGATGGGCAGGCAAAGCGTAATCTGTGGCGAGGGAGCTTGCTCCCGCTGGGGCGCGCAGCGGCCCCAAAAAGAGGGACCGCTACGCAGTCCAGCGGGAGCAAGCTCCCTCGCCACAGGTTCTGTGTCGCTCGTGAAGCGTTTCGCGGACTTTGATTAACGGCGAGTCAGCGGCTGTTGGGTGAATTTCACGCCCGCCAGACCCTGCGCAATCAACGCACGAATGTTGCCGTGGTCGTTGCCTTCAGGCGTGGCCACGACCGAGCGGTAATGCTCGCCAAAGGCCAACAGCGCCTCTTCATCGGTCAGGCCTTCCAGCAGCGCCAGGCCCAGGGTCTTGCACGAACCTTCGTTCTGCCCGGCGGCGTTTTCTACGCCGCCGTTGTTGAAAGCCTGAGGCTGGTAGTCGTAACCCGTGGCGATGAACGCCAGGGTGTCGGCGAAAACATGCTCACCGCTCTTGAGGCTGGCGCGCAGGGTGTTCAAATCACTCATTGGGTTTTCCTTTGGCGAACGCCGCTTGTTGTTCGGCGTTGGCTTCTTGCTGGTATTGGGCTTTCCACTCGGCGTAAGGCATGCCGTAAACCACTTCGCGAGCGTCATCGAGGCTGACCTCGATCTGGCGTTCGTCGGCGGCGGCCTTGTACCACTTGGACAGGCAGTTGCGGCAGAAGCCCGAGAGGTTCATCAGGTCGATGTTCTGCACGTCCTTGCGGCTGTCCAGGTGGGCGACCAGCCGGCGAAAGGCGGCGGCTTCAAGTTCCAGGCGTTGTTGATCGGTCATGGGGGCCTCTGCGAGGCAGCTTCGAGCGGTAAGCTTCAAGCTGCAAGATGGGTTGCGATGGCTTGTAGCTTAACGCCTGAAGCTTGAAGCTTGAAGCTTAGCGGCTTGCAGCGAGCGTAATCGACACCGACTCGGCGAATCGCAGGGCGTGGGGTTTGTCGACTTCAACTTCGGCGTACAACACCGACGCGTTGGCCATGACCAGATCGAGGATCTCCTGGGTCAGGCGTTCGAGCAGGGCGAAGCGATTGCCTTCCACGTGGGCGATGATCGCCTTGGTGATGGTCCGGTAATTCAGCGCGTGATCGATGTCGTTGTCACGCACCGCTTCCTGAGCGGCATACAGGATGGTCAGGTTGATCAGTACATCCTGCTTGTTGAGGATTTCATCCTCGTTGATCCCGATGAAGGTCCGCAGGCACAGGTCCTTGACCCGGATGCGTGCCATTCCTGGTTGAAGTTGTGGCATTGCTACTTGCTCCGTCCAATCAATTGCAGGAACTCCTGGCGGGTGGTGCTCGACTCGCGGAAGGCGCCGAGCATCACCGAGGTGTTCATGGTCGAATTCTGTTTCTCGACGCCGCGCATCATCATGCACATGTGCCTGGCTTCGATGACCACCGCGACACCGGCCGCGTCAGTCACCTGTTGCACCGCATCGGCGATCTGTCGGGTGAGGTTTTCCTGTATCTGCAGGCGGCGGGCGAACATGTCCACCAACCGCGCGATCTTCGACAGGCCCAGCACCTTGCCCGTCGGAATATAAGCCACATGGGCCTTGCCAATGAAGGGCAGCAGGTGATGTTCGCACAACGAATACAGTTCGATGTCGGCGACGATGATCATCTCGTCGGTGTCTGACGCAAACAGTGCGCCGTTGACGATCTCCTCGACACTCTGGTCGTAGCCGTGGCAGAGGTACTGCATGGCTTTGGCTGCGCGAACCGGGGTGTCTTGCAGTCCTTCGCGGTCGGGGTTTTCGCCGAGACCGATGAGAATTTCGCGATAGCTCTCGGACAGGGCGTTCTGGTGCAGGGATAACGTCATGGAACATCCTCGCGGGGGCTGCTTATTTGAGGTGCCGTCCGCCATTGACGGTCAGGGTCGTGCCAGTGACATAAGGGTTGTCGAGCAAATAACGCAGGCTCTGGTAGATCACTTCGCTGCCGGGTTCGATGCCCAGCGCGGACTTGGCCAGGGCCTTGGCGCGGTACGCCGCGTTGTCGTCGGGGTTGAACATTAGCAGGGCTGGCGCGATACCGTTGACCTTGATTGTCGGCGCGTATTTCGCGGCGAAGGACAGGGTGAGGCTGTCGAGCCCGGCTTTGCTGGCGCAGTAGCCAATGTGTTTGCTGCTGCCCTTGCGGGTCACGTCGTCGCTGATGTGCACGATGTCGGCGGGGCTTGAGCGTTCGAGCAAGTCGACACAGTGCAGGTTGATCAGGTAGGGCGCCAGCATGTGCACGCTGAACATGCGGGTGAAGGCCTCGGCGTCGGTGTCCGGGGTTTCGGCCAGCCATTCCGAAGCGTTGTGGACAATGGCTCGCAGGCTGTCGGTGTGGGTTTTCAGTTGGGTGATGAACGCGAGGATCCCCGCTTCAGTGGAGAAGTCGGCAAATACCGCGGTGGCGCCCAGGTCGCGCAATGTCTGCACGCCTGGGCGTTCGCTGCGGTAACTGAAGATCACCGGATGGCCGTCTTCGAGCAAACGTTGCGCACAGTGCAGGCCGACACGCTGGCCGGCACCGGTGATGAGGATCGGAGCTGCGGAAGAGGTCATGAACGGCTCGCGTCGCGGTAAGAGCAAAACTATACCAGCGCGCAGCGGCATTCACCTATTGCGGGGCTCCCACAAGGGGGATCAGTGGTTTTGGGGAGTGGGCTTGGCGGGCAACGGGCGTGCTGGCGTGCTGTTCAACCAGCTGGCCAGCAGGCGGGTCGATAGCGGAATGAAGAAGTAGACCATCAACGGCGTCAGGCACAAGGTGCTGATGAGCACGCGGGGCAGCAGGCTCATGTCGTCGAGCAACGGCCCCATTACAAAGTTGAACAGCAGGGAAACCGGAAAGAATGCCAGCCAGATTGCCACCGCCTGCTTCCAGCGGGGTGGGCGCTGGCCGACCGCGCCGAACCAGCCTTCAATGCCACTCACGCGATGTTCCGTCTTGTGCGCAAACAGATCGCTGCCGCGCGCCAGCCATGCGGTACGCGAAGCGGAATGCTCCCAGGCGTGCATGGTTTGCTCGTTGGCAAAGCGGAAAATAATCTGGAATTCGTTATCGCCGGGCGGCGGAGCGAGCACACCTGAGCCGAGATAACCGGGGAAGTCGGTGGCCAGTTGTTCGCCTTCGCGCAACCAGGCCATCAGGTCCTGATAACGCCCATCGGCGACGCGGCGCGCAACCATCAGCGTGACGGGTGAGGTAGACATGGTGAATCTCCGTATAACAGATGCGTCACTCCGGGTAAGAGTTTCGCCAGGCGCAGCGCCGGGGTGATGGGCTGCGTCTTGAGACAAGCAAGGATTATTCCTGATTCTGACGGATACGCCAGCGACATTCGTCGTTTATCAGTCTTGAACAAGCATGGGGTGGAAGAGTTAGAATGGGATCCAATTTTGCGCGCGGACTTCAATTGCCACATGCCTGTCCTGACTGAAGGTGTCCCAGATTTGCAGCGAGGAGCTGCACTGGAACAGGAAGAGCTGTTTCCCATCCGTGAAGTAGCGCGCCTGACGGGTATCAACCCCGTTACGTTGCGGGCATGGGAGCGACGATACGGTCTGATTCAGCCCACACGCACCGAAAGCGGGCATCGGCTGTACTCGATGGCGGATATCGAAAAGGTCCGCAGCATTCTCGGCTGGATTGATCGCGGCGTCGCGGTCAGCAAGGTCGGCAAGATACTGGCCAAGACCGAGCCGCTCAAAGCCCTGGCGAAAATCATTCCCGACGAACTCGTTCAAGCCGACTACGCCCAGTGGCAGCAGGAGGTTCAGGTGGCGGTGACGGCGTTTGACGAGGTTAAACTGGAGCAAGTCTATGGACAGATTTTTTCCAGTTACCCCCTGACCGTGGTGTTCCAGGACATCCTGATGCCGATCTGGAAGCTGATGCTGCAGCGCCATCACGCGTTCGGTCAGACCAGCGAATGGCTGTTTCTGGATGGTTTCCTGCGTTCTCGTGTGTTGCAGCGCATGTTGCTGGTGCGCGTCATGCAGCCTCGACGCGTGATTGTCTGCGCCTTGGCCGATCAGGCTCATGAACTCGAAGTGCTGGTCACGGCGCTGTACCTGAGCAGTGTCGACTCGGCTATTCAACTGCTGGCGATCGGTCAGCCCTTCGACGAGTTGACCCTGGTTTGCGAGCGTATCAAGCCCACGGCACTGGTGCTGGTGTCCAACCACGCGCCTGCCCCCGAGTTGCCTCGACGTCTGAATCGACTGGCCTTGAGCCTGGATTGTCAGTTGCTGCTGGCTGGCGATGCGTCGGACCTGGCACAGGACAGCCTGGCCGGATCGTCGATCGGTTGTCTGGGAAATGAGGGGATGGTGATGCGTCAGCGTTTGAAACAGTTCCTGGCAGGAAACCTGGATACCTGAGATCAGATGTGCAGGGCGGGATGTGTCAGACGATGTTGCTGAAGGATGTACTGACGCAGACGTTCGGTCTCATCCTTGTCGCTCTGGCTTAATTCGTAAGCGTAGAAACCTTGCTCGGTTTCACGCTCGAAGGTGCCGCGCAATGCAATCCGCTCATAGCCTGACGGACTGAACCACAACGCGAAGTGTTTGGGCGGTTTGGTCTTGTTGCGAACTTCCAGCAAAACCCCTTTGAACGATATTTCATGCACCCACATCGTGCCGGGCTGGCCTTTGGCATTTTCCAGCGCCACCGGCTCTTCAAGCGTCAGGCGCCATGGTCGTACCATTGGCCCGTCTTCATAAATACTCGGCACGCCCAGACGCAAATGCAGCGCATGAAATTCGTCTTCCACCAGATGCAGCGGAAAGGTCATTTGCTGGTTTTCGAAATTGGCCTGGATGGTGACTTGCTCATGGGCCGCCAGGCGTGTGAGCAAATCACGGATTTGCGATCCACCGTTGACGAGCAGACTCGACGTCGCATCCCGCACATTGAGCTGGGGGTTGTGTTGCATGGTCTGGATGAAATCCAGCTCATCCTGTGTCAGGAGTGCGTCGCGTTGCATGGCTTGCTCGAAAGGAATAGTTACAAAGTCATCGGTGATTGTAGTTAATGACCATTAATTCGCTGTTTTGTTTTTACCGTTCGTCGCTTTAAGCGCGGCAAGCTCGGCCTGCATCTCAGCCAATTGTGCTTCCAGTTGCGCAACTCGCTGCTGTGCCTTGACCTGCACCGTAACGTCTTTCTGCACGCCTACAAAATAAGTTTGCCCATCGCTTTCGTTCTTCACTGTAGAAAGGGACAGTTCATTCCAGAACGGGGTGCCGTCCTTTCGGTAGTTTCTCAGGATTTCCCGGCAGGAGCCGCCAAGGGTCAACGCTTTGCGAATCGCCGTGAGGGCTTCTTTTTGATCCCGGTCACCGGCCTGCAGGAAACGGCAATCCTGGTAAAGAATTTCTTCGCTGGTGTAACCCGTCAGCCGCTCGAACGCCGGGTTTACGTAAATCAGGATGTTGTCCTGGTCACCTTCCTTTTCGGCAATCACGATGCCGTCGTTGGAGGCGTTGATTACCATTTGCAACAGTTGAGCGTTGATCATCGGAGAATCCTTTCCGTATTGATAGGGATTTGCATTCTAAAAGATCAAACGAGCCCGTGCTGTTAATATCTGTGTCTTTTACAGCTTCAGGATCGATTGATGAAAGTTGCCATCATTTCCGGCTCGGTGTACGGCACGGCAGAAGAAGTTGCCCGCCACGCCGCCTCTCTTTTAAACGGCGCGGGTTTCGAAACCTGGCACAACCCGCGCGCGACACTGGCCGATGTCCAGGCCTTCGGCCCGGAAGCATTTCTGGCGGTGACGTCGACCACCGGCATGGGTGAATTGCCGGATAACCTGCAACCCCTGTATTGGATGATCCGTGACCAATTACCTGCTGCCTGGCGCGGTTTGCCGGGAGCGGTGATCGGCTTGGGCGATGCAAGTTACGGCGATACGTTCTGCGGCGGCGGCGAGCAGATGCGTGAGTTGTTCGCCGAACTGGGCCTGCGTGAAGTGCTGCCGATGTTGCGTCTGGACGCCAGCGAAAGTGTGACTCCGGAAACCGATGCCGAGCCTTGGCTGGCCGAGTTGATCAGGGTGCTGCGGAGCTGACCGGCCGCTCGCGCAGCAGGGCAAGCCAGGCTTGTGCAGCCTTCGACAAGTACGCACCCTGCCGCCAGATAAAGGCAATGTCCCAGCGTAACGAATCCGGGGCATTCAAGGTCAGGCGCACCACGCCTGGCCGCACCAGCCCACGCGCCACCACGCTGGGCAGCAGCACCACGCCTTGGCCGGCGGCCACCAGTGCGGCAAGAAAATCCGCCTGGCCGCTGCGCCCACCTTCCTTGGGTGTGAACCCCAGCTGATGACAAGCCTGCAGCAACCGGTCGTTGAGCACGAAGCTGCGCTGATACAGCAGAAACGGCGTATCGGCCAATTCCTCCAGTCCGATCACTGTCTTGGTCGCCAACGGATGATCGGCGGGCAGCAGCGCATCCAGCGGCTCATCGCAGAAAGGCTGAAAGGCGAACTGCGGATCCTTCGGCAACAGACTGCCACCGAGTTCGAGCTCACCACTCAACACCGCCTGTTCGATGTTCAGGCTACCGCCCTCCAGTAACTGAATGCTGATGTTCGGGTAGCGCCGCCGGTACTCGGCAAACAGCCCGGCGAACAGCGCGTCACTGCCCAGCAGCGGCAGTCCCAGACGCAATTCCCCGCGAGCCAGTTGGCTCAAATCGTCCAACTCACTGAGCAACTCGTTGCGCAGCCGCAGCATGCCTTCGGCCCGTTGCAGCACCACGCTGCCGGCGGCGGTCAGGCGCAGCTGCGACCCCAAACGTTCGAGCAACGGTGTGCCCAGACTTTGTTCCAGCTGAGCGACCTGCTTGCTCACCGCTGATTGGCTGATGTGCAGAGTCTTGGCGGCTTGGGTGAAACCCCCTTGGTGCATCACTTCGACGAAGCTGCGTAGCTGCTTGAATTCCATGCGCCTGATTCCAGATTGGAATAGAGCCGAGTCTAACAATTCGTTTCGGGGATAGCAGCCCGCTCCGTAAAATGAGCATCTGTGAGGACCGAAACCATGAATTCATCCATCTTCAAACGCCTGGCTCGATTGACCGCTGAACTGGCCGTGCTGCTCGGCATCTACCTGCTCGGCTGCGAAATTGCCGCGGGGTTGGCTTGGCCGATCCCGGGTGGCGTCATCGGCATGGCGCTGTTGCTGCTGGCCTTCGCGGTTGGCGGGATCAAACCGGCGGCGTTGCAAATGGGGGCCGGCCTGTTGATGGCCGAGATGCTGCTGTTTTTTATCCCGGCGCTGATGAGCCTGCTCGATTACGGCAGCCTGATGCGCGACGACGGTTGGCGGATTCTGCTGGTGATCGGCGTGAGTACGCTGATGGTGATGCTGGTCACCGCGTTTACCGTGGAAGGGGTGGTGCGGTTGCGGAGGTCCCATGAAGCTTGAGCTGATGCCGATGTTCTGGCTGGCCTTCACGCTGTCGGCCTATTTATTCAGTCGCTGGATCTACCGGCGCACCGGGCGTTATCTGCTGTCGCCGCTGATTCTGGTTCCGGCGCTGCTGCTGGCCCTCGCTGTGCCGCTGCATACCGCGTACTCGGAGTATTCGAGCAACACCCATTGGCTGATGTGGGTGCTGGGGCCGGTGACCGTCGCGTTCGCCGTGCCGATCTGGCAACAGCGGCAGATGCTGATGCGGTATTGGTCGGCGTTGTTGCTCGGAATGCTGGCGGGCAGTGCGGCGTCCATCGGCACCTCGTTCGGTCTGGCCAAGGCGCTGGCGCTGGACAGTTCGGTGACGATGTCGCTGGTGCCACGCTCCATCACCACGCCGTTTGCCATGCCGCTGGCTCACGACCTCGGTGGCGTGCCGGAACTGACGGCGGTGTTCGTGATGTTCACTGGTGTGTTCGGGGCGATGCTCGGCGGCATTCTGCTGAAGTGGCTGCCGTTGCGCAGCGCCCTTGCGCGCGGTGCGTTGTTTGGCGTCGGCGCGCACGGTGCCGGTGTCAGTCGGGCCCATGAAGTGGGCGGTGAGGAAGGCTCGGTTGCGGGGCTGGTCATGGTTCTGACAGGGCTTTTGAACCTGTTTGCCGCCCCCTTGTTGGCGGCGGTCCTTTGACATGGATCCAGTCTTTCTCCTGAACTGACTCGTTAGGCCACCAAGCTGGCTGCCAATGCAACTACGCGAAATCCGGGGGCGACTAGACTGCGGTAACGACAGTAAAACTATAAGAACAGGAGGTCCTTGCCGTGAAAGTTGCTCCCGTCCAATCCCCCCAGAGTGTCAAAGACCAGGTCAGTGCCGCCGAGTGGCAGACCCGCGTCGACCTGGCGGCCTGTTATCGTCTGGTGGCCTCCCATGGTTGGGACGATCTGATCTTTACGCATATCTCGGCCAAGGTGCCGGGCACTGAAGATTTCCTGATCAACCCGTTCGGGCTGATGTTTAACGAGATCACTGCGTCGAGTCTGGTCAAGGTCGATCAGGCCGGCAACAAGCTGATGGACAGCCCTTACGAAATCAACCCGGCGGGTTACACCATTCACAGCGCCGTGCATGAAGTGCGTCACGATGTGGTGTGCGTGTTGCACACTCACACCGCTGCGGGTGTGGCGGTGTCGGCACAGAAGCAGGGCATTCTGCCGATCAGTCAGCAGTCATTGTTTGTGCTGTCCAGCCTTGCGTATCACGCCTACGAAGGCGTTGCCCTGAACCATGAAGAGAAGGCGCGCCTGCAAGCCGACCTGGGTGAAAACAATTTCCTGATGCTGCACAACCACGGCCTGCTGACCTGTGGCAGCACCATCGCCGACACGTTCCTGATGATGTTCACCTTTCAGCGCGCCTGCGATATCCAGGTGCTGGCGCAGAATGGTGGCGCCGAGCTGATTGCTATCGAGCCGCAGATTCTGGCGGGCGCCAAGGCGATGATTGCCGGCGTGACCAAAAGTGCTCAAGGGATGGGCGGCGCGTTGGCCTGGCCGGCGTTGCTGCGCAAACTCGATCAACTAGACCCGGGTTATAAATTCTAATGGCACTTGCCGAGATCCCCCTGTGTGTCTGGCGAAAGCGCGGCCAGACGTTCGTATTCCGTGGCCAGACCATCCATTACTGGACGGCGGGGCAGGGTGAGCCGTTGCTGCTCATCCATGGTTTCCCGACCGCCAGTTGGGACTGGCATTACTTGTGGCAACCGCTGGCGCAGCGCTATCGGGTAATTGCCTGCGACATGCTCGGCTTCGGCGACTCGGCCAAACCGGTCAACCATGAATACAGCCTGTTGGAGCAGGCCGATCTGCAACAGGCGCTGCTCGCGCACCTGAACGTCGAACAGCCGGTGCATGTGTTGGCCCACGATTATGGCGACAGCGTGGCTCAGGAACTGTTGGCCCGGCATTACGAGACGCGCGTCGATATCGCCAGTTGTGTTTTCCTCAACGGCGGCCTGTTTCCTGAAACCCATCGCCCGGTGTTGATGCAAAAACTGTTGCTCAGCCCTTTGGGCTGGATGATCGGGAGAGCTTTTACCCGCGACGGACTGGTGAAAAGTTTCCGGCAGATATTTGGTCCGCACACTCGACCCACCGAAAGCGAGATGGACGATTTCTGGGGCCTGATCGACAGCAATCACGGCCCGCGAATCATGCATAAGCTCATCGCTTATATTCCTGAGCGGCGTGTTCAGCGCGAGCGTTGGGTCAGCGCCATGCAGCGTGGCGAGGTTCCGCTGCGGGTCATCGATGGTGAAGTCGATCCGATTTCCGGTGCGCACATGGTCAAGCGCTATCGGGAACTGGTCCCCAACCCGGACACGGTGCTGCTGCCTGATATTGGCCATTACCCGCAGACTGAAGCGCCGGCGCAGGTGCTCAAGCATTATCAGGCGTTTCGGGATCGGCTGATTTCTCCGCCGCGCAGGGCGGCCTGTTCCTGACTATCCCCCAGCCTTATCAAGCACTATTCAGCTTTACCTGTGTTTATTGTGACCAGCAGCCTGGTGCCTGACACTCGGACGTATTGTCCTTGGTCTGCTGGAGTTCCCCCCATGAATGAGTCTGTGCGCTTCGAAGATAAAGTTGTGATCGTCACGGGGGCCGGCGGCGGCCTGGGCCGGGCTCACGCGCTGCTGTTCGCCAAACAAGGCGCCAAAGTGCTGGTCAATGATCTCGGCGGCTCGGCGCAAGGGGAAGGCGCCAACGCCTCGGCAGCCGACCGCGTAGTGGCGGAAATTCGTGAGGCGGGTGGCATCGCCGAAGCCAACCACGACTCCGTTACCGATGGCGACAAAATCGTACAGCATGCCCTCGACGCCTTCGGCCGCATTGATGTCGTGGTCAATAACGCCGGGATCCTGCGCGACAAGACCTTCCACAAAATGGACGACGCCGATTGGGACCTGGTTTACCGCGTTCACGTCGAAGGCGCCTACAAAGTCACCCGCGCCGCCTGGCCGCACATGCGCGAGCAAAACTACGGCCGCGTGATCTTCACCGCATCCACCTCCGGCATCTACGGCAATTTCGGCCAGTCCAACTACGGCATGGCCAAGCTTGGCCTCTACGGCTTGACCCGCACACTCGCCATCGAAGGTCGCAAGAACAACATCCTGGTCAATGCCATCGCACCGACGGGTGGCACCCGCATGACCGAAGGCCTGATTCCGCCGCAAGTGTTCGAGCAACTCAAGCCGGAACTGGTGAGCCCGTTGGTGGTGTACCTGGCCAGTCAAAACTGCCAGGAAACGTCCGGGTTGTTTGAAGTCGGCGGCGGCTGGATGGGCAAGGTGCGCTGGGAGCGCAGCCTGGGCGCCGGGTTTGATCCGCGGGTGGGCTTCTCGCCGGAGGATGTGGCGGCGCAGTGGGAGCAGATTTGTGATTTCGAAGGGGCGGCGCATCCGAAGGACAATATTGAGGCGCTGAAGGAGATGATGGGGAATTTGCAGAGGTATTCGATTTAAGAGTGTAAGGGGAGCAAGCATGAATGCTTGCTCCCTTATGTTTATTCTTCGGGTTTGAAGCCTGGTTTGCCATTTATGTTTCGCCAAGATTTAACTTTCGCAACGATAGCTTCGGGTGTTGATTCTTCGTCTGAATCTGCGTAGTAAATCAAGTCGGATCCGTCGGGGTGCTCTGTTAGTTCTTCAAACAAAAGTACTGCATCAATCTGTTCCTTCTCTGTCGGGTATTCTGATTGGCAGATTCTGGAAACGAACTTAAGGAATTCTGTTTCGGTGTAGTCGGAGAGGTCAAAGAGGCTCATGTCATTTATCTCCTTTGTGTATTTCTGAGTGTCGTTTCGGGGTGACGATTCGGATGTTGTCCATGTCAAATATCTCGCCATCTCTTGAAATTTGGTTCACATGGTGTAGCTCAAGTTTTACTTGGCCACCTAATCTGTCCGCTTTACGAGAAAAAGGGGCTCGGCCGTTACTCATTTCTTGAACATTGTTGGCTGTGAATTGTGTCGCCAACTCCAAATCGTCTGAAACCGCTCTCCAGAGCGCTTCCCTGAACGCTCTGAAATTCGAAAACTCCCGTCCCCGAAGTTTATCCGCAATCTGCTTGGGAATCGGTGCACCTCCCGACCGTGACCTCGTCCCTAGCCAGATTCCTGAAACGAACTCTCCATTCCCGCTGGCAATACCAGGATCCTGCCGTCGATCCCTGAGCAGGGTGAAGATCGGTGGAAGGCCTGAGTCGATCGGAAAGACGGTGATGAATCCGCCAAACCCGTAGCGATCCAGCTCTGGAAATGGATTCACTCGTCCGGTGTTGGGAGTGACAGTAGCGCCTTCATAGATCGGCAGATCTGTTTCGGTCAGCGGAAGATCAGTCGAGGGGTTTATGGGTTCCACCAACGGTGTCCAGGTGATGACTGGACCGTTGGCGACAGTGCTGCCCGATACGTAAACATTCTTGCCAGCATCAAAGTGGGCCAGATTCACCGGCACACTGGCGGGAACTGTCACGCCGTCTGTGGTGACAACGACGATCTCAACCCTATGACCTATTGACTTCGAACCGAGGGTAACCGGCAGGTCGATTGTTCCCCCGGCGACTGCTTGTTCGTACAGATGGGCAGTTGGAACTGGCGAAAGTTCTGACAGCGGAACACTGACAGAAAACAGATCACCGTTACCTAGCCGTGATGGAGCGAAAAGGGCGGCGAATCCTACGAGAACTGGAGCGGCTGCTGTCGCAAGAGTTGCGGTGACAGCGGATACGGCTGTGCGAAGCGCGGTCTTTAACGCCAGAGAGGTCGCAGGGCTATTGCCGATAGTTCCGGTCGTGCCGGTAAACGCTGGGCCGAATGCTGCGGTCGAACCGACATTGGCAAACGTAGGGCTTTGCCACCTGGCCTCCGTTTCCTCTGACCCCAAGAGGCGGGCTTGCTCAAGTTTTCGTCGAGTCTCATCCTCTGCCGTCAGACGACCCTGTTGCCGCTCGCGCTCTTGCGCTTGCCTTTCCTTCAACTGCTGAACTATCAGATTCACCCGTTGAACGTGGCGTTGAGCCACGGCAGTAGCTGAATCAATGACTTTGAGGCGAGTCTCCAGACGCTGTCTTTCCGTCTCTAGCTGCCTTTGTATCTGCTCGATTTGCTGTTCCATTTCAGCTTGGAGACGAGCCTGTTCGGCTGCGAAATGCTGAGCAGCTGCTTTCGCATTAGCCTCAGCCTCGGCCAGGGCTGTATTCAATTCTGCAATACGTGCCTGTTCTTGAGCCTGAGCCTGAGCTTTCGCTTCAAGACGAGCCTGTTCCGCAGCGACCTGCTGCGCGTTTTCCAATGCTGCAAGTCTCTGTTGTTCTCGAGCCCGGATTGCTGCTTCCTCATTTACGCGTAGCAACTCTGCAGCTGCTCGCTGGGCTTGCTCATTGGCCTGCACAGCACTGAGGAAGTTCTGCACATTGACGTTTTGCTGCCTGAGCAATTCGAGACCTTGAGCCAACAATCTTGCATCGTGGGCCGCCCGAAGAGACTGAAACAACGCCTGCATGGCAGCGCCGTCCGGTGTAGGCCTCTTTTCGATAGTTGTAGCCTTCTTCATGAATTCGTTGATGTGCCTGTTAAATGGATCTCCTCCATAAAAAGAATGGGCAATAGCTGTTTTATTGTGGAACTCGGCTGTTTTTCGAGCAGTGAGTCTGTTTCGTACATCCAGTTCGCGAATTATCGATTGTGCAGGTGGAAGTGGATCAGTTGGACCCTCAAGCCGAGTGGCGGCCAGTTCATTTTCAATGGTTTGCGGCAATTGGCTGGACTTGGTTTGATATTCTTGCTCCAGCGCTTGGGAGGTGGCTTTAATGGTATTGAGATTTTGGTAATAAACAGGTATTCCGTGCCCATGTGGACCCGTTGTGACAATGTTTGATGTTAGAGGCGCGGGTGTCATGTGGTCCGGAGCAACGCCTATCGTATGGATGGGCGTGCGAATATCAAGAGAACCTGGCCTTGGAGGCTTTTGCATATTCATATCCTTTTGAATGTGCATATGGATGACGTGTTGCCAGTCAGCCATTAAAAAATAGTTGTCGGTTATTGCGTCGTGCCATTAAAAATTACAACAGAAGTAGAAAATCTGGGTCCGAGACTTGCGTCAGACCTTACATATAAAGCAGCGAGAAATTTCGATGAGGCAGGAATAAAGGCAGGATTGTCTTTTGCGTAAAGAGATATTTCTTATGTTGTTATAGGAAATATCTTGTAGGAATGTCGCCCATAAAAAAGGCCGCTGCAAACGCAGCGGCCAAAGCAAGACGTTGGATCAAGGAGCTACAAATCAACGTCAGTGAACACAGGGCGATCAATCGAAAAAGCGTCGATTCATCTGGATTCTGTCGCCAATGGCGTGGACTGAACACACGCCATCGATTCGCGCTTTCTGGCGGTTTGCCGTGAAAGCCCGGCAAGAATAAGCCGTTGAGCTGAAAGGAAAAACAGCGATTCGCGACATGCACTGTTGCAGTCTGAGCAATAGTCCGACGCGCCACGTCCCCTGTAGCAGCTGCTGCCATGCATTCTGCTGATAGTCCCCCATCCAGCCCATCCATACCCGGCGCAAACCCCCGTCCCATCCGGCCATTCATCCTTTAGAGGTACACCACGAATACCTCCTTGGTGCGCTTATCGCTCCCAACGTGCGGCAGTAGGGTGGGGCCTTCTGTCACTCACCGGGGAAGACGCATGACAAAAACAACAATGCGCGCCATCTTCACACCGCAAGCGCTGGCCGCTGCGGTTGCCTTGGGCTGCTGTGCCCAGGCGCAGGCTGTTGCGTTCAACATTGGCGAAATCGAGGGTACGTTCGACTCCTCGCTGTCCGTCGGCGCGAGTTGGGGCATGCGCGATGCCGATAGATCTTTGGTGGGCACCGTCAACGGCGGGACCGGTCAGTCTTCGACCGGTGATGACGGCCGGCTGAACTTCAAGAAAGGCGAAACCTTCTCCAAGATCTTCAAGGGCCTGCACGACCTCGAATTGAAATACGGTGACACCGGCGTCTTCGTCCGTGGCAAGTACTGGTACGACTTCGAGCTGAAGGACGAAGACCGCGAGTTCAAGCCGATCAGCGACAGTGGCCGCAAGGAAGGCGCCAAGTCCTCCGGTGCGCAGATTCTCGATGCCTTCGTTTATCACAACTATTCCATCGCCGATCTGCCGGGCACCGTGCGTGCCGGCAAGCAGGTGGTGAGTTGGGGTGAAAGTACCTTCATCGGTAACTCGATCAACAGCATCAACCCGATTGACGTCTCAGCGTTCCGTCGGCCGGGCGCCGAGATCAAGGAAGGGCTGATTCCGGTGAACATGCTGTTCGCCTCCCAGGGCCTGACTGATCAGCTCTCGGTGGAAGGTTTCTATCAACTGGAGTGGGACCAGACCGTCGTCGACAACTGCGGCACCTTCTTCGGCAACGACGTGGTGGCGGATGGTTGCAACAACAATTACACCGTCGGCAGTCCGGCGATTGCACCCTTGGCGCCCTTGGCATCGGCTTTCGGTCAGCCACTCCAGGTGACCCGCGAGGGCGTGGTCGTTCCCCGGGGTGGCGACCGTGATGCGCGGGATTCCGGGCAGTGGGGCACAGCATTGCGCTGGCTCGGTGACGACACCGAGTACGGCCTGTATTTCATGAACTACCACAGCCGCACGCCGACGGTCGGCACCACCACGGCCGGCCTGTCGACACTGGCCAGCCTGCCGGGGATGGTGAGTGTGGCCAACCGTCTGGCGCCGGGCAGCGGTGCGGGACTGGCGCAAAGCGTGATGCTGGGGCGCGGTCAGTACTACCTCGAATACCCGGAAGACATTCGCCTTTACGGCGCGAGCTTCTCCACTACCTTGCCGACCGGCACCGCGTGGAGCGGCGAGATCAGCTATCGGCCGAATGCACCCGTGCAGGTCAGCACCAACGACCTGACCCTGGCCTTGCTCAACCCGATTGCCGGTGGCGCTGCATCACCGATCGCCACCACCCCGGGCGCTGACAACAAAGGCTATCGCCGCAAGGAAATCACGCAGATCCAGAGCACCCTCACGCAATTCTACGATCAAGTGTGGGGTGCCCAGCGCTTGACCCTGGTCGGCGAAGCGGCGGTGGTTCACGTCGGTGGCCTGGAGTCGCGCAGCAACTTGCGTTACGGCCGCGACTCGGTGTACGGCCAGTATGGTTTCGGCGGCGATACCGACGGTTTCGTCACCTCGACCTCCTGGGGCTACCGTGCCCGGGCGATCCTCGATTACGCCAACGTGATCGGCGGGATCAACCTCAAGCCCAACCTGTCCTGGTCCCATGACGTCGCGGGTTATGGCCCCAACGGGCTGTTCAACGAAGGCGCCAAGGCGGTCAGCGTCGGTGTCGATGCCGACTACCGCAACACCTATACCGCGAGCCTGAGTTACACCGATTTCTTCGGTGGTGACTACAACACCCTGGAAGACCGCGATTTCCTGGCACTGAGCTTCGGCGTGAACTTCTGATCTGGCTGAGAAGGATGAATTTGATGCGCAAGATGATTCTGCAATGCGGCGCCCTGGCCTTGAGCCTGCTGGCGGCCAACGTGATGGCGGCGGTGTCGCCGGACGAAGCGAACAAACTCGGTACTTCCCTCACGCCGCTCGGCGCCGAGAAGGCCGGTAACGCCGACGGTTCGATCCCGGCGTGGACCGGTGGCCTCCCGAAAAACGCCGGCGCGGTGGACAGCAAAGGCTTCCTGGCTGACCCGTTCGCCAGCGAAAAACCACTGTTCGTGATCACCCCCGCCAACGTCGACAAGTACAAGGACAAACTCTCGGAAGGCCAGGTGGCGATGTTCAAGCGCTACCCGGAAACGTACAAGATCCCGGTTTACCCGAGTCACCGCACCGTGGCCGTGCCACCGGAAATCTACGAGTCGGCCAAGCGCAGCGCGCTGAACGTGAACAGCATCAACGACGGTAACGGCCTGGCCAATTTCACCGGCAACCGCTACTACGCGTTCCCGATTCCGAAGAACGGCGTGGAAGTGTTGTGGAACCACATCACCCGATATCACGGCGGTAACCTGCGCCGCATCATTACCCAGGTGACGCCGCAGACCAACGGCAGCTACACGCCGATCCGCTTTGAGGAAGAGATCGCCGTTCCGCAATTGATGAAGGACCTGGACCCGGAAAAAGCCGCCAACGTGCTGACCTTTTTCAAGCAGTCGGTAACGGCACCGGCGCGTCTGGCGGGGAACGTGCTGCTGGTGCACGAAACCCTCGATCAGGTGAAAGAACCGCGCCTGGCATGGATCTACAACGCCGGCCAACGTCGCGTGCGCCGCGCCCCGCAAGTCGCCTACGACGGGCCGGGCACTGCCGCTGACGGCCTGCGCACATCCGACAACTTCGACATGTTCTCCGGCGCGCCGGATCGCTATGACTGGAAACTGGTCGGCAAGAAGGAAATGTACATCCCCTACAACAGCTACAAACTCGACTCGCCAAGTCTCAAGTACGACGACATCATCAAGGCCGGCCACATCAACCAGGACCTGACCCGCTATGAGCTGCACCGGGTCTGGGAAGTGATCGGCACGGTCAAGCCGAACGAGCGACACATTTACGCCAAACGCCACATGTACATCGACGAAGACAGCTGGCAAGTGGCGCTGGTGGATCACTATGACGGTCGTGGTCAACTGTGGCGAGTGGCCGAGGGGCACGCCCAGTATTACTACGATCACCAGACCCAGGCGTACACCCTGGAAGCGCTCTACGACATCATTGCCGGTCGATACATTGCGCTGGGGATGAAGAACGAAGAGAAGCACAGCTTTGAATTCGGCTTCGAAGCCAAGGCGGCGGACTACACGCCATCGGCGTTGCGTGCCGAGGGCGTCCGGTAAGGGCGTTGATACATTCGCAGTGCAGAAGGCGACCGGTGGGTCGCCTTTTTTATGGCTGCCAATCAGCGTTCTGAATACTTCTCAACAAGCGGGTTGGAGAGGGCTAGGGTTGCCGGACAATTATAAATAGGCACGCCGCAATGACCGCCATGACCCCGTGTCTTGACCGTTCTGGATTCCTGCCCCGTCTGTCCTCTCATCACCTGTCGCGTGATCGATTGACCGGTCCCTTGCTAGCGTCCACGTCCCGGGTGAAATTACTCTGCGCGCCCGCCGGCAGTGGCAAGACTGCGCTGCTCGCCGACTGCCTTTTACAGGCGCCGCCGCCATGCCGGGTGTGCTGGTTGCCGTTATCTGGCATAGCGATGAGCACGGTGGATTTTCGTCAGCGAGTGGCAGAAGCGCTGGGGCTGGCTTCGGCAGAAGAGCCGGCGATGCTCGGTGCGCTGGCTCGATTGCAGGTGCCGACCTGGCTGTTTCTCGATGACTATTGCCGCGTTCCGAACCCGGAACTCGATCAACTGCTGGATCGCATGCTGGCCGTCAGCAGCCCGGCGCTGACCTGGTGGCTGGGTGCCCGCCGTCGCCCGCAATGCAACTGGCCGCGGTTGCTGCTCGATGATGAATTGTACGAATGCGAGCGCGCCACGCTGGCCTTCAATCAAACGGAGATTGCCTCGCTGTTGCGCCACCTGACACCGGCCGATGCCAGCACCGCTGCCAGCAAGATTATCCAGCGCAGTGGCGGCTGGTGCGCCGGTGTACGCATTGCGCTGCTGCAAAAATGCGACTGGTCGCGCAACGACCCGCATCACAGCCGACCTGACACATTGCTCGATTACCTCGAGCACGAACTGTTTTCCGGCCTGACCCCGGAGTTGACGGAAGCCTGGCGGGTACTCGCGCATTTGCCACGCTTCAACGCTCGGCTGTGCGATCACCTGTTTGGCGCAGGGGAGGGCGCGCAATGCCTGAAGACGTTGCAGGATCTGGGGTGCTTTATCGAGCCCTGGCAGGACTCCGCCGACTGGCTGCAGATCTTCTCCCCACTCACGCAATTGATGCGCGATGAACAATGGCCGGCCGGACGTTCCTGGCATCGCCGTGCCTGTCAGTGGTTTGCCGCCGAGCAGGACTGGAAAGCTGCGTTCGAACAGGCCTTGCTGGCCGAAGAGTTCGAGGTCGCGGTCAGCCTGTTGCAGCATTTCAGTTTCGAGCATTTATTCGAGGAGCAGACCGTCGTGCTGTTGTTGCGGTTGTACGAGCAACAAGGTGACGCGCTGATGTACGGTTCGCCGCAACTGGTCGGGTTGATCACGGCGGCGTCTTTGTTTGCCGGGCGGTTTGAGCAAGCCGCCGATTGCATCGAGCAGTTGTCACGATTCATCCCGCAGCCCTCGGCGATTCTGCAGCGGCAACTGATCGCACGGTGGCAGGCGCAGCAGGGTTGGCTGCTGCATCTTCAAGGGCGGATGGACAGTTCAAGCGCGCATTTTCTCGATGCGCTGAACGTGCTCGGTCCTGACCTCTGGCCCGTGCGCTTGATGTGTCTGTCGGGTTTGACGCAACAGGCCCTGCTCAGGGGCGAGCTCGAAGTGGCGCAAGCCATCAATCGCGATGCGTTGTGCCTGGCGCGTGCGCAAGGCTCGCTGGTTTTCGAAGGGCTGCTGGAACTTGATCATGCGCAATTGCTGGAGCAACGTGGTGCTCCTCAGCGAGCCGACCATTTGCTCGCCAACGTTCAGAACATGCTCACTCAACAGCAGCGGCTTGCCGAACCCCTGCTGGGGCGAATTGCCTTGCACCGTGGGCGCTTGAGTTTGTGCCAGGGCTTGGATACGCAGGCTGTTGCGTGTTTCGAAGCGGGGCTGTCTATCTGTATGCGCAACCACGACAAACGGGTGCTTTACGGTTTCCTCGGTTTGGCGCAGGTGGCGGCCAATCAGCGCGACTATGCCCAAGCATTTGTCTATCTTCGCGATGCCGAGCGCTTGATGCAGCAACGGCAGATTCCCGACACCGTTTACCGCGGTGTGCTATTGCAGATCAGCAGTCAATTTTGGCTACAGCAGGGGCGCCCGGAACTGGCCCACGAGGCGCTCAGTCGAGTACTGCGCCACTATCGTGGCCCGCATGCACGGCAGGCGCCTCCCGCGACCCTGATGTTGATCGCACGGATCGATTATCTGTTGGTGTTGGCAAAGGTCGACCTGCACCAGGCCAAAGACCCGCTGAGCCATTTCGCCGAGGCACTGGAACAATCGCAGCTCGCAGGCATGCTGGCGCTGGAGGTCGAATTGCTGTTCGGCGCAGCCGAAGTCGCGTGGCAGAACGGTGACAGCGTCGGTGCCCGAGATTGGTTGCGCAAAGGGTTGAATCTTTCTGAGCACCATGGGCTTCGCCAAGCGCTCGTTGAGTTGCAATTGCGAAAGCCTGATCTTCTGCCAGTACTGGATGATGGTTGGGATCGTTCGGAAAAAAATCTGCAGGTGAGTGAAGTCAATCCGCTCAGTCAACGTGAAGTGGAGGTGCTCAAGCTGATTGCTCTGGGCAATTCGAATCAACAAATAGCCGAGCAGTTGTTTATCTCCTTGCATACGGTGAAAACACATGCACGGAGAATTCACGGGAAGTTGGGCGTGGAGCGCCGGACTCAGGCGGTTGCGAAAGCCAAGAGTGTCGGTTTATTGGATTGAAGAGCGCAAAACTTTTTATTGAGGGGGGCGCCCACAGAGTGCGAATAGTCGGTTCTGTTTTACGTTGTTTTCAGGTTGGGAAAATTGCACTGGGAGATGTTTCATCTTATATGTAAGGTCTGGTGTTTTAATGATTGATTGAAGGGTGGGGTGAGGCGGTTGTCACAGTGTAAAACTCAGCGGTGGCTGAGTGCGTCGCTTTGTTGTGAGGGGTACGGTTTCATCTATTTCGTTTTTTCTTTATGTGTCGCTTCTGTGTTTAAGTTGCTTGTACAAATGTTGAAAGATTTTTTGAGTTTTTAATAATAAGGCGATCTGTTTTAGTTTGGTCTCAAGTTAATCGGCAGCAACGTGCCGTTTTTTATGATCAAACTAACGAGATTTCTAATGCAAGACGAGCAAGCAACAAATGCAATGCTGGAACAAGTACGTGAAGCACGTAACAATTTACTCGAAGCACTCAGGAAAATTCCTTCGTTCAAGGCGGTTCTTCAGGTTGTCCTGACGACCGAATTTCAGAAGATGGATTCAGAGGGCTCTATGGCACGCCGTTTTGTAAATCTTCGTTCGGGTGCAAGTCCAACATCTGCGGAACCCACCGGCAACCTGCTAGATGTGTTTTTTGAGTGCTTAAAGCGCGGCAGGCCACCCCAATACACTGCTGATATATATGGGATGTATGAGCTGGATAATATCGGCGCAGAAACCTTCAGGCTGAAATATCTGGATGTGGCAAACGTCGGAAAAATGATCGCCGAACTGATGCAAAACCTGCCTGAGAAATGCAGTTCCGTATTAGGTGAATATTGGCGCGTATCCTCTCTGGTTGATAGTAAAAATCGTCCTTTACCGTCGCCTAAACAGGAGTTGCGCACTCTTCAGGCGCGACTTTTCTGGCGCGAACTGGACCTGGCGGCTAGCGAGAATCTGGTGTCCAAAGGCGACGTCGCGACCATCAATGGTTTAATCGGTTCGGGGCTGCCAAGTACCTGCTATGCCGTCTCGGTTGAAAAACAACAGGGGGTTTTTTCGACGCTGGCATCCACCTTTGTGATTTCTCTTTCTGGCGCTGTTGCAAATGAACTGAATCCAGCAGTCAGTCAAGAGGTTGTTCTTTATTCACCATTCGGTGGATTGGAAAAATTCGGCACCGTAAGTGACCTTCATAAAACGTTGCAACAGCGGTTATCCGATGCGTCAAACCGCACCGAACTTTTGCAGGGGCTGCCGGAGGACGAGCGAGCTCTGGTATCGAGTGTTCCAGCGATTCGCTACGCGAGAATCCTTGAAGATCTGTTTGAGCATTGCAATAACGGCGTGCTGGCGAGGCAAAGTCGTGATGTCATCTATCAAGTACGAAAATTAGTGACCGTCGGCGCGCATACCGAGGCGGCGTGGGTACCGCTGGATTCTGTTCTGTCCATGGATACATTTGTACGCTCTGAAAATGCGCGAAATGTGCTCTTGATCAAGGCGATGCTGGAGAACGCTCGGCCCGAGTGGTTTAAGAAGGCCTATGTCACCAATCAGCAGCTATATGTCGGTCTGGAGAAGAACTTGCTTGAAAGCCAGATTCAGCTTCATGAGTTGACCAAAGACGTGGTGACTCTTGCAGCTTATGCCCGACAGGCCGTGGAGGCGTTTATCTCGCCGGGAACCGACGAGCGAATCGATCCTGACACGGTGTTCGTGAATATTCAGCACTCGGTCAGGATGGCGAATGGCAAACGGGTAGAACACATTGAGCGGAAAACACTGACCCAAGCGTTCATGTATGGGGCACATGATCAGGCTGGGCGCTACACGATTACGCTGGAGAAAAACTATGACCTCGCCAGACTGACGCCTGAAAACATAATGCGAGCCATTGAAACGCTGGATCTGCGTCTGGCGTACAGCCCCGCACGGCAGCGAGTGTATGGCCAGCAGAACGTCAAGGAAGCGATGCGGGAAGTGTTGGGTCGAAAGACGGCTTTGACCCTGTTCGGCGCCATCTTGCAAAAACATGTCACCTCGACTGCGCAGGATATTGTTCAGCGTTACAACTTTGGTGATCCCTCTATTGAAGCGTCTGGGATTGCGTTAAGCGCTTTCTATAACTTCAAGCCCTTGAAGGATCTTATTGTCTACCGGAGGAAAGCAGGAGACTCGAATCTCAAAACGTACGTGCTCTATGCACCGGGCTCCCCGATGAATAAAGACTGGTACGAATTCTCCGATCTGGACAGTCTGCAACGGTATATAGGGTTGTGGGCCCTTGAAGAAGAGGGACGCACCTACCTTCGAACCCAAGTGCATGTGAGTGATCGACATAACCTGGAACATGAAGTGTTCGGCAAGGAATGGCCGCGTGGTGAACCGAGGGAGAGGATTCAGGGCAGAGCATGGTGGGACCAGGTCAATCTTGTTGCCTGGGTTGAAAGTGAAATGTTAAAGGGCAGTATTCAAAGTGTCCTTGACTGGGAAGACGCGGAAGAAAAGGCCGTCACGCCCCATTGGTACCGAAACGCCCCTACGTCTGATCGCCGGCTGTTCAATCGTTTGACCACGGACTTCAAGGCCATCTATAACGCGTCAAAAGACATATTTCATATTGAGGGCCTTCAAAAGTTTTCTCGTGAATTGGTCATGAACCATTTGAATGAGTATCTGGGCCGGGCGGGCGATCGCCGAATCGATCCTGATCGAGTCATGGTGAAGTTTCATAAAGGCGCAATGACGCTGACACAGTTATTTATCAATTGGCATCTGTGGCGCAGCGATACGAATGTGTTCGAGAAAATCTTGCTGCCTGGATCGAATACGCTTAGAGACAGTATCCGGGTGTCTGAGTTCTGGTGGAAGGACACGGGCGAGCCAATGACTGAGCTGAATTCCAGTACGCTCAATCAGCTAATCGACTTGATGCCAGGCAAGCATTACAGCCATTATCTGAAATCAAACTTTCTATGGACGCCGGATATTGATCTGCGGGCAAACCTGTATCGGGAGCTCAAGAAAAACGAGATGTTCAGGGCGGCACTGACGCAAAAGCTCAATGGCACGTTGCCGTCGGCGCATTATGATTGGCTGATCGAGTCAATCAAGGGGCTGGATCGAGACACAAGGACGCCAGACGGTGTTTCACCCGGCAGTGAACCTGGCGAAGGGGTTTATGAATTCTGGCTTGAAGGTGCCCGCATAGCGGGGGGTTACGTTTTTGGTGAGGGGCATGTGAAGTTTGCCTATATCCCGAATTCGCCTGGCAAGTCCTTTATCTGGGTCGGTGATTTATCCAAGGCTATCCAGAACGATCGACTTTTGGGCGAGCATCTTCGGAGTCTGGCCGGTTTACGTGGGCAGGACAGGGTCGGCGCCTACATCAGCAAGTCCGGAGATCCGCAAGGTTCGCTGCCAGTACCGGGGTTGGGCGGAACCCATCCGGTCTACAACTTCAAGGCCGAGTACGAAAGTCTGATTAATCGAGCACTTGATGATCTGGATGTCCTGACCACCACGCCAGTCGAAGCGTTTTGGCAGGAGACTAAGATTCTTCTCGAAGTGGCATTGGATGTGATCTCGATCTTTGTCCCGCCGGTGGGATTCGCCGTCAGTGTGTTGAAGATCAGTCATTCGATCGTGCAAGGCATCATTGCATCCAGCCATGGGGATTCTGCAGGCGCCAATGCGCATTTTGCTGCCGCATGGCGTGGGGCAATCCTCATGTACCTGGGTAAGGTCGCTTCGGTAGGATCGGCGGCCTCTGCACTTGGTCTGCTGTCCACAATCAGGGATCTGACCGACGTGCTCTCGGCCGTCACGGGCGTTCCGGTTGGAATCAGTTATGTCACTGCGGTGGCTGTGCCGCACTGGACCCCCGAGAGTTCGACCCGCGTGATCGGTTGATGGTCGGGACCCACATCAAGGCGTTATCCAGAGCATAAATGATCGGAGCTGATCAGTTCCGATCTTCAGACATCGGCGGTGTCTCATACCCCATCCGCCAACTCACGGCCCGTGTCGCCGCCAGCAATCGCTGCGCCGCCGGGCCGTTTTCGTCAGCGTGAAACAGTGAGGTCGGGCCGACAATGGTCAAGACCGCCGCCACGTTCCCCACCGCGTTGAATACCGGTGCCGACAAGGCGTCCACCCCCGGCATCAATAACCCATGCACATGATGCAGGCCACGTTCGCGGATCTGTTCGCACAACTGCGCATACGCCTGATCATTCGCCAAGGCGTGGTCGGCAGTGTCTTTCAGTTCCTGATCGCGCAAGTCCACGGTTTCGCGCTTGGGTAGAAACGCGCCAAACACCAGGCCGGTGGACGAACTGAGCAACGGCAGCACCGAACCCAATTGCGTCACCACCGTCACCGCACGCACCGCCGGTTCGATGTGCACCACGGTCGCGCCTTGATTGCCCCATACGGCCAGAAAGCAGGTTTCGTTCAGTTCATCGCGCAACTCGGCCAAGGGCAGGGCGGCGACTTTCAGCACGTCCATACTGTTGAGGGCGGCGAGGCCGACGCGCAAGGCTTCACGGCCTAGGCCGTAGTGATTAGTCGCTGCGTTTTGTTCGGCAAAACCGCTGGCGATCAGCGCCTGCAAATAACGATGGACCTTGCTCGCTGGCATCTGCACGTGTTCGGCCAGGCGCGACAATGAGGTCGAGGGCGACAACTCGGCCAGGGCCTTGAGGATGTCGGTACCGACCTCGGCCGAGCGGACTTTCTGCTTATCGTTGTTGCGCGGCGTTTCCATGGAGGCGATGTGATCCCGGGACGAATGGGCGTCTTTATAGCTTGACGGTCAATACCAATCAAATTACGTTATGCGTAATCGAATTACGATAAAAATAACCCTGGCGTGCCGAGACCTCTGCAGCAGAGCGACAGGCCATTGCCTACTCCCTGTTCAGGAGGCTCCATGAACCTCGATTCAACGGCGCCAGCGCTGGCTTATCAGTCAGGCTTCGGCAACGAATTCAGCAGCGAAGCGTTGCCCGGCGCACTGCCCGTCGGCCAGAACTCCCCGCAAAAAGCCCCTTACGGCCTCTACACTGAACTGTTCTCCGGCACCGCGTTCACCATGGCCCGCAGCGAAGCGCGACGCACCTGGATGTACCGCATTCAGCCGTCGGCCAATCACCCGGCGTTCGTCAAACTGGAGCGGCAACTGGCCGGTGGTCCGTTGGGGGAAGTGACTCCCAATCGCCTGCGGTGGAATCCGTTGGACATCCCGACCGAGCCGACCGACTTCATCGACGGGCTGGTGAGCATGGCCGCCAACTCGGGCGCGGACAAACCCGCCGGGATCAGCATCTACAGCTACCGCGCCAACCGTTCCATGGAACGCGTGTTCTTCAATGCCGACGGTGAACTGTTGCTGGTGCCCGAGCAGGGTCGCCTGCGCATCGCCACCGAACTGGGCCTGCTGGACCTGGAGCCGCTGGAAATCGCCGTGCTGCCGCGCGGTCTGAAATTCCGCGTCGAATTGCTTGACCCGTACGCTCGCGGCTACATCGCTGAAAACCACGGCGCACCACTGCGCCTGCCGGATCTGGGGCCGATCGGCAGCAATGGTCTGGCCAACGCGCGAGACTTCCTGACCCCCGTCGCGCATTACGAAAACCTCAAGCAACCGACCACCCTGGTACAGAAATTCCTCGGCCAGTTGTGGGGCTGCGAGCTCGATCATTCACCACTGAACGTGGTCGCCTGGCACGGCAATAACGTGCCTTACAAATACGACCTGCGCCGTTTCAACACCATCGGCACGGTCAGTTTCGATCACCCGGATCCCTCGATCTTCACCGTCCTGACCTCGCCGACCAGTGTCCACGGTCTGGCCAATCTGGACTTCGTGATCTTCCCGCCACGCTGGATGGTGGCCGAGAAAACCTTCCGGCCACCGTGGTTTCACCGCAACCTGATGAACGAATTCATGGGCCTGATCAAGGGCGAGTACGACGCCAAGGCCGAGGGCTTCTTGCCCGGCGGTGCGTCGTTGCACAGTTGCATGAGTGCTCATGGCCCGGATGGCGAAACCTGCACCAAGGCAATCAACGCTGACTTGGCGCCGGCGAAAATCGACAACACCATGGCGTTCATGTTCGAGACCAGCCAGGTGCTGCGCCCGAGCCGTTTCGCCCTGGATTGCCCGCAACTGCAAACTAATTACGACGCCTGCTGGGCCTCGCTGCCCGCCACTTTCGACCCGACCCGGAGATAACCCATGACTCAGACTTCCATCACTCGTAGCTGGGTTTCTTCCGCCAACGGCCACGCTGATTTCCCGCTGCAAAACCTGCCGCTGGGCGTGTTCAGCGTAAAAGGTTCGGCACCGCGCAGCGGTGTGGCCATTGGCGAACATATTTTTGATCTGGAAGCGGCACTGGACGTCGGCCTGTTCGACGGCCTGGCAAAAACCGCCGTAGAAGCCACCCGTGGCGGCCAGCTCAATGCGTTTTTCGAATTGGGCCGTGAGGCTCGCGTGGCGCTGCGCGAACGTCTGCTGGAACTGTTCGCTGAAGGCAGCACCCTGCACGGCAAGATCGAAGCCCAAGGCGCAAAACTGCTGCCACTGGCGGCGAATTGCGAGATGCACCTGCCGGCGAAAATCAACGATTACACCGACTTCTACGTCGGCATCGAGCACGCACAGAACGTCGGCAAACTGTTCCGTCCCGACAACCCTTTGCTGCCGAACTACAAGTACGTACCGATTGGTTATCACGGTCGTGCCTCGACCATTCGCCCCTCCGGCACCGACGTTCGCCGCCCGAAAGGCCAGACCTTGCCGGCCGGTCAGACCGAGCCGACCTTCGGCCCGTGCGCACGTCTGGATTACGAGCTGGAACTGGGCATCTGGATCGGCCCGGGCAACGAGATGGGCGACTCGATCGCCATTGGTGATGCGGCCGATCACATTGCCGGTTTCTGCCTGCTCAACGACTGGTCGGCGCGCGACATCCAGGCTTGGGAATACCAGCCGCTGGGGCCGTTCCTGTCAAAAAGCTTTATCACCAGCATCTCGCCGTGGGTAGTGACGGCCGAAGCGCTGGAGCCGTTCCGCCGTGCTCAACCGGCACGTCCGGAAGGCGATCCACAGCCGCTGCCGTATCTGTTCGACAAGCGCGATCAAGCCGCAGGAGCGTTCGATATCGAGCTGGAAGTGCTGTTGCTCACCGAAGGCCTGCGCGAGCAAAAACTCCCGGCCCATCGCCTGACCCTCAGCAACACCAAACATATGTACTGGACCGTGGCGCAAATGGTCGCGCACCACAGCGTCAACGGCTGCCAGTTGCAGGCCGGTGACCTCTTTGGTTCGGGCACGTTGTCGGGGCCGGAAAGCGGTCAATTCGGCAGCTTGCTGGAAATCACCGAAGGCGGGAAAAAGCCGATCGAGCTGGCGTCGGGCGAGGTGCGCAAATTCCTCGAAGACGGCGACGAAATCATCCTGCGCGCCCGTTGCAGCCGCGACGGTTTTGCCTCCATCGGTTTCGGCGAATGCCGTGGCAAAGTGATCGCGGCGCGCTAAGAGGATCCGGTCATGGAGCTTTATACCTACTACCGTTCGACGTCGTCGTACCGGGTGCGCATCGCGTTGGCGCTCAAGGGCCTGGATTACCAGGCACTGCCGGTCAACCTGATCGCACCGCCAGGTGGCGAGCATCGGCAAGCGCCGTATCTGGCCATCAACCCACAAGGGCGCGTGCCGGCCTTGCGAACCGATGAAGGCGAACTGTTGATCCAGTCGCCGGCGATCATCGAGTACCTGGAGGAACGTTATCCACAGGTGCCGTTGCTGTCCAAAGACCTGGCCGCGCGCGCTCATGAGCGTGGTGTTGCGGCGGTAATCGGCTGCGACTTGCATCCGCTGCATAACGTCAGCGTGCTCAACAAGCTGCGGCAGTTGGGCCACGATGAACCGCAGGTGGTGGAGTGGATCGGGCACTGGATCAGCCAGGGGCTGGCGACGGTGGAACAGTTGATCGGTGATGACGGTTACTGTTTTGGCAATGAACCAGGCTTGGCGGATGTATATCTGATCCCTCAGCTCTATGCCGCCGAACGTTTCAATATTTCGCTTGAGGCGTATCCACGGATTCGCCGAGTGGCGGCGTTGGCCGCAACCCATCCCGCCTTCATCAAGGCCCGCCCGGCGAACCAGCCAGACACCCCTTAAAGCCCCACGCGCCCCCTGTAGGAGCGAGGCTTGCCCGCGAAGAACGATAACAAGGTCGTGCTGACAGACCGAGGCGCCCGGTTCGCGGGCAAGCCTCGCTCCTACAGGGGGCGTTAGTGGACGATTGAGTTGGGCGGCAAATGCCCCAGTCGTTCAGTCAGGCGAATCCGCTGGATCGGGTCATCACTGAGCAGCAGCGCATGCTCCAGGTCGAAACGCTCGGCGTTCGGGCAGTCCAGCCGTTGATAGAGGCTGGCCCGGGCCAGGTAATCGGCGGCGTTGGCGTTGCCCAGTGCCAGCACGCGTTCAGCGTCGATCAAGGCGCCGATGTAGTCATCGTGGGCAAGGTGCAACTGACGCAGATTGCGTGACAGCCGTTGCAGCATCTGCACAGGGTCGGCGGTCAGCATGTGCTCGGCGTTGAGTTGCATGTTCGGGCCGTACTGGCGTTGCAGCAGTTCACGGCAATCATTGGGGTACAAGCGGCGGCCACCGCAGGGGTCCAGCAGATGATCGGCGCCCGGCACCCGCAGCAGGAAATGACCGGGGAAATTGACCCCGACCAAAGGGATCTCCAGGCGCTTGGCCAACTCCAGTGCGATCAGCCCCAGGGACAACGGCTGGCCGCGCCTGAGTTCCAGCACTTTGTTGAGCAGGGCCACTTGCGGGCGCAACGGGGTGAAATCGTCCTGGGCGAACCCCAGGTCATTCATGCGACGCAGCAGCGGCTGGGCCAGTTCGCTCACCGGCAGCATCGGCAAGCCATGGCTGACCCGCTGTTGCAGGTCTCGGAAGTCTCCCAGCACCTTCTCGGCATCCACCTCTTTGTCATGTTCGGCCGCCATCCACAGCGCGGCCTCGAACAGCGCGGGTGGTGATCGTTGCAGGCAGTCAAAAAAACGTTGGCGCGGCGTCATCGAAATCTCCGGGCAATGCCTCGTTTTAGCCCCGTCGCCGGCATTCGTCCAGTACCGCACACATGAGGTCGCAGGTTATGCCCGAAAGCCTGCAATGCAGCGCCGCTTATTCCGGTGCGCTTCTGCAAATTTTGGGCGCAAGCCTATACTGGCGACTACAAGAAGTGATTCGGGAGCCCGACGATGTTCGCTCTCATGCAAAGCACTCGCCTTGAATCGCTGCATCTGAGCGTCGACCCGGTCACCGGGTTGAAGGCGGTCATTGCCATTCATAGCAGCCGCCTGGGGCCTGCCCTGGGGGGGTGTCGTTACCTTGCCTATCCCAGCGACGAGTCTGCGGTCGAGGATGCCATTCGCCTGGCGCAGGGCATGAGTTACAAAGCTGCGTTGGCCGGCCTGGCGCAGGGCGGCGGGGTGGCGGTAATTGTTCGACCGGTCCATGTGGAAAACCGCGCGGCGCTGTTCGAAGCCTTCGGCCGCTGCATCAATCAGCTCGACGGGCGCTACATCACGGCGATCGACAGCGGCACCTCGGTGGCGGACATGGATTGCATCGCCCAACAGACCCAACACGTCACCAGCACCACCTCGGCGGGCGACCCCGCGCCACACGCTGCGATGGGGGTGTTCACCGGCATCCGTGCCACCGCCATGGCCCGTCTGGGCAGCGATAACCTCGAAGGCCTGCGAGTGGCCATCCAGGGGCTGGGTAACGTCGGTTATGCCTTGGCCGAACAGCTGCATGCGGCCGGTGCCGAACTGCTGGTCAGCGATATTGATCATGGCAAGGTGCAATTGGCGATGGAGCAATTGGGCGCTCACCCGATCGCCAATGACGCGTTGCTCAGTACACCGTGCGACATTCTCGCGCCCTGCGGCCTGGGCGGTGTGCTCAACAGCCACAGCGTGACGCAACTGCGCTGCTCGGCAGTGGCCGGTTCTGCGAACAATCAGCTGACCCATCTGGAAGTCGCCGATCAACTGGAGCGGCGCGGCATTTTGTATGCGCCGGACTACGTGATCAATTCCGGCGGGCTGATCTACGTTTCACTCAAACACCGTGGCGAAGAGCTCACAACCATTACCGCCCACCTGTCGAAAATCGCCTCGCGGCTGACCGAAGTCTTCGCCCATGCCCAGGCGGAAAAACGCTCTCCGGCACGGGTGGCGGACGAGTTGGCGGAAAAAGTGCTGTACCGCTGAGCCATGCCTTTACTGCAGACATGAAAAAGGCCCTGAGTCCATTGGACTCAGGGCCTATTCAATTCGGGCATTGTTTACTTCGGTGTCTTGGCGGCTTTGGCTGGCTTGGTCGGCGCAGCGGCTTCACCCTCTTCGACCGGTTCAACCTTTTCAACCACTTCAACCGGCGCATTCAGCAGTTCGGACAACGCGTCCGGCTGGCTCTTGAATGCCTTGGCAAATACATCGCGGTTCTTTGCCATGTAGATCCCGGCTTCTTCCACTTGCTGTTCGGTCAGGGACGGAACGGCTTTCTGCAACACTTCAGCCAGCAATTCAGCCAGTTCGAGCATTTTGTCATGACGGTCAGCTTCGGCTTTATCCATGAACAAGCGCTCCAGATCTCGGCTGCTGCGGTATACCACTTCGACGGCCATTCACCACCTCACATGCCTTCACATTAGTTGTCTGTTTCGACCACTGTATTTATATACAGCGAAAAGGATAAGCGAATCCCCGCGCTTTGGGTAGTGGCTTTTTAATGTAGACCGAAATCAGCATTTGTCAGTTAAACCGTGTTGCTCCATTCGCGGGCAATAAAGGTCGATGTGATATGTAGGAGCGAGGCTTGCCCGCGAAGGGGGGCGACGAGACACCAAAAAAGTGCCCCGTGGCAGCCCATCGCCATCTCACCCAACAGCCCCTGGCCTTTTTTCTGCATGCAGAACAACCGTCACGTCAAAACCGCATTATCCGCTCGAACCGAGCTAAGGAAGAATCATCGTGAAAATCAACTGGGCCGAGAACCTGCGGCAGAACGTGCATCAATTGGCAGAGTCTTTGGGCAACCTGTTCGTCGAGACCTTCCATTACCTGGCGCTGTTCGCCATCGGTGCAGTGACCGCGTGGGCGGCGGTGATGGAATTTCTGGGGATGATCGAAGAAGGGCACATCAAGATCGATGACATCCTGCTGCTGTTCATCTACCTGGAACTGGGGGCGATGGTCGGGATTTACTTCAAGACCAACCACATGCCGGTACGTTTCCTGATCTACGTGGCGATCACGGCGCTGACGCGGCTGCTGATCTCCAACGTCTCGCACCACAATCCGCCGGACCTGGGGATCATCTACCTGTGCGGCGGGATTCTGCTGTTGGCGTTTGCGATCCTGGTGGTGCGTTACGCTTCGTCGCAGTTCCCTTCGGTGAAGATCGAGCACCCGCAACGCAAGATCGGTACGGGTTCCGGTGAGCATCCAGACGTCGAGAAGGGCGAGATTTAAAGGCCCATAGTCGGGCGAGGCCGGGCTTTGGCCAAGGGTGGCGGCAGGTTGCGATTGTCGCCATCGGTCATGGCTTCGAGGATGGCCACGGCGCTGTGGCCCTGTTCAATGGCGATGCCGAACTGAATGCTTTGCACCAGGCGCTTGAGGCGCTTGGGGTCATTGCGCTGTTCGGCGCTGATCATCCGCTTGGCAACCACATGGCCGCTGTTGGAGAGGGTCAGCATGATGCTGCCGTCCAGACCCTGAATGCTCAGGTTGATCTGATAATCCGCTGCAAAGGCATCGGTAATGAGCTGAAAAGGGTTGTCCATGATGCGTCACCGCCTGATTGAACGTGCAGTTGTTGACCGGCCATGATCGGGTTGGTTCGCGTTACCGGACCATCGGCAAGCCGCTCGCTGAGGTTTTCAAAAGTCCTTTTGCCTCGCAGGTGATGTAGCAAGGGCCATGCCGGAAAAATTGTCGAACAATGATCGCGGCCAAAAAGAGGCGGGCACCTTGGCCCGCCTTCTTTTTGCCTGCCCGTTTCAGGGCATGAACGAGTAGATGATCGCAGACAGTGCAATCAAACCGATCAACACCACGAACACGTTCGACACTTGCCCGGAGTACTGGCGCAAGGCCGGCACGCGGCGGATGGCGTACATCGGCATCAGGAACAACAGGCACGCAATGATCGGCCCGCCGAGGGTTTCGATCATGCCGAGGATGCTCGGATTGAAGGTCGCCACGGCCCAGCAACTGAGGATCATGAACAGCGCCGTGATGCGGTTCAGCCAGCTCGCCGACATCACCCGGCCACGGCCGCGCAGGCTTTTCACGATCAGGCCCTGAAAGCCTTCGCTGGCGCCGATGTAGTGGCCGAGAAAGGATTTGGTGATCGCCACCAGCGCAATCAGCGGCGCGGCATAAGCGATGACCGGGGTCTGGAAGTGGTTGGCCAGGTACGACAGGATCGAGATGTTCTGCGCCTTCGCCGCCGCCAGGTCAGCCGGGGACAGTGCCAGCACGCAGCTGAAGCAGAAGAACATCACCGTCACCACCATCATCGCGTGGGCGATGGCGAGGATGCCGCTGCTCTTGCGTTCGGCCTGTTCGCCGTAACGCTGTTTCTGGTCAACGGCGAAAGCGGAAATGATCGGCGAATGGTTGAACGAGAACACCATCACCGGAATCGCCAGCCACAGGGTTTTGAAGAACAGCGGCAACGGCATGCCTTCGCTGGCAGTGGCGAAGAACGCGCCGTTCCAGTTCGGGATCAGGCTGACGCCGAGCAGCAGCAACGCCGCGACGAACGGGTAAACCAACACGCTCATGCATTTGACGATGACGCCCTGGCCGCAGCGCACGATCGCCATCAGACCGAGAATCAACACCAGCGACAGAATCGCTCGCGGTGGTGGGGCGATGTGCAACTGATGCTCCATGAAGCTGCTCAAGGTGTTGGTCAGCGCCACGCTGTACACCAGCAGAATCGGGAAGATCGCGAAGAAATACAGCAGCGTGATCAGCTTGCCTGCACCGATGCCGAAGTGTTCTTCAACGACTTCGGTGATGTCCCCGGAACGGCCGGACAGCACGAAGCGGGTCAGGCCCCGGTGAGCGAAGTAGGTCATGGGGAATGCCAGCACTGCCAGGATCAGCAGTGGCCAGAAGCCACCCACGCCGGCGTTGATTGGCAGGAACAGCGTTCCGGCACCAATCGCCGTGCCATAGAGGCCGAGCATCCAGGTGGTGTCGTGTTTGCTCCAGCCCTTGTGGGTTATTTCGCTATTGCGTGTCAGGTCTACAGCGGGATTTTCGGCAGCAGGTGTACGTACATCGGTCATCGTTTGGCCTCGTTATTGTTCTTACTCGGGCTCACGTGTTGCAGGCGGTCAGGGAATGCTCCTCAGCACTCCACCCAGCTCACTGCCAGGCCGCCCCGTGAAGTCTCTTTGTATTTGTCATGCATGTCGGCGCCGGTATCGCGCATGGTGCGGATCACCCGGTCCAGGGAAATGAAGTGTTTGCCGTCGCCGCGCAGGGCCATTTGCGTGGCATTGATGGCCTTCACCGCCGCGATGGCGTTGCGCTCGATGCACGGCACTTGCACCAGGCCGCCGACCGGATCGCAGGTCAGGCCGAGGTTGTGTTCCAGGCCGATTTCGGCGGCATTTTCCAGTTGCTCGGGCGTGGCGCCGAGCACGTCGGCCAGGCCGGCGGCGGCCATGGCGCAGGCGGAACCGACTTCACCCTGGCAGCCGACTTCGGCACCGGAGATCGACGCGTTTTTCTTGCAGAGAATGCCTACGGCCGCCGCGGCCAAAAAGAAGGCGACCACGTCATCGTCCGACGCGTCCGGGTTGAATTTCATGTAGTAGTGCAACACCGCCGGAATGATCCCTGCTGCGCCGTTGGTCGGTGCCGTGACCATGCGCCCGCCCGCCGCGTTTTCTTCGTTCACGGCGAGGGCGAACAGGTTCACCCACTCCATGGCCGACAGCGTGGAGGTGATGACATTCGGTTTGCCGATTTCCAGCAGGCTGCGGTGCAGTTTCGCCGCGCGGCGCGGAACATTCAGACCACCGGGCAGGATGCCTTCGTGACGCATGCCTTGCTCGACGCACTCACGCATCACCGACCAGATGTGCAGCAAGCCCTGACGGATCTCGGCTTCGCTGCGCCAGGCCAGTTCGTTGGCCATCATCAACTCGGAAACCCGCAAGCCGTGCTGGTTGCAGAGCTTGAGCAATTCGGCGGCGCTGGAGAAATCGTAGGGCAGCACCACATCGCTGGCCGGCGCAATGCCGGACTCGGCTTCCGCCGCTTCGATGATGAAACCGCCGCCGATCGAGTAGTACGTTTGCTCCGACAGCTCACCGGTTTCGCCGAAGGCTGTCAGCGACATGGCGTTGGGGTGGTAGGGCAGACTCTCATCGAGCAGCAGGAGATCGCGTTGCCAGTTGAAGGCAATGGTCTTGTTGCCGGCCAGAGTCAGTTCGCCGGTTTCGCGCAAGGTCTGGATTCGGCTGTCGATGGTGGTCGGATCGATGCTGTCCGGCCATTCGCCCATCAGGCCCATCACGCAGGCGCGGTCGGTCGCGTGGCCGACGCCGGTGGCGGAAAGGGAGCCGTACAGACGAATTTCTACCCGACGGACGGCGTCGAGCAAATTCTGGTCAATCAGTGCCTGGGCGAAGGTCGCGGCGGCGCGCATCGGGCCGACGGTGTGGGAACTGGACGGACCGATGCCGACTTTGAAGAGATCGAAAACACTGATAGCCATGCTAAAGCCTATACAAGCAATGGAAGAGAAATCGCTGCCATTTTTGTAGGACAAGCGCAATGTCGGCGATACTGCCGACCTCGGTCCTACATGACCAACGAAACTTCCTAAGACAGCCTTTAGCAGGACTAAACAATGAGTCGCCAATTGCACGCCCAGACTTACGTCTGGCTGCACGTGTTTTCCTGTGCCGCGCGGCACTTGTCGTTCACCCGCTGCGCCGAAGAGCTGCACATCACGCCGGGTGCGGTCAGTCAGCAAATCCGCCAACTGGAAGAGCGGCTGGGCTTTCGCTTGTTTCACCGTCGTGCGCGCGGCGTGGAATTGAGCGCCGAGGGCCAGCGACTGGCCATCACCGTCAACGAGGCTTACGGCAGCATCGATGCGGAATTGCGACGACTGGACGCCGGAATGATCAGCGGAATTCTGCGGGTGCGTTCGATTCCATCGTTCCTGAGCAAGTGGCTGACCCCGCGCCTGCCACGCTTGCAGCAGCGCTTTCCGGACATTCAATTGCGCCTGGTGGCCGAGGACAGCAGCGTGCCGTTGCATGAAGGGGACTTCGACCTGGCGATCGACCTGAATGACGGCAGTTATCCCGGGTTGTTATCCACAACCTTGCTCGACGAGCAGATATTCCCGGTCTGCGCCCCGAGCCTGCTACGTGGCCGACCGCCGCTGCACGGTCCGGCGGGCCTGGTGCACTTTCCGTTGCTGCACGACATCACCGCCTGGCGCGGCAGTTACGAGTACGCGGAATGGGAGTTCTACCTCAGTGCCATCGGCTTCGAAGGCGCGGACGTGCGGCGCGGGCATACCTTCAACCGCAATCACCTCACCATCGAAGCGGCGATTGCCGGCATGGGCGTGGCAATTGCGCGGCGCACGTTGCTTAACGATGAACTGGAGCGGGGGACGTTGATTGTGCCGTTCGGGCTGGCGGTGCCCAATCACAAACGCTACGTGCTGCTCTATGCGCCAGGGGCGCTGAGCCATCCGGGCGTGCGTGCGGTGCATGACTGGCTGGTAGAAGAGGCGGGGATTTTCCGCAGTCTGCACCCGCTGGCGGAGCGACAGATGTGAGCAATTGTGACTGAGGAGAGAGGCGACCCAACTCCCGACCTTAACAGCGCTTTTGGTGGTTGTCCGACTTTTTTTGCGAATCCATATTTATCTTTTTTTAGGGGTTGAAATGTTCTTCGCGCAGACCGATTGTGTAAGTAAGAGGTCACGGTGATGACGCCCAAGGGCCAGCCGATGCGCCTCTCGCGAGCTAGCTGAAATAAGGGATGAACTATGCAAATCCAAGTCAACAGTGATAACCATATTCAAAGCAGCATCCGACTGGAGGAGTGGGTACGTACTACCATTGAGAGCACGCTCGAACGTTATGAAGAGGACCTGACACGCGTCGAGGTTCATCTGCGGGACGAGAATGGCGACAAGCCAGGTCCCCATGACATGCGCTGCCAACTGGAAGCGCGGCCAAAAGGCCACCAACCGATTTCTGTCACTCATAAAGCCGACACCCTGGAGCAAGCAATCGACGGTGCGGCGGAAAAACTCGAACATGCGCTTGAGCATCTGTTCGGCAAACTGCGGGGCAAACCACGTGCCGCTTTGGTGCCGTTCGAAAGACCCACTGCCGATGCGCTGCTGGAAGATGAATTTCTCGAGAACGAACAGGCTGCGCAAAACGGCTGAAGCCTGATCCACATTTAACCTTTCCGCTCTCCACCCTTAAAAACGGGCCTGCACATGCAGGCCCGTTTTCGTTTTGCCGATCAATCAACTGATCGTTCCCGAGCCCGCGGATCAGCGGCTCGGCACCCCTCGCATCGCAATCGGACTGTCCGGAACAAGCGATCTCATCGGAACTCTTTTGCGTATGAGAATATTTATCATTAATATTGCGGTCTTGTTGGCCCCATGACTTTCATGCGGCCTCACCTGGTTTCAAGGTCGAACCATGAAAGGCAAAACCCGCACGCTCCCCGTTCCTTATCGATTGGCCGTCACTTCCCGAGTGCTGGCCGCGGTGTTGGGCGGCTATATCGTCGCAGCGCTGGCCAGTGTCAGCTTGAGCTCATGGTTGCCGATGGCCCGGGCCGAAGCGGTGGTGACCGGGATGATGAGCTCTTTTCTGGCCTACCTGATCGCGGTGCTCTGGTGTTTTGCCTGTCGCAGTGCCTGGCGAGCCTGGTTCGGATTGATCGTGGCGAGCCTGCTGCTGGCGGCGGTGTCGGGGTTGGCTAATTGGATGGGCCACGCATGAAAGAGGGATTTCGTCAGGCGATGGCCTGGTTGCACACCTGGGCCGGGTTGACCTTCGGCTGGTTGTTGTTCGCGATTTTCCTGACCGGCACGCTCGCCTATTTCAAGGACGAGATCAGTCACTGGATGCAGCCCGAGATACCGGCGCGTGCGGTGACCTCCGAAGCCAGTCTGACCCTGGCGCAAGACTACCTCCAGCAACATGCGGCCGGCGCCTCGCGCTGGTTGATCGACCTGCCGAGTGCCCGGGAACCGGGCCTGTCAGTGCGCTGGCAACAGACCCCGGCCAAGCCCGGCGAGCGCGGGCAATTCACCGAGAAACTGCTCGACGCGCAAACCGGCAGCGAAGTGCAGGGCCGCGAATCGATGGGCGGCGATTTCTTCTATCGCTTCCACTTCCAGCTGCAAATGCCCTATCCGTGGGGCCGCTGGTTGTCGACCATCGCGGCCATGGTGATGTTCATCGGCCTGATCACCGGGATCATCACCCACAAGAAAATCTTCAAGGACTTCTTCACCTTCCGCCCGCGCAAAGGCCAGCGTTCCTGGCTGGACGGGCACAACGCGGTGGGCGTTCTCGTGTTGCCGTTTCACCTGATGATCACCTACAGCAGCCTGGTGATTTTCATGGCGATGGTGATGCCGGCGAGCATCCTGGCTTCGTACAAAGGCGATCCCCGCGCGTTTTACGCGGAGGTATTCCCGGCCTCCGGCACGCCCGAACTGGCCGGCAAACCGGCGGAACTGGCACCGATGGCGCCGTTGCTGGAGCGGGCGCGCGCGCAGTGGTCGGGCGGCCGGGCGGAACGGCTGACGGTGAACAATCCGGGGGATGCGAATGCTTCGATTGTCGTCTCAAGGGATGATGCAGACCGCGTGATTTATGACGCCAGCAGCGCAGTGACCTTCCACGGCGTGACCGGCCAGCAACTCAGCGCCACGCCACAGCAACCGGTGCCGATGGCCATCGCCGGCAGTTTCTATGGCTTGCACATGGGCCATTTCGCGAGCCCCGTGCTGCGCTGGCTGTACTTCATCTGCGGGTTGGCGAGCACGGCGATGATCGGAACCGGTCTGGTGATCTGGCTCGGCAAGCGTCAGCTCAAACATGTGAAAAGCGGCGTAATGCCCTTCGAACTGCGGCTGGTGGAAGTGCTGAACATTGCCAGCATGTCCGGGCTGGTGGTCGCGGTGGCGGCATTTTTCTGGGCCAATCGGTTGCTGCCGGTGGAGATGGCCACCCGGGCGGATTGGGAAGTGAACAGCTTCTTCATCGTCTGGGGCTTGAGCGTGGTTCACGCAGTGTTCCGTTGTGGTCGCGCGGCCTGGATCGAGCAATTGGCGTTGGCCGCGATGCTGTTCTGCGGCGTGCCGCTGTTGAACGCGCTGACCACGCCGTATCACTTGGGCGTGACGCTGGCTCAAGGTGACTGGACGCTCGCCGGGTTCGATCTGACCTGCCTGGTCAGTGGCCTGTTCCTGGCCTGGGCTGCCTGGAAAATGCAGCGCACCGGGCAGACCGTTCGCGTCGCCAAAGAACGCGCCCGATTGATCATGCTTGAGCAAAAGGTGAACTGAATGCTGTTGGCCCTGCTGCTCTGCTACGGCGGTTTCACCGCGCTGTGTTTATCCATGGATCGGCATCACGGCGAACTGCTGGGGCGCCAGCCGTCTGCCCGGCGACGCAAAACGTTCAAGCTGGGCGGCTGGTTGCTGCTGGCAGTTTCGTTATGGGCGGCGGTGGCGAAAACCGGTTGGGGGCTCGGGTTGGTGGAGTGGTTTGCGGTGTTGATGCTCAGCGCCTTGATGCTGGTGTTGTTGATGCCTTATCGCCCGCGACTGGCCCTGGCGTTGGCTGGGTTGAGCCTGCTTGCCAGTCCCGTCGCCGTGTTGGCGCAATGATGACCAGCGATCCCCCGGAATCCCGCGACGACGAATATCGCGGCGCCCGTGCGCATTTCCTTCAGGTGTTCCTTTCCCAGCGTTCGCAGATGGAAGCGCTGGTGAGCCGGCGTGTCGGCTGCCGCGCTACCGCCGCCGATCTGGTGCAGGACTTGTTTCTGCGTTTCTGGCGGCGTCCGCTGGTGCAGGTCGAGGAACTCAGCACTTACCTGCTGCGTTGCGCCGGCAACATCGCCATCGACCATTTGCGCAGCGAAGGCACGCGGGTGCGGGTCAACGAAGGCTGGATGCCGGATCAACCGGACAGCCAGGGCAGCGAACCACAAGCGGCGCTGGAGGCGGGCAACGACCTGCGTCACGTCGAAGCGGCGTTGCGCGCATTGCCGGAACGTACCCGGCAAATCTTTCTGCTCAACCGCATCCATGGCCGCAAATACGCGGAGATCGCCAAGGCCATGGGCCTGTCCCAAAGCGCCGTGGAAAAACACATGATGCGCGCCCTCGATGCCTGCAAGGCCAGTTTGCGGGAACCGCCAACGCGCACGCCAGGGAAAGCACCGTGAATCAACTCGACCGCGTCACCCCGACGCCCGCTCAAGAGCAGGCTGCACTCGCCTGGCTGAGCCTGTTGCATGACCAACCGAGCAGCGGCGATCAACTCACTTTCAGCCGCTGGCTCCAGGCCGATCCCGCCCACGCCGAGGCTTACGCCCAGGCGCAAGTGCTGTGGGAGTTGAGCGAAATGCCCGCACGGACCCTGGCCGATGAAGACGCTTTCGCCTTGCAGGGTTACCTCAATGCGATGAACCGATCCCGACGCACCGGCGTGCGGCGCTGGTCTGGCGTGCTGGCCATGGCCGCGTGCCTGGTGCTGATGATCGGCATCGGCGCGGGTTGGCAGCCGATGCGCTGGATCGATGATCTGGGGGCGGACTATGTGTCTGCGCCAGGTGAAATTCGCACCGTGACGCTGGCCGATCAGTCGCAAGTGACGCTGGACGCCGACAGCGCCATTGCCGTGGATTTCAGTGGCGGCGAGCGCCACGTTCAGCTGCGTCGCGGTGCCGGATTCTTCAGCGTGACCCACACGGGCGATCCGTTTGTGGTCGACGCTGAAAAGGGCCAGGCCCGGGTGCTCGGCACTCAGTTCGAAGTACGTTTGCAGCCCCATGGTGCGCAGGTCACGGTCCTGTCAGGACGGGTCGGCGTGACAGCGGACAGGCACGCCGAGCAGCAGATTCTGACCGCTGGCCAGCAAGTGGCGTATGGCGAAGGTTCGGCGCAAAAGCTGCGTGTGGTTGACAGTGAAGCGCAACTGGCCTGGCGTCAGGGGTGGCTCAATTACTACAAGGTCACCCTGGCCGATGTGGTGCAGGATCTGGGGCGTTATTACCCGGGGCGGATTGTGCTGCTCAACGATGAACTGGCCGCGCGGCGGGTCAGTGGCAGTTTTCCGAGCAAGGATCCGCAGGCGGTGTTGGGTTCGTTGCAGGGCGTTTTGGGGTTTGAGCAGACCAAGGTGATGGGGCATCTGATTATTTTGCGGTGAGGCTGCCGGCCCCATCGCGGGCAAGTCCGCCCCCCTACAGGTTCGCGCGATCCTTGTAGGAGCGAGGCTTGCCCGCGAAGGCGTCAGGCTTAACGCCACATCACCCCGCAAAAAATTATTTTCAAAATTATGATGAGGTAAACCCAACCCCCATCCGTGTAGTGACTGAAACTGCGAGTCATTCGCATCCCGTAGGTTCTACACAGGTCAATGAGCAATGAAGTCCAAGGCAAAACCGGGTTCGGTCAAACAGTGGTTGGGTGCTTCTGCACTGAGTATGTCGGCGTTGGCCTTGCTGCCTTCGAGCGTCGCATCGGCCGCTGAGGCGGGCAATACGCAGCCGCTTACGCCGTTCAGCTTCGCCATCGCTGCCAAGCCGCTGCCCCAGGCCTTGAGCGACTTCAGCCGCGTCACCGGAATCAGCGTGGTCTACACCGATGAAGCGCCTTACGGGCTCACCGCCCCGGCGGTCAATGGCCCGTTGAGCGCCGAGCAGGCCCTGCAGCGTTTGCTCAGCGGTTCGGGCTTCACCTTCCGCCGTAGCGATGCTCACACCCTGGTGCTTGAACCGCTGCCCAGCGCCGGCACATTGAATCTGGGCACCACCACCATCAACTCGGTGGCCGATCAGTCCATGAGCTATCAGCCGCCGCCCACCAGCTCGGTGATGCGCTCGTCGGCCTTGCTCCAGGACATCCCGCAGACCGTCAACGTCATTCCGGCCCAGGTCATTCGCGATCAGGCGCCGCGCAATCTGGATGATGCGCTGGCCAACGTCAGCGGCATCACTCAGGGCAACACGCTGGCGAGCACCCAGGACTCGGTGATGACCCGCGGTTTCGGCGACAACCGCAACGGCTCGATCATGCGCGACGGCATGCCGATCGTGCAGGGCCGCGGCATGAATGCGACCGTGGACCGGGTCGAAGTCCTCAAGGGACCGGCCTCGCTGCTGTACGGCATCCAGGACCCGGGCGGCGTGGTCAACATGGTCAGCAAGAAACCCGAGCTTGAGCGATACAACGCCCTGACACTGCGCGGTTCGACCTACGGCGACGGTAAAAACGGCAGCGGCGGTGGCCTCGACAGCACCGGCGCACTGGGTGATTCCGGCTTTGCTTACCGTATGGTGCTGGACCACGAAGACGAAGATTACTGGCGCAACTTCGGCACCCACCGCGATACGCTGGTGGCGCCGTCGCTGGCGTGGTTCGGCGAAAGCACCACGCTGTTGTTTTCCTACGAACACCGCGAGTTCCTGACCCCGTTCGACCGCGGCACGGTCATCGATCCGCGCACCAACCATCCGTTGGACATCTCGCGCAATGAACGCCTGGACGAGCCCTTCAACAACATGGAAGGCCGCTCGGACCTTTACCACTTCGAGGCCGATCACGAGCTCAACGACAATTGGAACGCTCATTTCGGCTACAGCTGGAACCGTGAAACCTACGACGCCAGCCAGGTGCGCGTCACCGCCATCGACACCCGACGCGGCACGCTGACCCGCAGTATGGACGGCACTCAAAACGCGATCAGCACCGACCGTTTCACCACCGCCAGCCTCGAAGGCAAGGTGAACGTATTGGGTATGCAACACGACCTGGTGTTCGGCATCGATGACGAATACCGCAAGATCTACCGCGAAGACCTGATCCGCCAGAAAAGCCTGAGCACCTTCAGCTACGTCAATCCGGTCTACGGCCGCGAAGTCGCCGGCACCACGGTCAGCCCGGCGGACAGTGCGCAGACCGATGAACTGCGCAGCGATTCGATCTTCCTGCAGGACTCGATCCACCTCACCGATCAATGGATTTTCGTCGCAGGCGCACGCTTCCAGGAATACGACCAATACGCCGGCAAAGGCGTGCCGTTCCAGGCCAACACCGACAGCAACGGTCAGAAATGGGTGCCGCGCGCCGGTCTGGTCTATCGGTTCACCGATGAACTGTCGTTCTACGGCAGCTACACCGAATCGTTCAAACCCAACTCAACCATCGCGCCGTTGAGCGGCAGCAGCACCGTGCTCGACGGCAGCGTCGCGCCGGAAGAAGCCAAGTCGTGGGAAATCGGCGCCAAGCTCGACATGCCAGGGCGCGTGACCGGCAACGTCGCGCTGTTCGACATCAAGAAACGCAACGTGCTGGTGGCCAACTCCGAAGGCCCGGTGACGATTTACAGCGCCGCCGGCGAGGTACGCTCCCGGGGTCTTGAAGTGGATTTGAGCGGCCAGCTCAGCGACCGCTGGAGCCTGATCGGCAGCTATGCCTACACCGATGCCGAGGTCACCGAAGACCCGACCTACAAGGGCAAAAAACTGCAAAACGTCGCGAAGAACAGCGGCTCGCTGTCGGCGGTCTACGACTTCGGCACCATTGTGGGCGGCGATCAACTGCGGGTCGGCGCGGGCGCGCGGTATGTTGGCGAGCGGGCGGGTAACGCGGTCAACGATTTCGACCTGCCGAGCTACACCGTGGCCGATGCGTTCGCGACCTACGACACCAAAGTCGAAGGGCAGAAGGTCAAGTTTCAGCTCAACGTGAAGAACCTGTTTGACCGCACCTACTACACCTCGGCGGCGAGCCGGTTCTTTGTGTCGATGGGGGATTCGCGGCAGATCTCGTTGTCCAGCACACTGGAATTCTGATCGCAGACCGCGTAATCGTTCTTCGCGGGCAAGCCTCGCTCCTACACGTTTTACGTTGTCCTTGTAGGAGCGAGGCTTGCCCGCGAAGACGGCATGACGGGCGCTGCAAATGTCGGGACTAACGCAAAAACGCCTGCCGATACTCGCCGGGCGTTCCACCCAAAACCTGCCGAAACCGATTGGTGAAATGGCTCGCACTGGCAAAGCCGCACGCCAATGCAATCTCTCCCAAAGGCTGCGATGTCGAACGCAACAACTCCCGCGCCCGGCCCAGTCTGCGCGCCAACACATACTGATGCGGCGGTAAGCCAAAGCTCTCCCGAAACATCCTCGCAAAGTGATATTCCGACAGCGTACACAACGCCGCCAATTGCCCTAGGCTGATCGCCTCGGCCAATTGATTGTCGATGAACTCCACCAACTGCCGCCGCTGGTGCGCCGCCAATCCGCCTTTTAACCGCAAGCCCTCACGCATCCCGACCTGGCCGAGCAACACGTGGCTGAGCATTTCGTGAGCCAGGCTGCTGGTGAGCAGGCGCTCGCCGGGTTCGTCCCAGCTGAGGGTGAGCATCTGCCGAAAGCGTCGGGCCTGCGCTGGATCGTCAAGGAAAGTGGCTTCGCGCAATTGCAGTTCGCGAGGCTCGCGGTCCAGCAGCGTGACGCAGCCGAGGGCGAATTGTTCGGGGCTGAAATACACATGGGCGAGGCGAATGTCGCCGTTGATCACCCAGCCCGACTGATGCTCGGCCGGCAGGATGCACAGCTTGTCCGGGCCGCCCTTGGTGCCGGGCTGATCGCGGCGGAACGTGCCGGTGCCGCCGGCGATGTAGCACGACAGTGTGTGGTGGCTCGGCGCTTCGTAATCCTGGGCGTCGTGATGGTTGGTCCACAAGGCTGCAGCCATGCCGTCACCGAGCTCGGCGCTTTGCTCCAGACGAGCATTGGGCGAGCGGTTGAGGGCTTGAAAGACTTGCAGGGTATCAAGTGTCCTGTCTCTCAAATATTGTTCCTTTGTGACGGTGCCTGTTGCCGCCATGCTGCGTTGCCGCTCCTCGCCATAGCGGGCCATGACTCGTCGCGGCGCCTTGCCTGACAGCAACAGCCCCTCGTCACAAGAGGAACGTATTTGAGAGGCAGGACACTCGTGCGGGCATGATCGCTTCTCTCCGACGCCTTGCATCCTACTCCGTAGGCCCTGTGCTGCCAGCCTCTGCCACGACAAAAGCGCAAGTTTATGCAAGTGCGCCCACGCTGGGCGCAGGACACTGAGTTCCTATTGAGGAGCCTTAGTCATGAACCTTTCGCTGTATTTATTGACCGTGCTGATCTGGGGCACCACCTGGATTGCCTTGAAATGGCAGTTGGGTGTGGTGGCCATTCCCGTGTCGATCGTTTATCGCTTCGGCCTCGCGGCACTGGTGCTGTTCGTCCTGTTGCTGCTCAGCCGGCGCCTGCAAGTGATGAACCGTCGCGGGCATTTGATCTGTCTGGCACAGGGCTTGTGCCTGTTCTGCATCAATTTCATGTGTTTCCTGACGGCCAGTCAGTGGATTCCCAGCGGGCTGGTCGCCGTGGTGTTTTCCACGGCCACGTTGTGGAACGCGCTCAATGCACGGGTGTTCTTCGGCCAGAAAATCGCCCGCAACGTTTTGATGGGCGGTGCGTTGGGCTTGTCCGGGCTTGGCCTGTTGTTCTGGCCTGAGTTGGCCGGCCACACCGCCAGCCCGGAAACCTTGCTCGGCCTGGGCCTGGCATTGCTCGGCACCCTGTGTTTCTCGGCCGGGAACATGCTCTCGAGCCTGCAACAGAAGGCCGGTTTGAAGCCGTTGACCACCAACGCCTGGGGCATGGCGTATGGCGCCGCGATGTTGTCGGTGTGGTGTCTGGTCAGGGGCATTCCGTTCGACATGGAATGGAACGCGCGTTATATCGGCTCGCTGCTGTACCTGGTGATTCCGGGTTCGGTCATCGGCTTCACCGCTTACTTGACGCTGGTCGGGCGTATGGGCCCGGAGCGAGCGGCCTATTGCACCGTGCTGTTCCCGGTCGTGGCGCTGAATGTCTCGGCGTTTGCCGAAGGCTATCAATGGACCGCGCCGGCATTGGTGGGGCTAGTGTTGGTGATGCTTGGCAACGTACTGGTGTTCCGCAAACCCAAGGCGCCGATAGCGCAAGGCAATGGCAAACTCGCCTGAATACGTCGGGGCCGAGTGCGCTTAGCGCTCGGTCCGGAGTGCGACGAATATCAGCAGCGGAAGTATGAAGTCGACAATATGCCGGGCCCAGTCCTTGGCATTCCAGGTTTGTGATTCGTCCATGTTGAACCATTCAACGCCGATCACTTGCAGGCAAACGTAGTAGACAAATATGGCGATCAATAATCCGATGATTGAAAACTTCTTGGCCTCATGGAATTCCTCGGCCGGCGCATTCCTGTAATGGAAAAGGTAATAGGCACCAATCAGGCAGAAGGCCGTATAGATCACTTCAAGTGTAATGATGAACCAATAGATTCGGTGGTGGAGCATGGGTGAGGTGATTGCCCGGTAGTTCAGGTTGATGTTTTCCCGGGTGGTGTCCATGCTCAGGATATGACTGACGTACTCATAGTTGGATGCGTAGTCGGTGAAGTTGCTGTACATCACCAGCAGGCCAAAAAAGCTTATATAAGTCATTAGTGCCAGCTTGCTGTATCTGATGATCTTGTCGGTAGTAATACTGTTCAAGGCTAGAGTGCTCCATCACTGTTTTCCGTGGGTCGGATAAGTGATAGTGAGTGTATAGCGCTTGAACTATTTTAGTGGGCTGACTGAATTGCAAGTTATGTAAGGAGCGGGCAGAGACTTTATAAGTCTCTGCCCGTTTTAGTTAGCCTTTCCACACTTGCGGGTTGACCAGGTCTTGCGGGCGCTCGCCCAGCAGTGCGCTGCGCAGGTTAGCCAACGCACGGTTGGCCATGGCCTCGCGGGTTTCATGGGTGGCGGAGCCGATGTGCGGCAACGTCACCGCGTTTTTCAGCTGGAACAACGGCGACTCGGCCAATGGTTCTTTCTCGTAGACGTCCAGCCCGGCGCCGCGAATGCGGTTGTTTTGCAGCGCTTCGATCAGGGCGGCCTCATCCACGACCGGACCGCGCGCGATGTTGACCAGGATGGCGCTCGGCTTCATCAGGGCCAGTTCGCGGTGGCTGATCAAGTGCCGGGTTTTCTCGCTGAGCGGTACCACCAGGCAAACGAAATCGGCTTCGGCCAGCAGTTCGTCAAGGCTGCGAAATTGCGCGCCGAGTTCTTGTTCCAGCTGAGTCTTGCGGCTGTTGCCGCTGTAGAGGATCGGCATGTTGAAGCCCAGCCGCCCGCGACGGGCAATGGCCGCACCGATGTTGCCCATGCCGACGATGCCCAGGGTTTTGCCGTGTACATCGCAGCCAAACAGCGGTGCGCCGACGGTGGCTTGCCATTGTCCGGCCTTGGTCCAGGCATCGAGCTCGGCGACGCGGCGGGCGCTGCTCATGAGCAGGGCGAAGGCCAGGTCGGCGGTGCTTTCGGTGAGGACATCCGGCGTGTTGGTCAGCATGATCCCGCGTTCGTTGAAGTAGGCGACGTCGTAGTTGTCGTAGCCGACGGAGACGCTGGAGACGACTTCGAGTTTGGCGGCGTTTTCCAGTTGTGCGCGGCCAAGTTTGCGGCCGACACCGATCAGGCCGTGGGCGTGGGGCAGCGCTTCGTTGAACTGGGCGTTGATGTCGCCGTTTTTCGGGTTGGGGACGATGACGTCGAAGTCTTGCTGGAGGCGCTCGACCATTTCCGGGGTGACGCGGCTGAAGGCGAGGACGGTCTTTTTCATGGGAGGAGGGCTCGTCGGGGCTTGGTGAATGCCAAGCACGCTAACATTCTTCCCCGTTGTTGCGCGAGTCCGCGGATTGCCCGGGAGTTTCTGTGGGCGCTGGCCTGTCAGCGATGGCGGCCTTCGGGCGACCATGTTGTGGTTGACCGGGTACATATCCATTCCTGCGGTTACGGCGGCTGGCGGTTTCGCCCTTACGGCGACTCACTTTTTTTTCAAACGCCAAAAAAAAGTAAGCAAAAAAAGGCTCGCCCCAAACGTCCGGCCCCTCGCTAAGGCTCGGCGTTCCTTCGCTCCGGTATCCATCCGGGGACACTGCCCTCCGGTCTGCTTCGCGACGACCTACATGCAGCGTGTTCGACTGCGT
>NZ_RXHX01000045.1:0-46529 GCF_005930655.1 Pseudomonas sp. FSL W5-0299
GCCTCCCGAAAGGGGCGGGTGGATCAAGATCAAGAGCTGCAGGCGAGCTAACGCTCGGCCTGATGAGTGGTGAGAATCAAAAGCTGTACGCTGAATTCTTGTAGGAGCGAGGCTTGCCCGCGAAGGCGGCCTGACAGCCGCCCAACATTTGCTGATGTACCTAGTTCAATTGTAGGAGTGAGCCTGCTCGCGATGTCGGCCTGACAGCCGACCATTTTTTTGCAGATGTACACCAAACCCTGTGGGAGCTGGCCTGCCAGCGATGGCGGAGTGTCAGACGACGTGAATGCCAGATGCCGGACCGCAATCGCGAGCAGGCTCGCTCCCACAGGGGGAATGTGTGTGGATTTGAGGGCTGTGTTTAATAGTGTTTAGCGTTACTTCCTGAAAGCTACAGTTTCTTGCTCCTTTGCCTACGACTACGCCAGAATCCGCCGGCTTGTGCGCTTTGTGACGGCTCCATTAATCAGGGCGTTTCACCATGTTCAAAGCCACACCCAATCCCCCGGAAGCCAACGACGTTTCCCCCTACGATCCGCTCAATCCCAAAAAGCTCAACGAAGCCGCCGGCCGCGCGCTGGATCACTACCTCAATCCGTCTGCCCTCAAGGCCCCCGTCATCCGCAAGGTCAGCACTATGTTCATCGTCGCCCCCGATATCGATAACGAAAGCCTGTTGGCCCACGCTTGCGAGTCCTTGGCGTGGCGATCCAGCAGGTCATCATGCTGGCTGAGTTGGCGGTGAATCGAGCGCTGGATAATGTGGATGTGCCGCAAGCGATGTACCGGTTAGACCGCGTCATCGTTCTTCGCGGGCGCGTCGGATCGCTGCACCGCTCGCGAAGGCGATGAATTCGATGCAAGAAAGCCTGACGCTACCCCCCCGCCCCACCGTTCACTGTCCCCCCTTCCTCCTGATCGAAAAACATCGGAATCTCATGCTGATAGCTCTTCAGCCAACGCTGCATGCTCAGCTCTCGTTCGGTCGCGGTTGAGGTCTGTGGGGTGTGTGAGGCGGCCTGGTGGCTGATCTGCAATTTCAACCAGCCTTCGGTTTCCTGTTGTTGTGGTGAGGCGGGGCCGTCGAGGGCGTTGGCGGTGAGTGGCAGGGCCAGCAGGGCGAGGTAAAGGAGGATCGGTTTCATCTGTCTGCTCCTATTGAAGGCCCGACGTCGCGACGGCGGCGACCTGGTTTGCGGGTGTCGGAATCACCTTGGTCGGGGCCTTGAGTTTTTGTGCGCGTTCCTGGGCTTCGGTGACCTGGGCGGGGCTCAGGCCGACGCGGCTGACGAGTTCGGCGGCGCGGCTCCAGTCGTCCTGGTAGATCAGCAGCGTCACCATGTTCAACGCCGCCAGTCGATCACTTTGCTTGAGCTCCATGGCCGTCAGGAATTCGAAGCGTGCATCGTCGACGCGCCGTTGGTTGAGGTAGACCACGCCGAGATCGTTGCGGATTTTTTCATCGGTTGGCGCCAGTCGGGCGGCGCGTTGCAGGTGGGCCTGGGCCTGGCCGTTGTCGCCCCTGGCTGCCGCGAGCTGGCCGAGGCCGTGTTCGGCAGCGGCGGCGAGGCAGGTGCCGAGCAGGCTGCGGTAAAGTGGCTCGGCTTCGCTGCGACCCAGCAGCCGGTTTACCTTGGCCCGGCGCAAGCGCACGTCGGCGACGTTGTCGGGCAGGCTTTGCAGGTTGGCGAGGCTCGCGTGCAGTTTGCCGTCGTTGGCCATGTCATCGGCTAGGTTCAATTTCAGCTGTTCATCGGAGCCCAACTTGCTGCAACTGGCGCTTTGGGTCAGGGCGTTCCATGGCGCCTGGCCGTCAGTGGCGCAACCGCTCAACAGGAGCAAACTCAAACCGGCAATCATTGCTTTCATCGCGATCCCTCTATGAGCCAATGGCCCGGGCCAGGGCGGTGAAGCCCGGGCCGGCCAGGACGATCAATAACGCCGGGAAGAGAAACAGCATCATCACGACGGACATTTTGGCGGACATCTTGGAGATGTATTCCTGCAAGCGCGTGAGGCGCCGGTCATCGAACAGTTGCTTGAGCGCCAGTAGCGATTTCATCGCACCACCACCCTGGTGGATCAGCTGTTGAAGGATCACGCAGGTGTCCGTGAATTCGTCGACCGCCAACAAGCGGCTGGCCTTGCTCAGCTCTTCGCCCAACTCCAGGCCGGAATCGACACGGGCCAGAACCAGGCGCAGTTCGTGGGTCAATGCGGGCATCAGTTGCTTGCCTTCCTGGCTCAGCACGCGCAGCGATTGCTCGACGGCCATGCCCGATTCAAACAGGATGCGCAGCAGCGGAATGAAGGTCGATATCTCCAGGGCCAACTGTTTTTGCCGGCGTTGAGACGCGGCGGCGAGCAGGCGTTTGGGCAGCAGGTAACCGATGGCCGTGGCGAAGAGCGGGGCGATCCAGTGGTTTTGCACGCTGGGGTAGAACACGCTTTGAATCAGCAATGCCAAGGCCAGCGCCAGCACCGGCACTCCCACCTGGAACGCCGCGAACTGTGAGCGGCGGCGGGCGCTGCGCCAACCCAAGCGGTTGAGCAGGGTTTGGGTTTCGTTGTCCAGATTGACCGAACGCTGACCGATGCGGCTGTTGCCCAGCGCTTGTAGCCAATGACCCACGCGGTCGTGGTCAACGGCTTTGCCGTCCAGCCGTTGAGCCACCTGACGCGCACGCCGGCGCTGGTCCAGCAGGCTGCCGAGCAGCAACAACGCAGCCGCCATAAACAGCAGGGCACTGATCAGCAGCGGTATTTTCATACGCTGCGCAACATGCGCCAAAGCGCCAGGCTGCCCACCGCCTGCAAGCCAAACGCACTCGCGAGCATCATTTGCCCTGAGCTGTCGTGCCACATTGCAAGCAGGTAAGCGGGGTTGGCGGCCAGGAAATAGGTGGCCAGGCCCAGCGGCAAACTGCCTAGCACCCAGGCCGTCACGCGGGTTTCACCAGTCATGGCGCTGAGCTGGCGGGCGGCCTGTTCGCGTTCACGGATCATCTTGATCAGGTTCTCCAACAATTCGCTGGCATTGCCGCCGTAGCGGTGATTGACCTTCAGGCCGAGGGCAAACAGGCGCAGTTCATCCTTCTCATACAGCTCGGCGAAGTCCGACGCGGCATCCGGCAGGCTGACGCCCAACTGCACGTTGCGTTGTACCCGGCCCATGGCCTCTTTGAGGGGATTGTCGGCGGCATGGATAGCGCCCAGCACCGCGTCGGCCAGAGTGCGACCGGACTTCAGGCTGCGCACGGTGTGATCGAGCAACGTCGGCAGTTGTTCGATCATGCGCTTGAGCCGGCGCTGATAGCGCCAGCTTATGAACAACCGGAACGCGAGTGGCGGTACCAGCAAACACACCACGAGCCCGATCCAGCCACCGGCGGCGAAGCCGATCAACGTACCGAACGCCCACAGCAGCATCCAGCGTCCCAGCTGTTCGTTCGGGCGCCCAAGGCCCGCGCGCAGGAACGCCCGTTCCAGGCCTGCCCAAGAGGTTTTTTCCACCACCAACTGCGGTTGCCCCTGGGCCAGGCGATTGAGCACGCGCTCGGTGCCAGTCTGGCGCAAGCCTTTGAGCAGCAGGCGAATCGACACGCCGAGCATGATCAGGCAAACGAGGATGAGCAACGCCGGTTTGAGCATGCCGTGAGCCTCAGTACGGTGATGGCGGGAGCGCCGACTCGCGGCGCAGTTTATCGCCGGCCGGGTTGACGGCCTCGCGCAGAAACCCGAATCCGCTGCGCCGGTCGAGGCGGAACAGCGTATTGGTGACGTAGACATCGTCCCGGACGCCCACCACCTCCACCACTTCGCTGACGCAGCGTCGACCATCGGGCATGCGCGTCAACTGGATGATCACGTCCAGTGCCGCGCAGATCATTTGCCGCAAGGTCTTTTCTGCAATGACGCGACCGGTCAGACCGACCAGGGTTTCCAGGCGCAGCAGCGCATCCTGGGCGTTGTTGGCGTGCACGGTGCTCATCGAACCGTCGTGGCCGGTGTTCATGGCGGTGAGCACGTCGAGCACTTCGACACCGCGAATTTCGCCGAGGATGATCCGGTCCGGGCGCATCCGCAGGGCGTTGCGGATCAAGTCGCTGGACTTCACTTCACCGTGGCCCTCGGCATTGGGAGGACGGGTTTCCAGGCGCACGACATGCGGGTGGCCGAGTTGCAATTCGGCGACGTCTTCGATGGTGACCAGCCGCTCGTGTGGGTTGATCAACTGGCTGAGAATATTCAACAGCGTGGTTTTACCGGTGCCGGTGCCGCCGCTGATCAAGACGTTGCAGCGCTTGCCCACGGCTTCCTGGAGGAAATCGAAGATCGGCTGATCGATGGTTTGCATCGTCACCAGATCGTTGCTCTTGAGCATGTCCTTGCGAAATTTACGAATTGACAGGCAGGGGCCGTCGAGGGCGATCGGTGGAATGATCGCGTTGACCCGGCTGCCATCCGGCAGGCGAGCATCGACCATCGGCGAAGACTCATCGAGCCGCCGACCCAGTGGTGCGAGAATCCGTTGCATGACGCGTTCGACGTGGTGCGCATCAATGAAGCGCAAGTCACTTTGATGCAGCACACCGTCGCGCTCGATGAATACCCGGTGCGGGCCGTTGACCAGGATCTCGGTCACCGCCGGATCGCGCAGCAGCACTTCAAGCGGACCGAAACCGGTGAGTTCGTCGACCAGTTCTTCGGCCAGTCGCTCCATTTCATAACGGGAAATTGCCAGGTGCAGTCGCGCGATGTACTCGGCCACTTTGTCGGTGACGAATTGCGAAAGTACCTGGCGCGAACCCTCCAGCAGGTTTTTTCCGGACTCTTCGATGGCGTCGATGATGAAACGGTGCAACACCAGTTTCAGGCCTTCATGGTCGGCGTTGGCGCTCGAAGCGCGTTGCGGCGCACCGAACAGTTTTTCACTGCTCATTGCGCACCTCGAAGCCGGTTGAACCAACCGGTCCTGGGTTTGGCCAAGGCTTCGGAGCGCTTGGCCAGACATTCACCGAGGGCCCGCAGGCCTTGGCTCAGGCCTTCGCGAGGGGCCAGTTCGAACAGGCTGACGCCCTGGTTCTTGGCGTTGAGCCGCACTTCCGGGCTGTAGGCGAGGGTGGCGATGATCTCCATGCCGAAACTTTTACCCAGGGTTTCCGAATCCGGCGCGACGTGGCGCAAGTAGCGGTCGATGAGCAATCTGGCGTGGTCAAGCTTCATGCCTTTCTCCCGCCACAGATTCAGCAGCGCGAGGTTGCGGCGACAGTCGAGCACGTTCTGATCGGTGTACCAGAGCAGCTTGTCGCAATGGCTGATAAATGTGCGCAGTGCCTCGCTGTCCGGCTGGCCGGTGAGGTTCACCACAATGTGCTGGAAGTGTTGGCGCAGGGCGCTGAGCAGCATGTACAGCTCGGCGGCGCTGGTGTGTTCCAGCGGTTCGTCATGACTGGCGTACGCCAGAATCCGCAGTCCGTCACCGTCGCTGGTGAACGCACTGTCGATCAGCGTTGCGTCCAGCCGCCGCAAATGGCGCAGGGCATCGCCGAAGTGAAACGAGCTCTCCAGGCCGAGCAGGGCCAGGCTGTCGCCGCGTGGCAGGCCGAGGTCGAGCAGCAAGGTTTGCTGTCCGCTCTTTTGCACCACCTGCGCCATATGGTTGGCGAGCAGCGCGCCGTCGGCACTGCTTTGCACGCCATATAGCACGGTCAGGCCACCCAGGTGGGTATTCGGAGCCACCGGTGGCAGGCGTTTACTGAGACGCCGCACCAGCCCCGCGACTTCGCTGGAGCGCGAGCCATACGCGACGAAATCCCGGGCGCCGGCCCGCATCGCGTTGAGCACGAGCTGGTTGTCCATGCCGTCGCCCAGCGCGACGATGGCCAGCATCGGTTTGGCTTCAAGTGCACCCTCGATCAAGGTGCTCTGCGCCACCACATGTTCGCGATCCAGCCCCACGAACACCAGGCTGGCGAAGGTCACGTCGACCAGCGTCAGCAGTTCGTCGAGGCTGCCGCCACCGGCACTGACGACCTGGCCCAACGGGGCGAGGGCGCCTTGCAGCCATTCAAGGTCGGTGGGGTTGCGGGTGATCGCCAGGAAGGTCTGGCTCAGGTTCTGGCTCATTGCGATAACCCGCTGCGTTTATCGAAGTTGCCGTTTTCGAGGAAGTACATGCGATAGAAACCGGGGTCGTAGTTGCGCAGTTGTTCACCGGGCAGCGACGGTAATTTCGCGTTGGCCGCCAACGGCTGCACCAAGTGCGGCGTGACGATCATCAGCAGTTCGCGCTCCTCGCGCTTGATCGATGAACTGCGGAAAAACGCACCGAGTATCGGGATGTCGCCAAGACCGGGAAATTTGTCGACCTGCGAGGCGTTTTGCGTGCTGATCAAACCGCTGATGACGAAACTTTCGCCATCGGCCAGGGAGATGCTGGTGTCAGTGCGGCGGATGGTGAGCGCCGGGACTGTGGTGCCGCCGATGGTGACGCCGTTGTTGTAATCCAGCTCACTGACTTCCGGCGCCACTTTCAGGGCGATGCGTTGGTTGCTGACGACGGTCGGCGTGAGTGTCAGGCGAATGCCGAATTCCTTGTATTCGATCGAGTAGCTGTTGCTGTTGGCGCTGGGCACCGGAATCGGGATTTCACCGCCGGCCAGAAAGCTCGCGCTCTGTCCGCTGATCGCCACCAGGCTCGGCCGCGCCAGGGTGTAGGCGAAGCCGCTGCCTTCCATGGCGTTGATGATGGCGAGGAAATTACCGCCGCCGGCGACGATGTTGTACATGTCGTTGGCCAGCGGAATGCTCGGCACGGCAATGCGTGGATCGATGTTGCGCAGCGGCAGCACACGCGGTGTGACTGCCGTATTGGGCACGGTGCCGGGTGAGCCGAACAGGAAGTTCGAGTTTTTACCGTAGATCGAGGTGCTGGCCTCTTTCAGTTTGGTCCGGCTGACCTCGACGAAGCGAATATCGGTCTGCACTTGCGACGCCAGCATCGGGTCTTCGGAAGGCATCGACGCCGCGCCGGTCATCGCTGCTGTGGCCCGGCCCTGAACGAACACCATGCTTTGGCGCGGTGTGCTGGCGCAGGCGGTCCAGACCATCAGGCTGGTGGCGCCCGGCGCCATGCCGGTGAGCAGAAACGCCTGATTGCCGTTGACGCGCACGTCGGCGATTTTCGGATCGCCCACGGCCAGTCGCGTGATCGCTACCGGCGATTGCAGTTCCTGCTGCAACCCTTCACCGACTTCCAGCACCGCCGGCAGGGGCCCTAATGCAGAGCAATTGCCCGCGGCGGCGAATGTCATGCCGAGCGGTTGAGCGCCCAGCAAGGAGACACAGAGCAGGCCTTGGAACATGGACATGGAACGTCTGCGCATTTAAAGGCGTCCTTGCTCGACTCAGGGGGTTTGTTGGGAGATTTGGTTGCCGCGAATGACTTCCACGCCTGATTTGCGCGGTGCCGTGCTGCCGAGGGTGAGTGCTTTGGGTGTGCCGACGAGGGCCAGTTGGCTGAACTGCACCAGGTCGCGATCAGCCCGGGCAAGGTGGGCGTTTGAATCGTTTTCGCCGGCCCAATATTGCGCCAGGCGTTTCTCTTCGGCACTGCGCACGGCCAGGCGCAGCACCCCGGCCTGGGTCGCCAGCATCAGCCGGCTCAGCAGCGACTCGGGCACGGCGAGCACCACCGAACGGGCGTTGGTGCGCTGTGGGTCCTGCTTGAGTTGTTCTTCGTTGCTGCGCACCGGTTTGGCCGGGCGCCCATCGTTGGTCAGTCCCAGTTGTTCGCCGACGCCGAGCACCCGCAACGCGGGGATGACGACCTGAGCCGACGGCTGAACGTTGTTGGCGTCAGCACGCAGAAACAGCATCACGTCGACATAATCGCCAGGGCTCAGTTGCCCGCCGGCATTGATCACTTCATCCACCGCGACGGCGAGCGCACGTTCATCGGGCCGGATCATTCGCGACAATGCACTGCCGGCTTCGAAGCTTTCAGCGTTGAGCCAGTTGCCTGCGGTCAGTGCGCGCCACGGCGTGCGACCAATGGCCTGATCGAGTCTGGTCAGACTGCCGGCCGGGGCGGTGCGCAGTTTTTCCAGGGTCACGTCGGCGGCGGTGATTTGAACGAAGGGCGCCACATCGCGCAGCAGCACGACAACGGGTTGACGGGTGGGATCGTCTACCGGCGCAGGTGCCGGAACAGGTGCGGTGGCGACAGCGTTCGGCGGTGTGACGGGGTCGGGGGCCGGTTGTCGACTCAGTGTCAGCCCCCAATAACCGGCAATGATGGCACCCACCAGAAAAAAACCGGCCAGACCCATGGTGACTCGGCTGTTCATCACGGCTCTCCCTTTCCTGCTGCTTGATGACTCGTAAGGTCCAACGAGATAACTTCGCAATCAGGCAGCTTTGACCTTCTAACTATTTCGCTATTTGACGTTAGCGCAGGTAGATCAAAATGCCATTACTCCTTGGAAAATATCTAACGAAAGTAAGAGGCTATCGTGCCAAACCTGGTTTTTTGGCGTCGATTGGCCGGTTAATACTTAAGTATTAATTCGTTCTTACAGTTGTTGGTAAGCGGAATGCCGACAATGCTGATGCTGGCACAGGGGAATCATGTTGCGGCCATGCAACACCCGGCACCCTCCAAGGAGAAAACGTCATGTCCCTCACTCAGTTTGTTCAGCGGCTGAAGTCTGAAGTCGTCTTCTACATCAACCTGGCGAAAGACACCGAAGGGGCTTCGGGTATTGAGTACGCCATTATCGCGGGGATGGCGGCGGTCGCACTGGCAGCTTTCATGGAGCCGATCTCGGGTTCGATTACCATAATCTTTGACAGTATCAAGGAGGTACTGCCGGCGGCTTCTTGATCGATGCCGTTTGCCAACGGGCCTGAGTGGTTTTAACGTCAGCGCTTAGTCCATCGCAGGAAAACCCTATGAACGCTCTCGCATTCCCACGCCAACAACTCCTTCTGGTCGATGACGAGGAGGATGCGTTGCTGGAACTGGCGGAGCTGCTTGAGGGCGAGGGCTTCAATTGCTTTACCGCAACCTCGGTCAAACTCGCTCTGAATCATTTGACCCGCCATCCCGATATCGCCCTGGTGATCACCGATCTGCGCATGCCGGAGGAAAGCGGTATGTCGCTGATCAAACGCCTGCGCGAGCACACCTCCCGCCAGCATTTACCCGTGATCGTGACATCCGGCCATGCAGACATGGAGGATGTCAGCGACATGCTGCGCTTGCAGGTGCTCGACCTGTTCCGCAAGCCGATCTATCACGTGCGGTTGCTGGAGACGCTCAATAACCTGTTTCCGCAGCCAAGCGCGCACTTCAATCACTGAGCCAGCCCTTTTCGCGAGCAGGCTCATTGCCTCGGACGACTCGCAAACGCGGTCCCCTGCAGGCGCGAACCTGCTCGCAACGGCGATTTCACAGATGATCAACCGGTTCAGGCAATCGGCCGCCAATGTCCCACCATATGTTCAAGATCCCCCGCCCCCAGCAGCTGAAAGTCCCCACTGGACCCCGCCGCGCTGGCCAGCAATGTCACCTCACTCGGCAACCGCACCGGTTTCCTGAACTGCACCGCCATCTCGACATTCGCCGTGGGCAGATGCTCACTCAACGCTGCCAATGTCCGGGCCTTGTTCCACAACCCATGAGCAATGGCCGTCGGAAAACCAAACAGCTTGGCGCTCGCGGCACTCAGGTGAATCGGGTTGTAGTCCCCGGATACTTTTGCGTACTGCCGGCCGATGTCCGCCGGCGCATTCCAGCGAGCCACTTGCGTCATCTCCAGGGTTGATGCCAACACGTCCTCGACCGGTTCGCCTTCGAGCTTGACCCCGCGGCACAGCATCTGGCTTTCAGCTTCCCACAACGGCCCCAACTGATCGTCAAGCGACGTCACCAGATCGAACGTCGCACCCTTGGCATGGGGTTGCAGGTTCTGCACCTGCACGCTGACCCGAACGCGGTTGACCCCACCCATGGGGCGCAATACACGAATGCGATTGCTCAGGTGAATCAGCCCCAGCAGCGGGAACGGAAAGTCCTTGGCCGTGAGCAATTGCATCTGCAAGGCAAACGCCAGGATGTGTGGATAGGTCGGCGGCAGCAAACCGTTATCGGCAAAACCACAGACCTTGCGATACGCCGCCAGGCGTTTCGGATCGACCTCGAGCCAGCAGCGCAATCCCGTGTCGGGCAGCGTGGTGCCGGTGATTTTGCGCCGTGTTGCCGCCTTCACGTACAGCCCCGTCAGGCTCGGTTCGCGGTTGAGGGTGTGCCAATCGGTGATCATGTTCATGCCCCCAGGACGCTTTGGCCGCAGACTCGCAACGCTTGCCCGGTGAACGCGCCGGTCCCCGGCTGAGCGAGCCACGCGACGGCTTCGGCAACGTCTTGTGGCAGGCCGCCCTGGCCCAAAGAACTCATACGTCGCCCGGCTTCACGGATGCCGAACGGCAGGTGCGCGGTCATCTGGGTTTCGATGAACCCCGGCGCCACCGCATTGATGCTGATGCCGCGTTGACTCAGCAGCGGCGCCCAGGCCTGGGCCAGACCGATCAGCCCGGCCTTGCTCGCCGCGTAATTGGTCTGCCCGCGATTGCCGGCGATGCCGCTGATGGACGCCAACAGAATCACCCGCCCGTTGTCATGCAAGGCGCCGCTGTCGAGCAGGGCCTTGGTCAGCACTTGCGGCGCGTTGAGGTTGACGGCGAGCACCGCGTCCCAGAATTCGGGGGTCATGTTGGCCAGGGTTTTGTCGCGGGTGATGCCGGCATTGTGGACCACGATGTCGACGCCGTCGGGCAGCAATTCGATCAGCTGCGCGGCGGCGTCTTCGGCGCAGATGTCCAGGGTGATGCTGCGCCCGCCGAGGCGCGCAGCGAGTGCATCGAGGTCGGTTTTGGCCACAGGTACGTCAAGCAGGATGACCTCGGCACCGTCACGGGCCAGGGTTTCGGCGATGGAAGCGCCAATGCCGCGCGCGGCACCCGTGACCAGCGCCTTGCGCCCGGCCAGTGGGCGAGTCCAGTCCGACACCTGCGTATTGCAAGCCTTCAAACGAACCACCTGGCCTGACACAAACGCACTTTTGGGCGAGAGGAAAAACCGTAGCGGCCCTTCGAGTTGATCCTCGGCGCCGTCACCGACATAGATCAGCTGCAAGGTGCCGCCGCTGCGCAATTCCTTGGCCAGCGAGCGACTGAAACCTTCCAACGCACGCTGTGCGCTGGCGGCGAACGGGTCGGTCAACGTCTCTGGCGCACGCCCCAGAATCACCAGGTGCGCGCTGTGATCAAGGTTCTTGATCAGCGGCTGGAAGAACTCGCGCAACTGTTTGAGCTGATCGGTCTGCACCAGGTTACTGGCGTCGAACACCACGGCTTTGAGCTTGGGGCCGTGGCCGGGAATCCACGCGGTGGCCAGCGAGGGGTCAGTGCCGTAGCTGTAGATCGCATCGGTCAGGCGATTGGCAAAAGCGCTGACTTTCTCTGTCAGCGGGCCGCCGCCAATCAACAGCGCCCCCTCGACAGGCCGCAGTCGGCCTGCTTGCCACCGCTCCAGGCGTACCGGAGACGGCAGTCCCATGGCCCCGACCAGACGATGGCCGATGGAGGAATTGGCGAAGTCGATATAACGGTCAGACATGGAACGCACTCCGGCAGCTGGGGTTCAAAGTGTGGACCACGAATGGCAATCAGTCGTTCGATCCACGATATAAGGCCTACGCTTGAACAGTGTAGGAGCGAAGCTTGCTCGCGAAGACGATGTTTCATTCAGAGGAGATATTGAATGTGCCGGCGCCTTCGCGAGCAAGCTTCGCTCCTGCAGGGCCGGTGTTTACATCTGATTTTTTGACAGGAGCTTTTCATGACCCAGCTGCGCCGCGTCGCGATTATTGGCGGTAACCGAATCCCCTTCGCCCGCTCCAACGGGCCTTACGCCACCGCCAGTAACCAGGCGATGCTCACCGCAGCGCTCGAAGGCCTGATCGAACGCTACAACCTGCATGGCCTGCGGATCGGCGAAGTGGTCGCGGGGGCGGTCCTCAAGTTGTCCCGGGACATGAACCTGACGCGCGAGTGTGTGCTCGGTTCACGGTTGTCCCCCGGCACCCCGGCCTATGACATTCAGCAGGCGTGCGGCACAGGCCTTGAAGCGGCGTTGCTGGTGGCGAACAAGATTGCTTTGGGACAGATCGAGTGCGGCATTGCCGGTGGCGTCGATACCACCTCGGATGCGCCGATCGGCGTCAGTGAAGGTTTGCGCCGGGTGCTGCTGCAAGCCAATCGCGCCAAGACCACCGGCGACAAACTGAAAACCTTTCTGCAGCTGCGTCCCCGGGACTTGATACCGGAGTTCCCGCGCAACGGCGAACCGCGCACCGGTTTGTCCATGGGCCAGCACTGCGAGTTGATGGCCCAGACCTGGAGCATCCCCCGCGAAGAACAGGATCAGCTGGCGCTGGAGAGCCATCGGAACCTGGCCGCGTCCTACGCCGAAGGCTGGCACAACGACCTGATGACACCGTTCCTCGGCCTGACCCGCGACAACAACCTGCGCCCGGACCTGACCCTGGAAAAACTCGCCTCGCTGAAACCGGCCTTCGAGAAAAGCGCCAAGGGCACGATGACGGCGGGCAACTCCACGCCGCTCACCGATGGCGCGTCGCTGGTACTGTTGGGCAGTGAAGAATGGGCGAAGGAACGGGGCTTGCCGATCCTCGCCTATTTGCGTGACGGCGAGGCCGCGGCAGTGGATTTCGTCAACGGCGCCGAAGGGCTGTTGATGGCGCCGGTGTACGCGGTGCCCCGTTTGCTGGCGCGCAATGGCCTGACCTTGCAGGACTTCGATTACTACGAAATCCACGAAGCCTTCGCCGCGCAGGTGCTCTGCACGTTGAAGGCCTGGGAAGATCCGGAGTATTGCAAAACCCGTCTCGGCCTCGATGCGCCGCTGGGCTCCATCGACCGCAGCCGCCTCAACGTCAAAGGCAGTTCACTGGCGGCCGGGCATCCGTTTGCCGCGACCGGCGGGCGCATCGTCGCCAACCTGGCGAAGTTGCTCGACGCGGCGGGCAAGGGCCGAGGCCTGATCTCGATCTGCGCCGCTGGCGGCCAAGGGGTGACGGCGATTATCGAGCGCTGATCAGTTCGGCGTTCTGCTGCGCGATGCGTTCACGGTTGCGGTTGGCGTAGCTCTCGGCCATCACCGAGCAGACGATCAACTGCAACGGGTGATAAATCATGATCGGCAGCAGAATCAAGCCCAGGCCAGGGTTGGCGCCGAAGATCAGCGCCGCCATCGGCGCACCGGCCGCGAGGGATTTTTTGCTGGCGCAGAACACCGCAGCGATCTCATCCGCCGGGCTGAATTTCAGTGCGCGAGCGGTGCGGGTAGTCATCCACAGGATGACCGCCAGCAGCATCACGCTGCCGATCAGTGCGCTGAGAATTACGCCGTTGCCCTGTTGTTGCCACATCCCCGAGACCATCGAGTTGCAGAACGCCGAGTACACCAGCAACAGAATCACCAGCTTGTCGACGATGTTGGTGTAGCGCTTGTGGCGTGCGAAGAACTTGCCGAACATCGGCCGCAACAGTTGGCCGAGCACCAGCGGCAACAGCAACATGGCGCAGAGGTCGAGCAGCGTCGACCCCAGATCGATGCCGCCAGCACCGCTGCCGACTACCAGGCTCACCAGCAACGGCGTCAGGAAAATCCCCAGCACGCTGGACAGGCTCGCGTTGAGAATCGCCGCCGGCACGTTGCCGCCCGCGCTGCCAGTCAGGGCCACAGACGACGAAATGGTCGACGGCAGGGCGCAGAGGTAGAAGAAGCCAAGCATCAGCAGCGAAGGCACGTGCGACCCCAGCAGCTTGTCGCTCAGCAACCAGATCAACGGGAACACCATGAAGGTGAAACCCTGGACCATCACGTGCAGCTTCCAGTTCTTCAGGCCATGGCTGATCTGCTCGCTGGAGAGGTTGACCCCGTGCAGGAAGAACACGAGGAACACGCCGATGTTGATCACATATTCCGCGTGCATCCCGCCACCCGTGGCGCCGAAGACCGGGAAGAAATACGCCAGCAGCGTGGCGATCAGCATGCCGCACAAGAACCAGTCGGTGACCACGCGTTTGAGGTGTTTGAAGGCATGCATAACGGCCACCGAATACATTTGTAAGAATTGATGACTTAGCCTAACGTCGGCCCTATCTGCCGTCTTGCGACATAAGGCCAATCAATGCCGGCTAACGGACAACTTTCCCTCGAACGGGCCATTCCGACGCTGAAGGCGCTACCGCGTCCGCTGTTCGCTCGGGCGGAAAGTCTGAATGCCGGGTCGTGGACGCCACCTCATCGCCACGATTGGGTGCAGTTTTCCTACGCCATCAGCGGCGTTCTCGGCGTGCACACGGCTGAGGGCAGTTTCTTTGCGCCGCCGCAGTGGGGGATCTGGATTCCGGCGGACCTCGAACACCAGGTGGTGACCTCGATGCGTGCCGAAATGCGCAGCCTTTACGTGCGCCGCGAGGACTGTGAGTGGGCCGACGGGCGTTGTCGGGTGCTGGAAGTCACGCCGCTGGCCCGGGAGCTGATCAAGCGTTTTTGCTTGCTGCCGGTGGAGTATCCGCAGGGCGACAGCCAGGAAACGCGGCTGGTGAATGTGCTGCTGGATCAGTTGGCAAATCTGCCGGAGGTGGGGTTTTCCCTGCCGTTGCCGCGTCATGAACGGCTGCTCGGGTTGTGCAATGAGCTGATCGAACGTCCGGAGCTCAGTGTGACGTTGCAGGAATGGGCGCAACGCCTGGGCACCTCGGAGAAGACGCTGATGCGCTTGTTCCAGCGCGAAACCGGGCTGAGCTTTCGCGGGTGGCGACAGCGAGTGCGGTTGCTGTCGTCGCTGAGTTTGCTGGAGGAGGGCGACAGCGTGACCCATGCCGCGCTGTCTTGTGGGTATGACTCGACGTCGGCGTTTATTGCGGCGTTCAAGGGGTTGTTCGGCTTCACACCCGGTGAATTGTTCAAACAGTAATTGTGGCGAGGGAGCTTGCTCCCGCTGGAGCGCGAAGCGGTCCCAATTCAGTAAACACGCTGTATCAGGTATTCCGTGTTTACCGGTTTGCGACCGCTTCGCGGCCGAGCGGGAGCAAGCTCCCTCGCCACAGGTATCGGTTTTCGACCCGTTAGATCAGCGACCTCAGGTCCTGAAGCGACGAACCAACCCGTCCAGTTCATTCGACAGCCCGGCCAGGCTCTGCGAGTCCAGGCGCGCCGAGTTCGCCAGTTCTGCCACCAACTGCGCGTCGCCATGGATCTGGCTGATGTGCCGGTTGATGTCTTCGGCCACCTGATGCTGTTCTTCCGCCGCCGTGGCGATCTGCGTGTTCATGTCGCGAATCACATCCACCGACTCACGAATCAGCCCGAAACTGCTGCGCGCTTCACCGATGCGGGTCACCGATTGTTGCGACACTTCCAGGCTCGCATGCATCTGTTGAGTCACTTGGCTGGTGCGCTTGGCCAGGTTGCCCAGCAAGCCATCGATTTCCGCCGTGGAATCCGCCGTGCGTTTGGCCAGTGCCCGGACTTCATCCGCCACCACTGCAAACCCGCGACCTTGCTCACCGGCCCGCGCAGCCTCGATGGCGGCGTTCAGGGCCAGCAGGTTGGTCTGTTCGGCAATCGAGCGAATGGTCCCCAGGATCGACTGGATGTCGTTGCTGTCGCGTTCGAGCTGTTGCATCGACTGCGCCGACTGTTCGATTTCCTGGCTCAGGCGATCAACGCTGGTCACGGCCGCATCAATCTGTTGCTGACCTTGACGCGCCTGGCGCTGGCCACTGTCGGCGGATTCTGCCGCCTGGCTGCATGAGCGCGCGACTTCGTTGGCGGTGGCGACCATTTCATGGAACGCCGTGGACACCATGTCCACCGCCTCACGCTGGCGCCCGGCGGCTTCAGCCATGTCGCTGGAAACCTGAGTCGAGCTCTTCGAGGTGGCGAGAATCTTGGTCGCGGCACCGCCGATGCTTTGGATCAGGTTACGAATCGCCGTCAGGAACTGATTGAACCAGTTGGCCAGTTGCGCGGTTTCGTCGCTGCCACGGATTTCCAGGTTTTTGGTCAGGTCGCCTTCACCTTGGGCGATGCCTTCCAGGCCGCTGGCCACGCTGCGGATCGGTCGCACGATGACACTGGCGAAACTGGCGCCAATGATGGCGAAGAACACTGCCAGAACGGCGGCGATGATTGCGATCAGCCAAGTCAGTTGAGTCGCGGAGCTCATCACATCGTTTTGCTTGATCAGGCCGATAAAGGTCCAGCCCAGTTGCTCCGACGGCCAGACGTTGGCCATGTAGCGTTCGCCGTTCAACTCGACTTCCACCAGGCCTTTGCCGGCCTTGGCCAGTTGCGCATAACCTTCGCCGAGGCTGCTCAGGGCTTTGAAGTTGTGTTCCGGTTGTTTCGGATCGACCAGCACGGTGCCGGTGTTTTCCAGCAGCATCAGGTAGCCGGTTTCACCCAGTTTGATCTGCTTGACGATCTCGGTGAGCTGCTTGAGCGTCACGTCGATACTGACCACGCCGCCGTTGGTGCCCAATTGGTTGTCGATGGTGCGCACGGTGCTGACGTAGGTCGCATCGTCCTGGGCCCAGTAATAGGCCTCGGTGCGAAATGGTTTGCCCGGCTTGGCCTGGGCCGCCTTGTACCAGGGGCGCTGGCGCGGGTCGTAATTGTTCAGCTTCGCGTCGTCCGGCCAGGACACGTAACCGCCCGCCGCAGTGCCGAGGATGGCATAGGCGTAGGACGGATGGCTGTTGCCCAGGTCCTGCAGGAGGCTGAAGACCTTTTTGTCCATCTCGCCTTGGGGAATGCTCTCGGCGTTGGCGCTCATGTAGGTCTTGAGGCTGTCGTCGGAGTTCTTGATCAGCGGTTGTCTGGCCAGGTAGTCGACGTTCTGGCTGATGCCGTCGAAGAACAATTGCATGGCGTTGCTGACCTGACGAATTTCACGACCACTGCCGTCGACGAAATTCGCCTTGGCGTCACTGCGCAGATTCAGCACCACGAGGGTGGCGACCAGCACCACGGGCAGGCAGGCGATGATTGCAAACGCCCAGGTCAACTTCTGTTTGATGTTCATCCGCGCTCCAGATTTTTCTTGTAGGCCCACGCAGTGCAGATGACTCGCGGATTATTGGCAGCCGTAAACGTATTTGATCAACCCGGATCCCTGAGCGCGCCATCGTTTTTGTGGTCGGAACGATTGTCGGACAAATCACTCTGTCACTGAGGACTTCGGCTGAATTAATGGGAAATTGAGGCTTGGTGAGAAATATCCTACGAAGGGTGTGAATTAAGGTGTCAGCTTCTGTCGCAAATGCCCTCGCACCCCTTCGCCACACAGTGGTGCAGGCTCAGCTATGATCTCGGGCGGCCGATGACGACCGAAAGGAGTTGGCCGATTAATTCGGCACATTGTGTGCATCACGACGTTCATAGGTCGGCAACCCCTCCCCCGAACGAGTGGATTGCCGTATAACGAATGACTTTCGCGTGTTTGGTAATAAAGGACCCACAATAAAAGCTGATGAAGACTCCAAAACGCATTGAACCCCTGATCGAGGACGGTCTGGTCGACGAGGTGCTGCGCCCACTCATGAGTGGTAAAGAAGCAGCTGTTTATGTGGTGCGCTGCGGTAACGAGCTACGTTGCGCGAAGGTCTACAAGGAGGCGAATAAACGCAGTTTCCGTCAGGCGGCCGAATATCAGGAAGGCCGCAAGGTGCGCAACAGCCGCCAGGCTCGAGCGATGGCCAAAGGCTCGAAATTCGGCAAGAAAGAAACCGAAGACGCCTGGCAGAACGCCGAAGTGGCGGCGCTGTTCCGTCTGGCCGGTGCCGGTGTTCGGGTGCCCAAGCCGTATGACTTCCTCGAAGGCGTACTGCTCATGGAGCTGGTGGCCGACGAGTACGGCGATGCCGCGCCGCGTCTGAACGACGTGGTGCTGGAGCCGGACCAGGCGCGCGAATATCACGCGTTCCTGATTTCGCAGATCGTGCTGATGCTGTGTACCGGTCTGGTGCACGGTGACCTGTCCGAGTTCAACGTGCTGTTGACTCCGACGGGCCCGGTGATCATCGACTTGCCGCAAGCGGTAGACGCGGCGGGCAACAACCACGCGTTCAGCATGCTGGAGCGGGACGTGGGCAACATGGCGTCTTACTTCGGCCGGTTTGCGCCAGAGTTGAAAAAGACCAAATACGCCAAGGAAATGTGGGCGCTGTACGAAGCCGGCACCTTGCACCCGGCCAGCGTGTTGACGGGCGAGTTCGACGAACCGGAAGAATTGGCCGACGTCGGCGGTGTCATACGCGAAATCGAGGCGGCACGCCTGGATGAAGAGCGTAAACAGGCGGTGCGCGCGGCAGATGACGCGCCACCGGGCAAAACCGAAGAACCGCCTCCACCGTGGATGCAGTGATCGGTTGACGAAAACCCGGCTTCGGCCGGGTTTTTTGTAAATGCTGATCCCTAAACACTGGAGATCATTTGTGGGAGTGAGCCTGCTCGCGCCTACAGTGGATTGTTCCCTGCGACTCCCACACTCAAGGACTGAATGTGAACCCCTCCACCCGCAATGCCCAGCTGATCATCGCGGCCCGTCTGGTCTCGGACTTCGGCGCCTTTCTCAACATGGTCGCCCTGGCCACTTACGTCTACCTGCTCAGCAACAGCGCCATGAGCGTTGGCATTTTCCTCGCCAGCCGGGTGGGCGGAGGGGTTTTCGCCAGCTTGATCGGCACCTCGTTCTATCGCCGCTGGGCCGGGCGCATGCCGCTGATTGCCTTTGATTTGCTGCGCGCAGGGTTGTTGGGCCTGTTGCTGGTGCTGCCGGTCGCCCAGCAAGCGCTGCTTTTACCGTTGATCGCGTTCGGCCTGGGGTTCGGCAACTCAATGTTCGCCATCGGCCTCAACAGCCAGTTGCCGCACCTGATCGAAGGCGAGCACTTGCTCAAGACCAACGCCTGGATCACCTCGGCCTCGTCGGCGGCCATGGTCGGTGGGAGCCTGGTGGCAGGACTGTTGGTGGCGGCCTTCGGCTTTGAAACGGTGTTCGCATTGAACGTGGTCACTTATCTGCTGGCCGCGTTGTTCATCCTGCCGTTGCGGTTTTCCCGACCAGCACCCGATCCCGAACCAACCCAGCCTCGTAGTGAGTGGCACGCTTTGCGCCAAGGCTTGCGCAGTACGCCCGTGGTGGCCGCGATGCTCGCCGTCACCATGGCCGACACCTTGGGCAGCGCGGCGCACAACGTCGGCTTTCCGATCATTTCCCGGCTACTGACGCCCGAGTCGGCCAGTACCACGCTGGGCCTGATGCTGGCCGTCTGGGCGTGCGGAAAGCTGATCGGCGCGCGAATCGCCAGTCGCCTGAAAGGGTCGGACAATGCACACCTGGAGCGGCGATTTTTCTTCGGGGTATTGCTGATGTCCTGCGGTTTTATCCTGATGTTCCAGCAGCAGACCCTCTACGGTTTGCTGTTGTTCTCGTTACCGGCCGGATTGGGTGACGGCTTCTCCGAGGTCGGCCTGATGTCGCGTCTGCAACGTGAACCGGACAGCCTGCGCCTGCCGATCTTCAGCTTGCTGACACTGCTGCAAATGACCGGTTTCGGGGTCGGCATGTTGATCGCCGCGCCGTTCTATTCGTGGTGGACGCCGGGGGCCGTGGTGCTGCTGTTCCACGGCGTTCCCCTGACCACGTTGCTGGTGGTGAAGGTGCTCGCGATCAGGGGCGAACGGGTGGCGCGCAGCAGCCCGACTCCAGGTTCTTGAGGATCGGACAATCGGGGCGACGGTCGCCCTGACAGTGTTCGACCAGGTCCTGCAGGGTGTCACGCAACTGACCCAACTCGCGGATCTTCTGGTTCAGCTCGTCGATGTGCTGGCGGGCCAGGGCTTTCACGTCGGCGCTGGCCCGTTGGCGGTCCTGCCAGAGGGTCAGCAACTTTCCCACTTCTTCCAGCGAAAACCCCAAGTCCCGGGAGCGTTTGATGAACGCCAGCGTGTGCAGGTCATCGTCGCCATAAATGCGGTAGCCGCTGTCGGTGCGGTGGGCGGCCTTCAGCAAGCCGATGGACTCGTAATAACGAATCATCTTCGCGCTCAGGCCGCTGTGCCGCGCTGCTTGGCCGATGTTCATCGATTGTCCTCCAGGTCCTTGGGTTTCCAGGTTTTCAACAGTAACGCATTGCTCACCACGCTGACGCTGGACAGCGCCATCGCCGCGCCGGCCAGCACCGGGTTGAGGAAGCCGAACGCTGCCAGCGGAATGCCGATCAGGTTATAGACGAACGCCCAGAACAGGTTTTGCCGGATCTTTGCGTAGGTCTTGCGGCTGATTTCCAGCGCGGCGGGCACCAGTCGCGGATCGCCGCGCATCAGGGTGATGCCGGCCGCGTGCATGGCAACGTCGGTGCCACCGCCCATGGCGATGCCGATGTCGGCGGCCGCCAGGGCCGGGGCGTCGTTGATGCCGTCGCCGACCATCGCCACCACGCCGGTTTTTTTCAGTTCGGCGACGGTGGCGGCTTTGTCTGCCGGCAAGACTTCGGCGTGGACATTGGTAATGCCCAGCGCTTCGGCAACCACTTTGGCACTGCCGCGGTTGTCGCCGGTCAGCAAGTGGCTGCTGATGTGGCGTGCGCTGAGCTGTTGCACCGCGTGCAGCGCGCCGGGTTTGAGGGTGTCACCGAACGCGATCAGGCCCAGTACCTTTGGCTCGGGGCTTTGTTCGATCAACCAGGAGAGGGTGCGGCCTTCGGTTTCCCACGCGGTTGCGGAGTCGGCCAGATCCCCTGCGCTCAAACCGCTTTCTTCCAGCAGCCTGCGATTACCCAAGGCCAAACGACGGCTGTCGAGCGTGCCGGCGATGCCGCGACCGGTCAGCGATTGACTGTCGCTGACGTCGGCCACGGTCAAAACCCGTTCGGCGCAGGCGTCCAGAACCGCCTTGGCCAGCGGGTGTTCACTGCCGCGTTGCAGGGCGCCGGCCATTTGCAGCAGGGCGGCTTCGTCACCGTTAGTGGCACTCAGATGAGCGATTCGCGGCGAACCCGAGGTCAGCGTGCCGGTCTTGTCGAACACTACGGCGCTGACTTCATGAGCGCGTTCGAGCGCTTCGGCGTCCTTGATCAGAATCCCATAGCGGGCCGCGACGCCGGTGCCGGCCATGATCGCGGTCGGCGTGGCCAGCCCGAGTGCGCAAGGGCAAGCGATGACCAGCACGGCGACGGCGTTGATCAACGCGGTTTCAATCGGCGCGCCGTACAACCACCAGCCAATCAGCGTCGCCAACGCGATCAACAGAACGGTAGGCACAAATACCTGACTGACTTTATCCACCAGCTTCTGAATCGGCGCTTTGGCGGCCTGGGCGTCTTCGACCAGACGGATGATCCGCGCCAGCACGGTTTCTGCCCCCAACGCTTGAGTACGAACCAGCAACCGGCCTTCGCCATTGATGGCACCGCCCGTGACCTTGTCACCGGGTTGCTTGGGCACCGGCAGGCTTTCGCCGCTGATCAGCGCTTCGTCGGCGTGGCTCTGGCCTTCGACCACTTCACCGTCCACCGGGAAGCGTTCGCCGGGTTTGACCATGACGAGGTCGTTGAGGCGCAAGGCGCTGATGGCAACGTCCTGCTCGCGGCCGTCGATCACCTGAATGGCGCGTTCCGGGCGCAAGGCTTCGAGGGCGCGGATGGCGCTGGCGGTCTGGCGCTTGGCACGGCTTTCCAGGTATTTGCCCAGCAACACCAAGGCAATCACCACCGCCGAGGCTTCGAAATATAGATGAGGCATGCGCCCGGCCGCCGTGGCCCATTCATAAAGACTCAAGCCATAGCCGGCGCTGGTACCGAGGGCGACCAGCAAATCCATGTTGCCAGCCCCGGCGCGCACGGCTTTCCAGGCGGCCACATAAAAACGTGCGCCGAAAATGAACTGCACCGGCGTGGCCAGCGCGAATTGCACCCAGGCCGGGAGCATCCAGTGCACGCCAAACGGTTGCAGGAGCATTGGCAACACCAGCGGCAGGGCGAGGGCGATCGCCATGATCAACGCCCAGCGCTCACGGTGCAGGCGCTGCTGTTGCTGATCGGTTTGCGGGTGTTCGACTTCCCAGACGCTGGCGCTGTAACCGGCTTTGGTGACCGCGGCGATCAAGGTTTGCGGATCGATGTGTCCGAGCAGTTCCAGATGCGCCCGTTCGTTCGCCAGGTTGACGCTGACGTTTTTCACCCCGGGCACTTTGGCCAGCGCCCGTTCGACGCGGCCGACGCAGGAAGCGCAGGTCATGCCGTCGATGCTCAACTCCAGACTTTGCTGCGGCACGCTGTAGCCGGCCTGCTGCACCGCGTCGATCAAGGCCGGCAGGCTGTCGCCGGGCGCCTGGACCCGCGCCTGCTCGGTGGCGAGGTTGACGCTGACGGCAGAAGCGCCGATGACTTTGCTCAAGGCACGCTCGACACGCCCCGCGCAACTGGCGCAGGTCATGCCGGCAATCGGCAGATCGAACGTAGTGGATTCGGACATCGGTCGCGCTCCCTGTAGAAGATGTCTACAGGATCAACCTTGCCATGCTGGCAAGGTCAAGCGCCATGTCTCAGATCAAAAGACCTGATCGTTCCCACGCTCTGTGTGGAAATGCAGCCGGGACGCTCCGCGTCCCATTTAAAAGCCCAACGCAGAGCGTCCGTTGAAGTGTTTCCCGCCGCAGAGCATGGGAACGATCGGTGTGGCGATTAGTAGTCGAGAGCGGTGGGCTTCAGGTACATCCCTTCCTGCGTCATCGCAATCCGGAACTTCAACACGTCCCCGGCCTTGAGCGTGATGTTCTGCGAACCCGGTGCGAGCATGCCCGGGTTGCAACCCGGTGCCTGGCCCGGCAACAGTTTGAGGCGCAGGGACACAGTGCCCGGCGGCAGGTTGAACGAGGTGCTTTGTTCCTGGAACAGCCGCGCCGACAGTTGGTCCTGGATGTAGACGCCGATCTCGCAGGAGGTCGCGACTTCGAGGCGCTCGCGAGAAATGATCAGTACGCCATAGTCCTCCCCGGCGGCTTGAACCGAAGGTGTCGCGGCAAATAGGCTGAGGAAGCCAAACAGGCTGAGAGCTGACCAGCGCATGGCTGAATCTCCTGAAGTCGAGTCATTGATGCACGCAGCTTGGCCGAGCGCGACACCGATTGCCAGCCCGGCAGATTTCGGCAGAACTTGACCTTGCCATGGTGGCAAGCCCGAGACTGCTCGCAACCTCATAAAAGGAGCCACACCATGCAAGTGTTCAACGTTCAAGGCATGTCCTGCGGTCACTGCGTCAAAGCCATTACCCAGGCGCTGCAAGCCAAGGATCCTGCGGCCAGCGTGCGGGTCGATCTGGCAGCCGGGGAAGTCGGTGTGGAAAGCGCGCTGACGACCGAGCAAGTGATCGCTGCGATCACGGAAGAAGGCTACGACGCCAAACTCGCTTAAGCCCAGGCACAATCCCCTGTAGGAGCGAGCCTGCTCGCGATAGCGGTGTGTCATTCAGCGTTGATGTTGACTGGCACTGCGCTATCGCGAGCAGGCTCGCTCCTGCAGGTTTTATATTTATCCAATGATATTTAATAGTTAGCGAGCTATCGGAATGTTCAAGGCGTCCATGCGCGGCTAGACTGTCGGGCTGCCGACCCATGCCCAACTGGATGCCTGATGAACTTCCGTACCATTTTGATTCTTGGCGCCCTGAGCGCTTTCGGTCCGCTGGCAATCGATTTCTATCTGCCGGCGTTCCCGGCGATGGCACTCGCGTTCGGTACCGATGAGAAACACGTCCAGCTGACCCTGGCCGCGTACTTCCTGGGCCTGTCCCTGGGTCAACTGGCATACGGACCGGTGGCGGATCGCTTCGGGCGAAGGATTCCGTTGCTGACAGGCGTCGGGTTGTTCACCGCGGCGTCCCTGGCCTGCGCGTTTGCGCCAAATCTGGAATGGTTGATCGGCGCGCGATTCATCCAGGCCCTTGGTGGTTGCGCCGGGATGGTGATCGCCCGTGCGGTGGTCAGTGACAAATGCGATGCGGTGGGCTCGGCGAAAGTCTTTTCGCAATTGATGCTGGTGATGGGCCTGGCACCGATTCTCGCGCCCATGCTCGGTGGACTGCTGGTCAACACCACCGGCTGGCAGTCGATCTTCCTGGTGCTGACCGGATTCAGTGCGCTGGCAGGGTTGGCCGTGGCAATCGGGTTGCCGGAAAGCCTGCCGGCCCACGTACCGCGTCAACCGCTGTCGGGGGCGTTGCGTCAGTACGGTCGGCTGTTGTCGGATCCGGTCTACCTTGGCCACGCCTTGACTGGCGGTATCGCCATTGCCGGGATGTTTGCCTACATCGCCGGTTCGCCGTTCGTCTTCATCAAACTCTACGGGGTCCCGGCCGAGCATTTCGGCTGGCTGTTCGGGACCAACGCGGCGGGTTTCATTCTGGTGGCGCAGGTCAACGCACGACTGCTGGCCAAGCGTGGCCCGGCATTTCTGCTGGTGCGTACCGTGTGGATTTACCTGGGGGCGGGCCTGACGCTGCTCGCCGTCAGTGCGCTGCACACCGAACAGTTATGGCCGCTGCTGATTCCGCTGTTTATCTGCATCGCCAGCCTCGGTTGCATCCTCCCCAATGCCTCGGCCTGCGCCATGAACGGGCAGGGCGCTCGCGCCGGCAGTGCGTCGGCGATGCTCGGGTGCCTGCAATTCAGCGTCGCCGCCGGAGCGGCTGCATTGGTCGGTGTTTTACACGATGGCAGCGCCGTGCCGATGGCCATGGTCATCAGCCTGTGCGGGATTCTGGTGGTGAGCGCGGCGATGCTCACCCGGCGTTTGCAAAATGCCCGGGCATTGGCGCAAACCCAGGTCTGAGGGCGGACTCAGCCAGCGGCGCGCTGTTGTTGGTGGTCGGGAATTTGATGGGGCGCGAGCAATCGCGCTTCAAGGGTCTTGGTGAAGGCTAGCGCTTCAGCTTCGCTGCGGAACGTAACAGCGTGTTGGTCCAGACGAACCTGCCACTGGGATTTAGCCACTTCTTTAATCAGGATCTTCATTGCTGAACTCTCCTCTCTTAAAAGATGTTGCGTAAAAGATTGCATCGCAGAGGTTTCGATTGTAGACCCGAATACGATCGTAATTGTGACATGGGTCAATTCTCGGACTGACGGTGTCGTCCATCCGGACGACACCTGTCTCAATCTGTTTCAGAACCCTTCGAGCACAATCTTGCCCTTGGCCTTGCCGCTTTCCAGCAGCTCATGGGCGCGTCGCAGGTTGGCCGCGTTGATGGTCCCGAAGTGCTCGCCGACCGTGGTTTTCAGCGTCCCCGTGTCGATCAGCCCGGCCACGCGGTTGAGCAAGTTGTGCTGCTCGATCATGTCCGCCGTTTCGAACAGCGAGCGGGTGTACATGAATTCCCAGTGCAGCGACAGGCTCTTGCGCTTGAGTTTGGTCACGTCCAGCGCTTTCGGATCATCAATCAGCGCCAGTTTGCCTTGTGGCGCCAATGCCTCGACCAGTTGATCCAGGTGATGATCGGTCTGGGTCAGGCTGGCGACGTGGGTCACATTGTCCACGCCTGCGCGTTTGAGTTCTTCACTCAACGGCTGGCTGTGATCAATCACCAGATCGGCGCCCAGTTCGCGTACCCAGCTCTGGGTTTGCGCACGGGAAGCGGTGCCGATGACCTTCAGCCCGGTGAGTTGGCTGGCCAGTTGCGTGAGGATCGACCCTACGCCGCCCGCCGCGCCGACGATCAGCAGGCTCTGGCCTTCATCGGTTTTACCTTCGCGCACTTGCAGGCGTTCGAAGAGCAATTCCCAGGCGGTGATGGCGGTCAGCGGCAGTGCGGCGGCTTCGGCGAAACCGAGGGTTTTCGGCATATGGCCGACGATACGTTCATCCACCACGTGCAATTCGCTATTGCCCCCCGCACGGGCGATAGAGCCCGCGTAAAACACCTTGTCGCCAGCCTTGAACAGCGTGACTTCGCTGCCGACAGCCTTGACCACACCGGCCACGTCCCAACCCAGCACTTTCGCCGCGCCGCCTTCAGGCTGGACGTTCTGGCGGACCTTGGTGTCGACCGGGTTCACCGAGATGGCTTTGACTTCCACCAGCAGGTCGCGCGGACCGGCAACCGGTTCTGGCAGTTCGATGTCTTGCAGGGCATTGGCGTCGCTGATCGGCAACGAGGTGTAGTAGGCGATGGCTTTCATGTGCGGCTCCTGAACAGTAATAGATGAAGGGATCAAGCCACGGTGCGCAGGCGCTTGAGGTCGAAGTGCTCGAGAAAGTCGCCGGCCTTGGCGCGGAAGTTCTGTACATGGGCGCTGGCGTCATGGGCTTGCAGGGCTTCGTCGCTGCTCCAGTGTTCAATCATGTAGAACGCCAGTGGATTGGCCAGGTCCTGATGCAAATCGTATTGGCCGCAACCGGCCTCGGCGCGGGTCGGTTCCACCAGCGCACGCAGGTGTTGTTCGAGGGCGTCTTGCTGGCCGGGTTTGGCAATGAGGGTGGCAATGGCGGTGAAAGGCTGGGACATGGTCGCTCCGCAAACGGGTTGATTTCGATGGGACAGATGATTGGCTATTTCTCTGGAAGATAAAACCCGCTAAAAGAGCAGTCTCTTTCAATATTTTTTTGATAATCGGGGCTGAGAATGCTGCGTTTCGATGACTTGCAGTTATTCGTCCGGGCTGCGGACCTGGGGAGTCTGTCGGCGGCGGCTCGGGTGATGGACATGTCGGCGGCGGTGGCCAGTGCGGCGTTGAAGCGCATCGAACAGCAACTCGGCGCGCGCTTGTTGGCGCGCTCCACCCGCAGTTTGCGTCTGACCGCCGAAGGTGAGGGCTTTCTGGAATATGCCCGGGCCGCCCTGAGCAATCTCGACGAGGGTCGTCGCTTACTGGCCAGCGGTCAGGATCAGGTCAGCGGGATTCTGCAGTTGTCGGCACCGTCGGACTTTGGCCGCAACCTGTTGCTGCCGTGGCTCGACGAGTTCCAGCGCGAGCACCCTAAACTGACCGTGCGCCTGTTGCTGGGGGACCGCATCGCCGACCTGTTCCGCCAACCGGTGGACATTGCCCTGCGTTACGGCGAGCCGGAAGACTCAAGCCTGGTGGCACTGCCCATCGCGGCGCAGAACCGCCGAGTGCTCTGCGCCGCGCCAAGTTATCTGGCCAGGCACGGCGAGCCGCGGCATCTGGAACAACTGGCGCAGCACAATTGTTTGTTGTTCATGCTCGGTAGCCGGGTCCATGACCACTGGAGTTTCCACGACGGCAAGCGCGAAGTCGGGCTGACCGTCAGCGGCGATCGCTTCAGTGACGACGCCGATGTCGTGCGGCTGTGGGCAGTGGCGGGGGCCGGGATTGCTTACAAGTCCTGGCTCGATGTCGCCGCCGATGTGCTCGCCGGCCGGTTGAAAGTGCTGATGCCGGAGTTGCTCTGTGAGCGCGCACCGCTGAATTTGCTGTGCGCCCATCGCGCACAATTGAGTAAGCCGGTGAACCTTCTACGGGAAATGCTTGCCAGCCGATGCGCTCTTTTAGGCAGTCAATTTCCGACAATATCGGGCATCGATCATTAGTCGCAGGCAAATAGCGAAATTTCTGTCAGGAACTATCACCACCCGCGCTTTCCCAAGGGCAGGAACCGGCGGTTAACCCGCTTATACTAGCGCCCGCCTCATGTACGCACCGTCGACCTCGCAATGGCGATGGCCTCACGGTCAAGCATCCGACCTTCGGCGCACCTGCGAAGCAATGGCATGGGGGAGAAGGGGCTTTGCCCGGCTTATGGCGGTTTCCGCGTCTTGGCCGACGACACATTACTGGTCAAGATGTCTCTGAGCAGCAGACGAAACGATTCAACAGGGAGTGAATACATGGAACATGCACCTTGCATCAGCCAGATCGCCACGTTGCTGGCTGACCCCAAGCGCAGCGCAATGATGTGGGCCTTGATGGATGGCTCGGCGCGGCAGACCGAAGAGCTGGCGCTATTGGCCGGCCTGTCACCGTCTTCGGCCAGTGCACACCTGGGGCGTTTGTCCGCCGGAGGTCTGTTGAAAGTCGAAATCCGTGGGCGCAAACGCTTTTTCCGCCTGGCCGCGCCTGAAGTGGGCGCGGCAATCGAAGCATTGGCCAGCGCGACGCTGGCCAGCACGCCGCAGCCCGTCCCGGACGTCTTCAAACGCACCAGCCCCATTGCCAAACCTCAGGCGGCGCCATCGTCGTTGTTGCGGGCCCGACTGTGCGACGACCATTTGGGAGGCACCCTGGCCGCCGATCTTTACCAGCGGTTGCTGGATGCCGGCTGGATCGAGCAGTTCGAACAGCGCGTCATGATCACCCACAAGGGTTCCACACAACTGGCCTCGCGCGGGGTGTTCATCCAGGCCCTGGCTCATCGCAACAGTCGAGTGGCCTGTGCGTGTCCCGACTGGAGCGAAAGACGCCCGCACATGGGCGGTTCGCTGGGCGCTGCATTGTTGCAGCTGTTCATGCAGTCCGGCTGGCTGAGCCTGCCCAATGATTCGCGCGCCTTGCAGATCACGGCCGCGGGGCAGCGGGAGATCCATCGATTCGCCAAGGAAACCGAGCTGGAAATGGCGCTTTAGAGCTGTTTGATTGACTGAATCGCTAGCTGGCTGAACACAGAGCCTGTGGGAGTGAGCCTGCAACAAAGACTCTCCCACAGGGGGGCTGCGCTAAGGCTTATGGTTTTACCAACCGCGCATCCAGGCTGTTTTGCGCCAAACGCTTGGCCTGATCCTGGGTCATGCCCAGGTCGGTGTACAGCGCATGGAAGTTCTCGGTCACATACCCGCCAAAGTACGCCGGGTCATCCGAGTTCACGGTCACTTTCACGCCACGCTCAAGCATGTCGAGGATGTTGTGCTGGGACATGTGATCGAACACCCGGAGCTTGGTGTTGGACAGCGGGCACACGGTCAGCGGGATCTGCTCGTCGATGATCCGCTGCATCAAACGCTCGTCTTCGATGGCGCGCACGCCATGGTCGATGCGCTGGATTTTCAGCAGGTCGATGGCTTCCCAGATGTACTCAGGCGGGCCTTCTTCACCGGCGTGGGCGACGGTCAGGAAGCCTTCGTGGCGGGCACGATCAAACACACGCTGGAACTTGCTCGGCGGGTGGCCCATCTCCGAGCTGTCCAGGCCCACGGCCACAAACGCTTCACGAAACGGCAGCGCCTGGTCGAGGGTTTTCTGCGCTTCGTCTTCACTCAGGTGGCGCAGGAAGCTCAGGATCAAACCGCTGGTGATGCCCAGTTGCTGCTCGCCATCCTTGAGCGCCGCCGCGATGCCGTTGAGCACCACTTCAAACGGGATGCCACGGTCGGTGTGGGTTTGCGGGTCGAAGAACGGTTCGGTGTGAATCACGTTCTGCGCCTTGCAACGCAACAGGTAGGCCCAGGTCAGGTCGTAGAAATCCTGCGAGGTGCGCAACACGTCGGCGCCCTGATAATACAGGTCGAGAAACTCTTGCAGGTTGTTGAAGGCATACGCCTTGCGCAGGGTTTCTACATCGCTCCAGGGCAGGGCGATCTTGTTGCGTTCGGCCAGGGCGAACAGCAACTCGGGCTCCAGCGAACCCTCGAGGTGCAGGTGCAGTTCTGCCTTGGGCAGGGCGTTCAGCCAGTCGTACATAGTCTTTTCTCATCAGGTGCAGATGGCGAGCATTCTACAGATGCCCGTAGAAACAATTAGCAAAACCTGACCAGCCGGTTCATCACACCACGGCCTGTTCCCGTCGATAGGCGTAGGTCTCGGCGAAGCGCGAGAGAAGGAATTCAGCGCAGGTAGTGGCCGGGTACTTCGCCGGGTGCGATTCGTCCTGGCAACCGGGCAGGCATTCAATGGGCGTATCGGGGTGTGGTTCGGCGAAGAATGGCATCGAGTAACGATCGACGCCCAGCGGGCTGATCACCCGGTGCGGCGTCGACAGGTAACGGTCATTGCTCCAGCGGGCCATCATGTCGCCGAGGTTGACCACGAACGTGCCTTCGATCGGCGGCGCATCGATCCATTCGCCTTTGACGTTGCGCACTTGCAGGCCACCGGCGGCGTCCTGGTACAGCAGGGTAATGCAGCCGTAATCGGTGTGGGCGCCGGCGCCTTGCTGCTCCTCGGAGCTGGCGGTATGTCGCGGCGGATAATGGATCATCCGCAGCACGCTGACCGGTTCATTGAAGCGCGTGTCGAAGAAGTCGCGCTCGATGTTCAGCGCCAGGGTCATGGCACGCAGCAGGGTTTGGGCGAGGGCCTGCATGTCGATGTAATGCTGTTCCATCAGCACTTCCCAGCCGGGCATCGAGGGATGGCGGTTGGGACCGCGCAGCGGTTTTTCCGCCAGTACTTGCGGGTGGTCGGCCGGCAGGTGCAGGCCCATGTCGAAGGTTTCTTTCAGGTCGCTGGGTTTGCTCGGGTCGAGTTGCTCGGTGGCGATGGCACCGTAGCCGCGATGGTGGCGAGTCTGGGTGATGTCGATCTTGAGCTTTTCGGCGGTGGGCAAGGCGAAGAAGCGTTGGGCATGGTCGAGCACAGCGTGGATGCGTGACGCGGAGATCGGATGCCCCTTGATGTAGAAAAAGCCCCAGTCGCGGCAGGCGCGGTCGATCTTTTCGGCAACGGACTTCCAAGCGTGTTGGTCTTCGCTATAGAGCGGGGCGATGTCGATGATCGGAAGTTGGTTCATGCGCAATTCTCAAGGACGCTGAAAATTCATTGTAGGAGTGAGCCTGCTCGCGATCGCGGCGTGTCAGTCGACATTGATAGCGTCTGACACTCCGCCATCGCGAGCAGGCTCACTGCTACAAGGTTTTGTGTTGGGTTGGGGAGCTACTTCGGAATATCGGCCTTCATCCCTTCAACGTAGTAGTTCATCGACGCCAGTTCCGCATTGCTTGCCGTCGCGCCCGTCGGGATTTTTTCGGTGCCGGCCTGATCCTTGATCGGCCCGGTGAACGGGTGGAAGGCGCCGCTCTTGATGTCCGCAATGATCTGCTCGGCCTCGGTTTTCACCGCCGCTGGCACCAGGTCGCTGATCGGCAGTTCAACTGTGCCTTCTTTCAAACCGCCCCAGTAATCCTGCGATTTCCAGGTGTGGTCGAGCACGCTTTGGGTCGCTTGAATGTAATGCGGCCCCCAGTCGTTGACGATCGACGTCAGCACCGCTTTCGGCCCGAAGTGCGCCATGTCCGAAGCGTAGCCCACGGCATACACGCCGCGGCGTTCGGCTGCCTGAATCGGTGCCGGGCTGTCGGTGTGCTGGAACACCACGTCGACGCCCTGGTCGATCAGTGCGTTGGCGGCGTCGGCTTCCTTGCCCGGATCGAACCACGAGTTGACCCATACCACCTTGATCTCGGTGCCTGGGTTGTATTTGTTCAGGGCCAGTTGAATAGCGTTGATATCGCGGATCACCTCAGGGATAGGGAAGGACGCGACGTAGCCGATCTTCTTGGTCTTGGTCATCTTCGCCGCGAGGAAACCGCCGACGTAGCGACCTTCATACGTGCGCGCCAGGTAGGTGCCCAGGTTCTTGTCCTGCTTGTAGCCGGTGGCGTGTTCGAAGGTCACCTTGGGAAACTGCTTGGCGACTTTCAGGGTCGGGTTCATGTAGCCGAACGACGTGGTGAAGATCAGGTCGTAGTTGTCCTTGGCCATGTTGCGGATCACTCGCTCGGCGTCGGCACCTTCGGCGACGTTCTCCACATAGTTGGTGGTGATCTGATTGCCGAACTTCTCGGCCAGCGCCTTGCGCCCCTGTTCATGCTGATACGTCCAGCCGTGGTCACCAATCGGGCCGATATAGACGAAGCCGACTTTCAGCGGGTCGGCGGCGCTGGCGGTCAGGCTCGCGCTCAGACCAATAGCCGCGGCAACGGCGCAAAGCAGCTTCTTCAACGGACGTTTGTGCATGAATTCGAACTCCATGTTGTTGTGAGGTGGGCAGAGGCAATGCAAATTGCTGACCAACAGGACAACAAAAACGCCGAAACCGTGTAATGGCCTTCGCGGGCAAGCCTCGCTCCTACAAGAGCGACGCCAACCTGTAGGAGCGAGGCTTGCCCGCGAAGAGCCCCCAAGGCCAATAAAAGTGCACGTGTCAAACCTGCTGCCATCCACTGGTGCGCTAAGGTGTAACGAAACGTTAGCGCCGCCCCGCAGTCAGTAGCTCATCACCCTGATCGCTTCACTCGGCACAAAAGGCCCGCAATGCTCACACTCCTCAAGCAAGAAAAGTTTCTGTTGCTGGCCGTGATTGCCGCGCTCGTCGCTTATCCACTGGAACACTGGATGCTGCACAGCGGCCAGCCCATCGCGCTGACCGCTGGCCTGGTGCTGATTGCCTTCATCGTCGTCGCCTCCATGCGTGTCGCCCATCACGCCGAACTGCTCGCGGAAAAAGTCGGCGACCCTTACGGCACCATGATCCTGACCCTGGCCGCGGTGCTGGTGGAAGTGGTGATCCTGGCGATCATGATGAGTAACGAAGCCTCGCCAACCCTGGTGCGCGACACGATTTACTCGGCGGTGATGCTCGACATCAACGGCATCCTCGGCCTGGCCGCGTTGATGGGTGGGATCAAGCACGGTGAGCAGTCGTACAACGACGACTCGGCCCGCAGTTACAGCGTGATGATCCTCACCGCAATGGGCGTTTCCATGGTGGTGCCGGAGTTCATTCCCGAAGCTAACTGGAAGCTGTATTCGGCGTTCACGATTGGCGCGATGGTCGTGCTCTACACCCTGTTCCTGCGTATGCAGGTCGGGCCGCACAGTTACTTCTTCAGCTACAGCTACCCGGAAAAACGCCGCAGGAAAGTCCCGGAGGAGGAACCTGAACCGGTCAATCTGGCGCTGAGTATCGGCACGTTGGTGTTCGGCGTTGTGGTGATCGGCGCCTTGGCCGAAGTGATGTCCAAGACCCTCGACCTGGGCCTGGAAGGCACGGGTGCTCCGCCGGTGATTACGGCGATTCTGGTGGCGGCCATTTCCGCGGCGCCGGAGATTCTGACGGCATTGCGCGCGGCCTTGGCCAACCGCATGCAATCGGTGGTCAACATCGCCATGGGCGCGTCATTGTCGACGGTGATCCTGACGGTGCCGGTGATGGAAGCGATGGCGCTCTACACTGGCCAGCCGTTTCAGATGGCGATGACCCCGGTGCAGACGGTGATGATCTTCCTCACCCTGATCGTCAGCGCAATCAACCTCAACGACGGCGAAACCAATGCCATCGAAGGCATGACCCATTTTGTGTTGTTTGCGACGTTCATCATGTTGTCGCTGCTGGGCCTCTGAACACACCACAAATCCCCTGTAGGAGTGAGCCTGCTCGCGATAGCGGTGTGTCAGTCGACATTGAGGGTGTCTGACACACCGCTATCGCGAGCAGGCTCACTCCTACAGTTTGATTTGTGTTGTATCAGACGCCGGCGATTAGCTGCCGGGCCGCCTGGCTGTGATCGGCGATCAGGCCTTTGAGATCCAGCCCTTCAACCTGCCCGTCAATCACCCGCCATTTGCCACCAATCATCACCCGATCCGCGCGATCGGCACCGCACAGCAGCAACGCCGACACCGGATCATGACTGCCGGAGAAGCGCAGTTCATCGAGCTTGAACAACGCCAGATCCGCCTGCTTGCCCACCGCCAGTTCGCCGATATCGGAACGCCCCAACAAACTCGCCGAACCCTTGGTTGCCCACCCCAGAACCAGTTCCGGGGTGATCTTCTGCGCGCCATAACGTAGCCGCTGAATGTAAAGCGCCTGACGGGTTTCGAGCATCATGTTCGACGCATCGTTGGACGCCGATCCATCCACGCCCAGGCCGAGCAACGCACCGGCAGCGGTCAGGTCCAGGGTCGGGCAAATGCCGGAGGCCAGGCGCATGTTCGAACTCGGGCAATGGCAAATCCCGGTGCCGGCGGCGCCGAGGCGGGCGATTTCGTCCGGGTTGAAGTGGATGCCGTGCGCGAGCCAGGTGCGTGGCCCGAGCCAGCCGACGCTGTCCAGATAATCCACGGTTCGCAGGCCGAAGCGTTGCAGGCAGAAGTCTTCTTCGTCGAGGGTTTCGGCCAGGTGCGTGTGCAGACGCACGTCGAGTTTGTTTGCCAGTTCGGCGCTGGCGGACATGATTTCCGGTGTCACCGAAAACGGCGAACACGGCGCCAGGGCGATCTGGATTTGCGCACCATCACCACGCTCGTGGTACTCGGCGATCAAGCGCTGGCTGTCCGCGAGGATCACTTCGCCTTCCTGCACGGTCTGCTGCGGTGGCAGGCCGCCGTCCTTTTCACCCAGGCTCATGGACCCGCGCGTCAGCATGGCGCGCATGCCCAGTTCGCGAACGCTTTCGACTTGCACGTCGATCGCGTTTTCCAGGCCTTCCGGGAACAGGTAGTGGTGATCGGCGGCGGTGGTGCAGCCGGACAGCAGCAACTCAGCCAGCGCGACTTTCGTGGCGAGGGCGAGTTTTTCAGGGGTGAGGCGGGCCCAGACCGGGTAGAGGGTTTTCAGCCACGGGAACAACGGCTGATTGACCACCGGCGCCCAGGCGCGGGTCAGGGTTTGATAGAAGTGGTGATGGGTGTTGATCAGTCCCGGCAGGATCACATGCTCGCGGGCATCGAAGACGTGTCCGCAGGGCGCGGACGGTTGCTGGCCAGCGGCGAGCACTTCGACGATCACGCCGTCTTGCACCACCAGGCCGCCACGGGCATCGAGGTCATTGGCAGTGAAAATGGCGAGGGGATTTTTTAGCCAGGTACGGGTCGCAGGCATGTTAGCCGGCTCCTCTGAAAGTGGGGTTCAGGTTAGCCAGCTCAGTGATTACCCTGTCTGCTGATCCAGGGTCGCCGCGGGGACGAGGTGCGGAGTTTCAAACAAAACCGCCTGGCCGGCAAGTCCTGCCCGACCAGACGACGCAAACCTTATGTGGAATGAAATCCTGTAGGCGCGAGGGTGGTGTTTACCAGGGAATGGTTTCGCCTCTGTAGTTCACGAAGTGATGTCCACCCTTGCCGGTGTACGCATTCACCTGATCGACCAACCCGCGCGTACTGGTTTCCACGTCGATATCGGCGCCTTCACCGCCCATGTCGGTCTTCACCCAACCCGGATGCAACGACAGCACGGTGAGTTTCTGCTCGCCCAGTTGCGTAACGAAGCTGTTGGTCATGGAATTCAGCGCCGCTTTACTGGCCTTGTACAACGCCAGCTCCGGCGCGTCCGGCATGGTCACGCTGCCCAGCACCGAGCTCATGAACGCCAGCACGCCGGTCTCCGGGCGAATCTGCCCGGCAAAACGTTGTGCCAGGTTGATCGGCGCCACGGCGTTGGTGAAAAACAATTGACCGACCTCGGCCAACGTCGCGCCGCCCGGCGTCTGAACGTCCGGCCCCTTGACCCCGGCATTCACGAATAGCAAATCGAACACTTCACCCTTGAGCTGTTGGCTCAGGGCGATGACCGCCTGCTGATCGTCCATGTCGAGCTTCTCGATCCGCACCTTGCCCAACGCCTGCAGCGCCTCGGCGTTCTGCGGGTTGCGCACGGTGGCGGTGACTTGCCAGCCGTCGGCCAGCAGGGTTTTCACCAGGCCGAGGCCCAGGCCCCGGGAGGCACCGATGATGAGTGCGGTTTTTGCCTTGGACATGAGTGGCTTCCTTGATAAATGAGGATCATGGGCTCAGTGGACAACGCTGACCGAGCCGTTGTTGCAACTCGTGGCGCAATGCACCGAGTTCGTCCATACGGGTTTCAATCAGCTTGAGTTTGTCTTGCAGCAACTGCGTGACGGCGCTGTCAGGATCCGGCGATTGCCATATCGTGGCAACGCTGTTGCCGATCTCGCCGAGGGTAAAGCCCAACCGTTGAGCTGTCTTGATGTACAACACCAGTTGCACCATGTCTGGCGGGTAGTCGCGATAGCCGTTGGCACTGCGTTGTGCGGCGATCAGTCCGCGCTGCTCGTAGAAGCGCAGCGTGTCGCGGCTGACGGCGCTGGCCTGGGCTAATTCACCGATGCGCATCATGACGTCTCAAGAGGGGCTTGACCTTGGAGCATACTCCAGGCTTTAGCCTTGTTGCTCCCTGAATTTATGGAGCAAGGCCGATGTGGACTTCAACGCAATATCGCCGGGTGGTGCGGGGCAGCGCCTGGTATGACTTGATCGTGACGGCAGCGTTTATCACGCCGTGGAGTTTTGCCGCGTTGCACGGGGTGTTGTTGAGTGTGAGTCAGGCGTTCGATTTGCCGGGCGATATGCCGCCGTTCGAGCCGATGCACATGTTGATGGCGAATCTGCTGGGGTCGATTGTGTGTGTCTGGGCGGTGCTGCGGATTCGTGATCCGCAGCAGGTGTTTGGGCGGTATGACGCGGTGGGGCGGTTTCTGTTTTCGGCTTGGCAGCTTTATGCCTTGGTCCATGGCGCCAGTTCGCTGTTGGTGATTTTTCTGGTCTTTGAATTGGCGTGGGGCGTGGCTCAAGTGTTGCCGGTTCGACAGCCTTCGCGGGCAAGTCGGATCGCCGCGCCGCTCGCTCCTACAGGTCCAGTGCCGATTTCACCGATTGCGCAAAACCTGTAGGCGCGAGACTTGCCCGCGAAGAGGCCGGCCGGGTCAACCTTAATGCCCCGCCTGCCACGGCTGCCCCAACGACACCGGCGCATACAACCGTGTGCGCACCGCGTCCCGCGACAACAGCACCAACACCACAATCGTCGCGACATACGGCAACATCGCCAACAGGCTCGACGGAATCGCCAGCCCCAACCCCTGCGCCACCAGGTGCAGGATGCTCGCGAGCCCGAACAGGTACGCCCCCAGCAGCAATCGCCACACTCGCCAACTGGCAAACACCACCAGCGCCAAGGCAATCCAGCCACGGCCGGCACTCATGTTTTCCGCCCACATCGGCGTATAGGCCAGGGACAAATAAGCCCCCGCCAAACCGGCCATCGCGCCGCCAAACAGCACCGCCAGTGCACGCACACCCAACACCGGCAAGCCCATGGCACTGGCCGCCTCCGGGCTTTCCCCGACCGCTTGTATGATCAGCCCGACGCGACTTTTCAGAATCACCCACGCTACCAGCGCAAACAACGCGAACGACAGATACACCAGCAAATCCTGCGCGAACAGCATTCGCCCGATCAAAGGTATTTCACTCAGGTAAGGAATCGCCACCGGCTCAAAACCGGCCAGTGGTTTACCGACCCACGCCGCGCCGACAAACGTCGACAGGCCCACGCCGAAAATCGTCAGCGCCAATCCGGTGGCCACCTGATTGGCATTGAACACCAGCGCCACCAGCGCAAACAGCGACGACAACAGCATCCCGGCGAGCATCGCCAGCAACACGCCAAGCCACAGGTTGCCGCTGTTCAGGGCGACGATAAAACCGATCACTGCGCCAAACAGCATCATGCCTTCCTGACCCAGATTCAGGACGCCGCTTTTCTCACAGATCAATTCGCCCAGGGCCACCAACAGCAACGGCGTGCCGCAACGGACCATGGCGTAGAAAATATTGCTCAGCAGGTCGATATCCATCACAGCGCTCCGGCGTGTGCAGCGGTGGCTTGTGTGCGGCGAGTCCAGCGCAGGTTCAAACGCGGTCGGTAAAGAATCAGCACGTCACTGGCCAACAGGAAAAACAGCATCATTCCCTGGAACAACTGGGTGATGGCTTGCGGCAGGTTCATGCTCATCTGCGCGCTCTCGCCGCCGATGTACAGCAACGCCATCAGCAGGCTGGAAAACAGAATGCCGATGGGGTTGAGCCGCCCTAGAAACGCCACCGTGATAGCGGCATAGCCATAACCCGGCGAGACCTGCGGCACCAGTTGGCCGATCGGCCCGGTGACTTCGCTCACTCCGGCCAGCCCTGCCAATCCGCCGCTGATCAACAGCGCCAGCCAGATCAGCCGCTTCTCGCGAAACCCGACGAAACCCGCCGCGCGCTTGTCCAGCCCGAGCACTTTTATCTGGAAACCGACAAAGCTTTTTTGCAGCAAAACCCAGACCGCCACCAACGCGAGCAGGGCGAAATACACCCCGGCGTGAACCCGACCGTCTTCCATCAACAGCGGCAAACGGCTGGCATCGCCGAACATCGCCGACTCCGGAAAGTTGAACCCGGCCGGGTCCTTCAACGGCCCATGCACGCAGAACAGCAGCAGGTTCAGCGCGATGTAATTGAGCATGATGCTGGTGAGGATTTCGTTGGCATTGAAACGCGTGCGCAACCACGCCGTCAGCCCGCCCCACGCGGCACCGGCCAACGTGCCGACCAGCAGGATCAGCACCAGCGCCCAGCGACTTTGCATATCGATGATATTCACCGCCAGCGCACTGCCGGCCAGGGCGCCGAGCAGCAATTGGCCTTCGGCGCCGATGTTCCAGATCCGCGCCTGATACGCCACGGCCAGCCCCAGCGCGCAGAGCAAAATAGGCAAGGCTTTGACCAACAGTTCGGAGACACCATACAAGTCGCTGACCGGCGCAATCAGCAGGGTGTGCAGCGTGAGCAGCGGGTCATGACCCAACGCAATAAACAACAGCGAGCCGCAGCCCAAAGTCAGGGCCGCGGCCAGCAACGGCGAGCACCACAGCATCAGGCGCGATTGCTGGCCACGGGGTTCGAGAGAAAGCAGCATGTGAAACTCCGTTAAACCGTTGCGGATGCGAGTGTTTGAGGGGCGTCGAACTGGCCGGCCATCCAGCCGCCGACATCGATCAGGCGCGTGTCGACCGTGGCCCTGAGCGGCGACAGGCGTCCGCTGCACAAGGCACCGAGCCGGTCGCTGATCTGGAACAATTCGTCGAGGTCTTCGCTGATCACCAGGATCGCCGCACCGGCATCGCGCAAGGCAATCAACGCTCGGTGAATGGTGGCGGCGGCGCCGACGTCCACGCCCCAGGTCGGGTGCGCGGCCACCAGCAATTTCGGTTGCTGAAGGATCTCGCGGCCGAGGATGAATTTCTGCAAATTGCCACCGGACAGACTGCGGGCCGGCGCTTGGGTATCGGGTGTTTTCACGCCAAAGCGGCGGATGATTTCTGCCGCCAAGGCTTCGACCTTGGCGCGCTGAATGAGGCCGTTGCTGACCAAACCTTGTTGAAACGCGGTGAGCAGGGCGTTGTTGGCGAGGCTCAGTTCGGGCACCGCACCGTGGCCCAAACGCTCGGCGGGAACGAACGCGAGGCCGAGGTGGCGTCGCGCATCGGGCCGCAAATCGGCGACCGGCTGCCCGCCGAAACGGATCGTCCCGTTATCGTTTCGGCTCAACCGTTCTTCACCGCTGAGCAGGGCCAGCAATTCATCCTGACCATTGCCTGCAACACCGGCGATTCCGACGATCTCGCCGCTGCGCACTTCGAGGCCAATGTCCGTCAGGGAGCAGCCGAACGGGTCCGGGTTGTGCCACGACAATCCGCTCACATTCAAAAACGAGTCACCGCCGATCACCTTCGGATAATCGGTAATCAGCTCGGCGGCTTCCCCCACCATCAACCTCGCCAATTGCTGATCCGAACACTCGGACGGCACGCAATGCCCGGCCACCCGACCGCCGCGCAGCACCGTAGCGCTGTGACATAACGCGCGCACTTCACCGAGCTTGTGGCTGATGAACAGAATGCTGCAACCCTCGGCCGCGAGCCGGCGCAGGGTGATGAAGAGGTCGTCAGCCTCCTGCGGCGTAAGCACGGAAGTCGGCTCATCGAGAATCAGCAGGCGGATGTCCTGCATCAAGCAACGAACGATTTCCACCCGTTGCCGCTCGCCGATCGACAGGCTATGGACAAGGCGCTCCGGTTCCAGCGCCATGCCGTAGCGTCGGGAGACTTCACGAATTTTTGGCTCAAGCTGCTTCGGCGTGCCGGACGCCGCACCCATTGCCAGGGCAATGTTCTGCGCCACGCTGAGGGTTTCGAACAGCGAGAAGTGCTGGAACACCATGCCGATCCCCAGTGCGCGAGCCTGCGCCGGATTGCGCATGTTCACGCGCCCGCCCTGCCAGATCATTTCCCCGGAATCGGCGTGTGTGACGCCATAGATGATCTTCATCAACGTACTTTTGCCCGCACCGTTTTCGCCGAGCAGGGCGTGGATTTCACCGGGAGCAATGCTCAGGTCGATGGCGTCGTTGGCCAGGCAGCCGGGGTAACGTTTGCTGATTTTGCGCAGTTGCAGTCGAGGCGTTTGATCGGGGATCGGCACGGGGTTGGGCATGACAGGCTCGGGTCGATAGGAGTTATGCCTGTGGATAAAGCAATTTCCTGGCCATTGAGTCAGGAAAACCGAAAATCCTTGCTGGCAAAGGCATTGAGGGCGCGGCCTCGCCATCTTTTGATCGTCGATCAAGCACTACTTAGGGGCAAAGTGCTTGATCAGGCTCTGCTTTTGCCCGTCGGGTATTGATCAAAAAACGAGCAACACACCGCAACCTATGCCGGATATAGGGCAGAGCCAGTCATGAACGGGTTATCCACAGGTTGTTCCACAGTATTTGTGCGCAAGCCGAAAGCACGGGCATAAGCACTGTGCGGCTATCTTCTAAAGGTGATAACCGACGCTAACTGTTTGTTTTTTCGTGAAATTAGTGGTTTGTATGGAAAGTTGGACGAAAAATGAGCAAAGCCCGCAAAGCCGCATGACAGAAGGGTTACAGCAGGATGTGCTCAGGTTATCCACAGCCGGGTGCACAGCAGATGTGGGCATCTGAACAGGCTCGATAAAAGGGCGGTGAACGGTGTTGGTGCGATCAGTGCTGCAACACAATGCGCCCGCGACTCAGGTCGGCGAGCTGAGTTTGCAGGGTCGTGATGTGCTCTTTGCCGATCGCCAATTGCAGGTCCACGCCGTTGGCGGTGAAGGTTTCTTCCACCACCAAACCTCCCGATTCAGCGACGCGCAGTTTCACCAGCGCCAACTCACCAAAGGCACAGGTACAGCTCACCGGCATCCGACTGATCAGCTCGACTTTCGCCGCGCCTTGCAGGCACTTGTTGGCGCCACCGCCATAGGCCCGGGCGAGGCCGCCGGTGCCCAATTGAATGCCGCCATACCAGCGAATCACCAGCACTGCGACCTGATCGCAATCCTGCGCTTCGATGGCCGCCAGAATCGGTCGTCCTGCGGTGCCGCCCGGTTCGCCATCATCATTGCTGCGGTATTGGTCGCCGAGCTTCCAGGCCCAGCAGTTGTGCGAGGCATTCAAGTCGCTGTGCTGATCGATGAACGCCTGGGCGTCGGCAGGGCTTGCGATCGACGTGGCGAACGTGATGAAACGGCTTTTGCGAATCTCTTCGCGGTATTCGCAAAAACCGCTGAGGGTAAAAGGCATAAGTGTCTTAGATAGCTGGCGTGAGGCCGCAGCCCTTGAGGATGATGCGGATCAGGTTGTTGCCGGCGTCTTCCATGTCTTGCTTGGTCAGCTTGGTGCGGCCGCTGACACGGCAGATCTGGGTGGCGAAGTCGGCGTAATGCTGGGTACTGCCCCACAGCAGGAAGATCAGGTTTACCGGGTCGACCGGGTCCATCTTGCCGGCGTCGATCCACGCCTGGAACACCGCCGCCCGGCCCTGGAACCAGGCGCGATAGTCCTGATTGAAATACTCGGTCAGGCATTCGCCGCCACTGATCACTTCCATGGCGAAGATCCGCGAGGCTTGCGGCTGGCGACGGGAGAATTCCATTTTGGCGCGGATATAACGCGTCAGCGCTTCGGCCGGATCATCCTCGGCAGTCAAGGTATTAAAGGTGCTATCCCATAACTCAAGGATGTTGCTCAACACCGCCACGTACAAACCGAGTTTGTTGGTGAAGTAATAATGCAGGTTCGCCTTGGGCAACCCGGCATTCAAGGCGATGGTGTTCATGCTGGTGCCTTTGAAACCGTGACGGGCAAATTCGTCTTCGGCGGCTTTGATGATGGTCTCTTCGTTCTTCTGACGAATGCGGCTGGCGGGTTTGCCGCCGTGAGCGGGGACTTCAAAGGTCATAGGCACTTCCGGACAAGTGGATGGGTGTAGCCACTGCGTTGATAGCGCACCCACAAGCTCCAGACAAGTCCTGACGCAATAAAACCTGAACACCACAATTCCTGTAGGCGCAGTGCTTGCTCGCAAAAGCGATGTGTCAGTCGACATTAATGCAGCTGACACACAGCCTTCGCGAGCAAGCTTCGCTCCTGCAGGCTTTCGCCACTTTCAACGTGTCGCGGCCAGGCTTTCGAGGAAGCTTTCCAGCACCAAATGTGGGCGCCGGCCCTTGCGCGTGACCGATGCGAGGCTCAGGTCATAAAAGCGCACGTTGGGTTTCAGCGCCCGCAATCGACCTTGCTGCACCCAGAGGCTGGCGTAATGGTCCGGCAGGTAGCCGATGAAGCGTCCGGTCAGGATCAGGAAGGCCATGCCCTCACGGTCCGAGGCACTGGCGGTGCAATTGAGCGCCTGGTAATGGGCCTGGATTTCCGCGGGCAAACGGAAAGTCGGCGCGATGGCGTCCTGGCTATTGAGGCGCTCGTCATCCAGTTGTTTATCGTCGACATAAAACAACGGATGACCGACTGCGCAATACAGCAGCGAGCGTTCGCTATAAAGCGGCTGATATTCCAGCCCCGACAGCGCGCTGGCCTGCGGCACCACGCCGACATGCAATCGACCGTCGAGCACCCCTTGTTCAACTTCATTTGGCGCGATCATGCGGATCTGAATCTGCACGTCCGGCCCGCGTTCCTTCAGCTGTGCCAGCGCATGGGTGATGCGCATGTGGGGCAGGGTGACCAGGTTGTCGGTCAGGCCTATGGTCAATTCGCCGCGCAAGTGTTGGTGCAGGCCGTTGACCTCAGTGCGAAAACTTTCCAGCGCACTTAATAGCTGCAAGGCCGATTGATAGACCTCGCGACCTTCCTCGGTCAGGGAAAATCCGGCGCGACCGCGTTGGCATAAACGCAGACCGAGGCGCTGTTCCAGATCGCTCATCTGCTGGCTGATGGCCGAGCGGCCGATCCCCAATACCGACTCTGCCGCAGAAAAGCCTCCGCACTCCACCACACTGCGAAAGATCCGAAGCAGGCGGATATCAAAGTCACTGACTTGCGCCAGCGGATCGGGGCGACGGCTGCTCATGCTTTAATTACTCAAAGTTTAGTGGATGGCTGACTGAACGTTAGAAGAGTTGGATTTCACCGACTTTATCCTCGTGGCAATTTAGCTGCAAGAACGCTTTTGATCTCTATGCCGCTTATTGCCCTGCGAGGTTTTGCCCATGAACTTGCCCGAAAACGCCCGATCTCCTTTGGCCAGCCAGCTCAAGCTCGATGCCCACTGGATGCCCTACACCGCCAACCGTAATTTCCAGCGCGATCCACGACTGATCGTTGCTGCTGAGGGCAGTTGGTTGACGGACGATAAAGGGCGCAAGGTCTACGATTCGCTGTCGGGTCTGTGGACCTGCGGCGCCGGGCACACTCGCAAGGAAATCCAGGAAGCGGTTGCCAAACAGTTGGGCACCCTCGATTACTCGCCAGGCTTCCAGTACGGCCATCCGTTGTCGTTTCAACTGGCCGAGAAAATCACCGATCTGACGCCGGGCAATCTGAATCACGTGTTCTTCACTGACTCGGGCTCCGAGTGCGCTGACACGGCGGTGAAGATGGTGCGTGCTTACTGGCGTCTGAAAGGCCAGGCCACCAAGACCAAAATGATCGGTCGTGCCCGTGGCTATCACGGTGTGAACATCGCCGGCACCAGCCTCGGTGGCGTGAACGGCAACCGCAAAATGTTCGGTCAGGCGATGATGGACGTCGATCACCTGCCGCACACCTTGCTGGCGAGCAATGCCTATTCCCGTGGTATGCCGACGGAGGGCGGTATCGCCTTGGCCGATGAACTGCTCAAGCTGATCGAGCTGCATGACGCTTCGAACATCGCCGCCGTATTCGTCGAGCCAATGGCCGGTTCCGCTGGCGTGCTGGTTCCGCCGCAGGGTTATCTGAAGCGTCTGCGCGAGATCTGCGATCAACACAACATCCTGCTGGTGTTCGACGAAGTGATCACCGGTTTCGGCCGTACCGGTTCGATGTTCGGCGCCGACAGCTTCGGTGTGACCCCGGACCTGATGTGCATCGCCAAGCAAGTCACCAACGGCGCGATTCCGATGGGTGCGGTGATTGCCAGCTCCGAGATCTACCAGACCTTCATGAACCAGGCGACGCCAGAGTACGCGGTGGAATTCCCGCACGGTTACACCTACTCCGCGCACCCGGTGGCTTGCGCCGCTGGCCTGGCTGCACTCGACCTGCTGCAAAAGGAAAACCTGGTGCAGAACGTGGCTGAAGTCGCGCCACATTTCGAAAATGCGCTGCACGGCCTGAAGGGCTCGAAAAACATTATCGATATTCGTAACTACGGTCTGGCGGGCGCGATCCAGATCGCACCGCGTGATGGCGACGCCATTGTGCGTCCGTTCGAAGCGGGCATGGCTCTGTGGAAAGCCGGGTTCTACGTGCGCTTCGGCGGCGACACCCTGCAGTTCGGCCCAACCTTCAACAGCAAGCCGCAAGACCTTGATCGTCTGTTCGACGCGGTCGGCGAAGTGCTGAACAAAATCGACTGATTTTCCCTTCTATATAGAGGCGCCCCTTGAAGGGCGTCTCGTGGACAAATTTTCAGGAGCCCCGCATGAGCCTTATCCCGCATTTGATCAATGGCGAACTGGTGACCGAAGACGGTCGCACGGCCGACGTGTTCAACCCGTCCACCGGCCAGGCCATCCACAAGCTGCCTTTGGCCAGCCGCGAAACCATTCAGAAAGCCATCGACTCGGCCAAGGCTGCGTTCCCGGCCTGGCGTAACACGCCGCCGGCCAAACGTGCTCAGGTGATGTTCCGCTTCAAGCAACTGCTGGAGCAGAACGAAGCGCGTATCGCCCAGTTGATCAGTGAAGAGCATGGCAAGACCCTGGAAGATGCTGCCGGTGAACTGAAGCGCGGAATCGAGAACGTTGAGTTCGCCTGCGCAGCGCCGGAAATCCTCAAGGGCGAGTACAGCCGTAACGTCGGTCCGAACATCGATGCCTGGTCGGACTTCCAGCCGTTGGGCGTGGTGGCGGGTATTACTCCGTTCAACTTCCCGGCCATGGTTCCGCTGTGGATGTATCCACTGGCGATCGTCTGCGGTAACTGCTTCATCCTCAAACCGTCCGAGCGTGATCCAAGCTCGACGCTGTTGATCGCTCAACTATTGATCGAAGCCGGCCTGCCTAAAGGTGTGCTGAGTGTGGTGCATGGCGACAAGGCGGCGGTGGACGCGCTGATCGAAGCGCCGGAAGTCAAAGCGCTGAGCTTCGTTGGCTCGACGCCGATTGCCGAATACATCTACGCCGAAGGCACCAAGCGCGGCAAACGCGTCCAGGCACTGGGCGGCGCGAAGAACCATGCGGTGCTGATGCCGGATGCGGATCTGGACAACGCGGTGAGCGCACTGATGGGCGCGGCTTACGGTTCTTGCGGCGAGCGTTGCATGGCGATCTCGGTGGCCGTGTGTGTGGGCGACCAGGTGGCGGATGCGTTGGTGGCCAAGTTGGTACCGCAAATCAAGGCGCTGAAAATCGGTGCGGGTACTTCTTGTGGGCTGGACATGGGGCCACTGGTTTCCGGTCAGGCTCGCGATAAAGTCAGTGGCTATATAGAAGACGGCGTTTCTTCGGGCGCGTCCCTGGTGGTTGATGGTCGTGGATTGAGCGTGGCCGGTCATGAGGAAGGTTTCTTCCTGGGTGGCTGCCTGTTCGACAACGTCACGCCAGAGATGCGCATCTATAAAGAAGAGATCTTCGGGCCAGTGTTGTGTGTGGTTCGGGTCAACAGCCTGGAAGAGGCGATGCAACTGATCAACGATCACGAATATGGCAACGGCACCTGCATCTTCACCCGTGATGGGGAAGCGGCGCGGTTGTTCTGTGATGAGATCGAAGTCGGCATGGTCGGCGTCAACGTGCCGTTGCCGGTGCCGGTGGCTTATCACAGCTTCGGTGGCTGGAAGCGTTCGCTGTTTGGCGATCTGCATGCGTATGGCCCGGATGGCGTGCGCTTCTATACCCGTCGCAAGGCCATTACCCAGCGCTGGCCGCAGCGTGCGAGCCATGAAGCGTCGCAATTCGCATTCCCTAGCTTGTAAGTAGAAGGGCAGAAGGCCGAGCCCCTTGGGGCTCGGCCTTCGTGTTTTCGGGCTTTTTTGACCTATATGACAGAAATGTGAAGATAGGTGTTGACGGCAGATTCTGGAAGTCTATAATTCGCCCCACTTCCGGCGCAGTCGAAACGGAAAACTCCTTGGTAAACAAAGAGTTATGCAGTTTTCGACA
>NZ_RXHX01000046.1:0-40356 GCF_005930655.1 Pseudomonas sp. FSL W5-0299
GGTACACCCATTCCACTGTAGGAGCGAGGCTTGCCCGCGAAGACGGCCTGACAGCCGACCAATCTCTTGCAGGTACCGACATTCCCCAGTAGGAGCAAGACTGCCCGCAATGGCGTCTACCCAGCCCCTCATGCCCGCCATGCATATCCCGATCCCCCCGACTCCCTGTAAACTCCGCGTTCTTTACCGACGCACAGGGAGCTCAAATGTCCGGTTCGATCCTTTATATCCACGGCTTCAACAGCGCGCCTTCGTCAAAAAAGGCCACGCAGTTGGTGCAAGTGATGGACCGCCTGGGTTTGAGCGATCAGTTGCGCGTTCCTGCCTTGCATCACCACCCGCGCGAAGCCATCGGTCAGCTGAACAAGGCGATTGAAGACCTTGGGCGGCCACTGCTGGTAGGCAGCTCACTCGGCGGCTACTATGCGACTCACTTGGCCGAGCGCCATGGCCTCAAGGCCCTGTTGATCAACCCTGCCGTCAGTCCGCACCGGATGTTTGACGGGTATCTGGGGACGCAGAAAAACCTGTATACCGATGAGGCCTGGGAATTGACCCACGACCACGTGACGGCCCTGGCCGAGCTGGAAGTGCCGGCGCCCCAGGATCCGCAGCGGTATCAGGTGTGGTTGCAGACCGGCGACGAAACGCTGGACTATCGCCTCGCCCAGCAGTATTACCGCGCCTGTGCCTTGCGCATCCAGGCCGGCGGCGACCATAGTTTCCAGGGTTTTGCCGCGCAACTGCCGGCAATGCTGAGTTTTGCCGGTATCGGCGCAGATTTGTATCAGGCGATCGATTTCACAGCACTGTGAGTCGTCGTCTCTTTTTCACAGAACACTTTTTTGACAGGCGGACGACGAGACCCCATGGCCACTCCCAGCGCTAGCTCTTATAACGCAGACGCCATCGAAGTCCTCTCGGGCCTCGACCCGGTGCGCAAACGCCCCGGCATGTACACCGACACCAGTCGGCCAAACCACCTCGCCCAGGAAGTCATCGACAACAGCGTCGACGAAGCCTTGGCCGGGCACGCAACGTCGGTGCAGGTCATCCTGCACGCCGATCACTCCCTGGAAGTCAGCGATGACGGCCGTGGCATGCCGGTGGACATTCACCCGGAAGAAGGTGTGTCGGGCGTCGAGCTGATCCTCACCAAGCTTCATGCGGGTGGCAAGTTTTCCAACAAGAACTACCAGTTCTCCGGCGGTCTGCACGGGGTGGGTATTTCGGTGGTCAACGCTTTGTCGACCGAAGTCCGGGTGCGCGTGAAGCGCGACGGCAACGAATACCAGATGACTTTCGCCGACGGTTACAAGAAAACCGAGCTGGAAGTGATCGGCACCGTCGGCAAGCGCAACACTGGCACCAGCGTGTTCTTCGCCCCGGACCCGAAGTACTTCGATTCACCGAAATTCTCCATCAGCCGCCTCAAGCACGTGCTCAAGGCCAAGGCCGTTCTGTGCCCGGGGCTACTGGTCAGTTTTGAAGACAAGGCCACCGGCGAGAAAGTCGAATGGCATTACGAAGACGGCCTGCGCTCCTACCTGGTTGACGCCGTCAGCGAATTCGAACGCCTGCCGGACGAGCCGTTCTGCGGCAGCCTGGCTGGCAACAAGGAAGCGGTCGATTGGGCGCTGCTGTGGTTACCGGAAGGTGGCGACAGCGTGCAGGAAAGCTACGTCAACCTGATCCCGACGGCGCAGGGCGGCACTCACGTCAACGGTCTGCGTCAGGGCTTGCTCGATGCGATGCGCGAGTTCTGCGAATTCCGCAGCCTGTTGCCGCGCGGTGTGAAGCTGGCGCCGGAAGACGTCTGGGAACGCATCGCTTTCGTGCTGTCGATGAAAATGCAGGAACCGCAGTTCTCCGGCCAAACCAAGGAACGTCTGTCGTCCCGTGAAGCGGCGGCGTTCGTTTCCGGTGTGGTCAAGGATGCGTTCAGCCTGTGGCTCAACGCTCATCCGGAAACCGGCATGCTGCTGGCGGAACTGGCGATCAACAACGCCGGCCGTCGTCTCAAGGCCAGCAAGAAGGTCGAGCGCAAGCGCATCACCGCCGGGCCGGCATTGCCGGGCAAACTCGCCGACTGCGCCGGGCAAGACCCGATGCGTTCCGAGCTGTTCCTGGTGGAAGGTGATTCCGCCGGCGGTTCGGCCAAACAAGCGCGGGACAAGGAATTCCAGGCGATCCTGCCGTTGCGCGGCAAGATTCTGAACACCTGGGAAGTCGACGGCAGCGAAGTGCTGGCCAGTCAGGAAGTGCACAACATCGCCGTGGCCATCGGTGTCGATCCGGGCGCAGCGGACATGAGCCAGCTGCGTTACGGCAAGATCTGCATTCTCGCCGACGCCGACTCCGACGGCCTGCACATCGCCACCTTGCTTTGCGCCTTGTTCGTCCAGCATTTCCGCCCGCTGGTGGATGCCGGTCACGTTTACGTCGCGATGCCGCCGCTGTACCGCATCGACCTGGGCAAAGAGATTTACTACGCCCTCGACGAAGCCGAGCGCGATGGCATTCTCGATCGCCTGGTGGCCGAGAAGAAACGCGGCAAGCCGCAGGTCACCCGATTCAAAGGCCTGGGTGAAATGAACCCGCCGCAACTGCGCGAAACCACCATGGACCCGAACACGCGGCGTCTGGTGCAGTTGACGCTGGACGATTTCGAAGCGACCTCGGAAATGATGGATATGCTGCTGGCGAAGAAACGCGCCGGTGACCGCAAATCCTGGCTGGAATCCAAAGGCAACCTCGCCGAGGTTCTTGGCTGATGCGGGCTGGCTTTGCCCTGGCGTGTGCGTTACTTCTGACCTCCGTTTCGGCGCTTTCCGAACCGGCACCGCAGTTGCGCCTGTTGTCCGAGCATCCCGTCGACGGCATGCGCGGCGGCAATCTGTCGGGGCTGGCCCAGTGCGGCAAAGACTTGTGGACGGTCTCCGATCGCGACGATGACCAGATCTACCGTCTCGATACCCGCGACACGGTCTGGCAGGCCGAAACCGTGGGCATCGGCGTGCCGGCGGTGCCGGACAGCGGTTTGCCCTGGGGGTTGCGTTCGCGGGCCTGGGTCGCGGCGTTTGTACGGGGCGGGGACCTGGATTTTGAAGGCATCACTTGCGACAGCGCGGGTAATCGCTACATCGTCAGCGAGTCCCATGCCGCGATCCTGCAAGTGCCGCCCGTTGGGCCGTCGTCCTGGCTGAAGATCTCGCCGATGCTGGTTCGCGAAGCTCGGGCCAGTGGCATGCTGTTGCAGTTCAATGCGCTGTTCGAGGGGCTGGCGATCAATCCGGCGGGCGATCAATTGTGGCTCGCCGCCGAGCGTCAAAGCCGTGGCTTGTTGCTGATCAAGCGCAAACAGACGGTGTGGGATTGCGACGGTGGCTGCGTGCTGCTGAGCGAGGCGGGAAAAGAAATGCAGCCGGCACAGTTTCCACGGGCCAAAGCCGTGACTCGGGACTTTGCCGATGTATCGCTGTTCAACGGCAAGCTGTTTACCCTTGAACGCAACGCTTACCAGATCTGCCGCCGCGACCCGGAGACGGCCAAGGTCGAGCGCTGCTGGTCATTTGCCGATGAAGCCTTGCAGGAACACCGCCGCTATCAAAATCCGTTTGGTCTGACTGAAGCGTTGATGGTCGACGCCGAGGGTGCCTGGGTCGGCACCGACAACAACAACGATGCCCGCGCCGATGGCGAGGTTCGCCCGGTCGTTTGGCGCTTCGCCGCGCCTGAAGGTGGCTGGAGTGCCAAGCCGTGAGCCAGCAAACGCCGGGAAAGCGTGCCGGTCGGGTGTTCATGGTGCTGGCCTGGTGCGCGGCGCTATTCCTGGCGACGCGGTTTTTCGGCCAGTGGGAGGATCGGCAGCAAAATCCCAATGTGGTCGTCAGCTCGGAGCAGGGCGAAGGTTTTATTGAAGTGAAACTGGCCAGCAACACCCAGGGGCACTTCGTCGCCAGCGGCCAGATCAATGGCCAGCCGGTGGATTTCATGCTGGATACCGGGGCAACCGATGTGGCAATCCCGGCGCAAATGGCCGAACGGCTGAAACTGGAACAAGGCTTCGGGGTGACCCTGAGCACCGCCAACGGTCGTACCGAGGGTTATCGAACCCGCGTCGACCGGCTGCAACTGGGCGACATTGTGCTGCGTGATGTGCGCGCCATCGTCGTGCCAGGCCTGGATGGCAAGCAAGTGCTGCTCGGTATGAGCGCGCTGAACAAACTTGAATTTACCCAGCGCGGTGGCACCATGCTGCTGCGCCAGACAACGAACCGATGAGGCCCGCATGAGCGACTCCCTTGATCTCAGCCTGGACGGTGTAGAACGCCGGTCACTGGCTGACTTCACCGAAAATGCCTACCTCAACTACTCCATGTACGTGATCATGGACCGTGCCTTGCCGCATATCGGCGATGGCCTGAAACCGGTACAGCGGCGCATCATCTATGCGATGAGCGAGTTGGGGCTGGACGCCGATTCCAAACACAAGAAATCGGCGCGTACCGTCGGTGACGTGCTCGGTAAATTCCACCCGCACGGCGATTCGGCCTGCTACGAAGCCATGGTCCTGATGGCCCAGCCGTTCAGCTATCGCTACACGCTGGTCGACGGCCAGGGTAACTGGGGTGCGCCGGATGATCCCAAGTCCTTCGCCGCCATGCGTTACACCGAGGCGCGGCTGTCGCGTTATTCCGAAGTGCTGCTCAGCGAACTGGGCCAGGGCACGGCGGACTGGGGGCCGAACTTCGACGGTACACTCGACGAGCCGCTGGTGTTGCCGGCGCGTTTGCCGAACATCCTGCTCAACGGCACCACCGGCATCGCCGTGGGCATGGCCACCGACGTACCGCCGCACAACCTGCGTGAAGTCGCGACAGCCTGCGTGCGCTTGCTCGATGAACCCAAAGCCACGGTCGAGCAGCTCTGCGAGCACATCCAGGGCCCGGATTACCCGACCGAAGCGGAAATCATCACGCCTCGTGCCGATCTGCTGAAAATGTACGAAACCGGCAAGGGGTCGGTGCGCATGCGCGCCGTGTACCACATCGAAGACGGCGACATCATCGTCACCGCGCTGCCGCATCAAGTCTCGGGCGCCAAGGTGCTGGAGCAGATCGCGGCGATGATGCAGGCCAAACCGTCCAAAGCCCCGCAGATCGCTGACCTGCGCGACGAATCCGACCACGAGAACCCGTGCCGGATCGTGATCATTCCGGGCGCGCGGAAGAATTTCGACCACGATGCGCTGATGCAACACCTGTTCGCCAGCACCGAGCTGGAGTCGAGCTACCGGGTCAACATCAACATCATTGGCCTGGACGGCAAACCGCAGCTGAAGAACCTGCGTGCGCTGCTGGTGGAGTGGCTGGAATTCCGCGTGCAGACCGTGCGTCGTCGTCTGCAATTCCGCCTCGACAAGGTCGAGCGTCGCCTGCACCTGTTGGACGGTTTGTTGATTGCCTACCTCAACCTGGATGAAGTGATTCACATCATCCGTACCGAGGAACACCCGAAAGCCGCGCTGATCGCACGGTTCGCCTTGAGCGAAATCCAGGCCGACTACATTCTCGACACCCGTTTGCGTCAGTTGGCGCGACTGGAAGAGATGAAACTGCGTGCCGAGCAGGATGAACTGCTCAAGGAACAAGCCAAGCTGCAAGCCCTGCTGAGCAGCGAAGCCAAGCTGAAAAAGCTGGTACGTACCGAGCTGATCAAGGACGCCGAAACCTACGGCGACGACCGTCGTTCGCCCATCGTCGAGCGCACCGAAGCCAAGGCCCTGACCGAGCACGATCTGCTGCCGAACGAGAAAGTGACTGTCGTGCTGTCAGAAAAAGGCTGGGTGCGTTCTGCCAAAGGCCACGAGATCGACGCCACCGGGCTTTCCTACAAGGCCGGGGATGGTTTCAAGGCATTGGCACCGGGTCGCTCCAACCAGTTTGCAGTGTTTATCGACTCCACCGGTCGCAGTTATTCGGTGGCGGCCCACACGCTGCCATCGGCCCGTGGCCAGGGCGAGCCGTTGACCGGCCGTCTGACGCCGCCGCCAGGGGCGAGTTTCGAATGCGTGCTGATGCCGGAAGACGATTCGCTGTACGTGATCGCCTCCGATGCCGGATACGGCTTCGTGGTCAAGGGTGAAGACCTGCAAGCCAAGAACAAGGCGGGCAAGGCGTTGTTGAGCTTGCCGAACAACTCGAAGGTCATTCTTCCGCGCCCGGTGACCGATCGCGAGAACAATTGGCTGGCCTCGGTGACCACCGAAGGTCGCCTGCTGATCTTCAAGATCAGTGATCTGCCACAATTAGGTAAGGGCAAAGGCAACAAAATCATCGGGATCAACGGTGAGCGTGTGGCCAGTCGCGAAGAATATGTCACGGACATCGCCGTACTGCCGGAGGGCGCCACGTTGGTGCTTCAGGCCGGAAAACGTACGTTGTCGCTGAAAGCGGACGACCTCGAACACTACAAAGGTGAGCGTGGTCGTCGTGGTAACAAACTGCCACGTGGCTTCCAGCGGGTCGATGCGCTGCTCGTCGAAAACCTCAATTAAGCGGCCTAGAGCGCTCGATCTACGATTTAACGCGTAGATCGACGCTTTGCCGCTGGAGTCGGAACGCATATTCACGGATGATATGGCCTTTCAAGCGCCGGCGTGGCCGAGCGTTCTTCATATTTATTGAGTATTTTCACTGTGGTTAGCCTTGTGGCAACCACCTGGATGGGACGATGACTGCTCTGCGCCTTCCTTTTATTTTGATGCTCGCTGGCGTTCTTGGCCTGGCGGGTTGCAGCGTTCACCAGCCGGTGTCGCTGTATCAGCTGGACAGCGGAAGTCCGGTTCAGCCTGCGCAAAGCGCCGGCATGGCGGTATTGCTCGGCCCGGTAACGCTTGCGGATTACCTGCAACGCGAAACCTTGTTGCAGCGACAGCCGGATGGCAGCCTTCAGGCGTCGACCGACGGTCGTTGGGCTGGAAGCCTGTCGTCGGACGTTGATCAGCTGTTGCTGCGTCAGGTGGCGGGCCATCTGGACAGTCAGCGGGTTGTGCTGGCGCCTGCGACCCTCGGCTTCACGCCGGATGTCCAGGTGCTGCTGACGATTACTCGTCTGGACTCGGGCGAATCGCAACCGGCGATCCTGGATGCGCAATGGCGCCTGATCGACCGTCGTGGCCAGGTTCGCGATAACCGCATCATTCACCTGCAGGAGCAGCACGCAGGCGGCACGGCGGCTCAGGTTCAGGCTCAGGGGGTGTTGCTGCAGCGTCTGGCCGAGCAATTGTCCGTGGCGCTCAAGCCACTGGCTAATCAACCGCCGATCGCTGAAGCACCCAAAAAGCCTGCTCCGAAGCCAGTGGCTCCCGCGGCAGAGCAAGAGAAACAGCCGAAGATCCCGATGGCCTCGCCGATCCGGACCGATATGGAAGTGTTCAGGTTCTAAGCCTGGATTGATCCAAGAACAAAGCCCGCAGTGATGTGGGCTTTGTTGTTTCTGCAGGGTGCAGATATCTGACGCTTGTCCTGAGCTCTTCGCGAGCAGGCTCGCTCCCACAGGTTTTGTGTCGTACACCTATCGCGCGAACGACGCAGGACCTCTGGGAGCGAGCCTGCTCGCGAAGAGGCCGGGACACAGGCAACAAAAAAGCCCGCAGACGATCACTCGTCTGCGGGCTTCTTCACTTCTGGGGTTTAAGGCTTACGCCCGACGCTCATGCATCCGCGCCAGTTGTCGCTCCAGCATCGACGGATAAGGCTCCATCAACCGCTCCACACAGCACGCACCCTCAGGGCTGGCAATCGGGCGGATCCGCGCACGCTGGCGTATCAGCGCGTCGTCACCGATCTTGCGCTCCACCAGCAGCAGGTTGCGGCTGTGTTGCGACAAGGCCAGGGCATCCTGAGCGGCTTCGGTCAGCAGCAGGTCGATCTGGCTCAGACCGAATAGCTCATCACCCAGCGTCAGGCCCAGCTGCAATTGCAGGGTGATGCCGCTGTCTGCAACTTCAATCTGCAACTGATGACCCAAGGCTCGCAGCAATTCACCGCAGCAGATTGCGTTGGTCAGGTAGTCGTCGCCGCTGTCTTCGGTGTGGAACAGCATCAGCGTGCTGCCATCGTTCAGGGTGTGCAGTTCGCTCTGATAGAGCGAAGCTGCCTGATCGAGGCAGTCGCGATAGCGTTTCAGCAGTTCTTCCAGGCGGGTGCGAGGCAGACGACGCAGTTGATCTTGAGCGCCCAGTTGCACGGCCAGTACGGCGCTGTGCTGCGGCACGTTCGAAATCGCCGGTTTTGCGAGCGGTTTAGGCGCAACGTCGGCCGATTCATCACGCAAGTCAGCAAACGCATCGTCGTCATCGTCGTCTTCAACGGTGCTGACACTGCGCCGTGGCGCTGGCTTGAGGCCGGCCACAGGTTTGCTTTCATCGAAACTCGGATCCCGCAGGTTGCGCACTTCGAAGGACGGCTCGTTATCGTCGGCGTCTTCATAGTCGCTGTCGTCGTATTCCGGCTCCGGCACGGGTTCCGGTTCGGCCGGCTCCGGCGCGAAGTTGGCGTGCAGCTGACGCGCCAGGTCGCCGATCTCGTCCTGGCGCTCGGTGGCCGGGGTGTATTCGTCGATATTGCGCAGCCACACGCGCAGTTGCAGCAGCGGCGTGGAGATGTGCCGGCCCAGGCGCAGGCTCAAGGCCAGGGACAGGGCCAGCAGAATCGCACTCAAAATGCCCATGCTTTGCAGGCTGATGGTCATGGGTTGCTGGAACTGATCCATGTCCAGGCTGATGCGCAGTTGCCCGGCGGTGACGTCCTGGAACGTGATCTTGCTCTGGTACATGCCCTCGGCTTCGCCCAGCAGGCTGTGCTTGGGGCGCTGACCGGCTTCGGCGAGGATGCGGTTATCCACGCTGTAAATGGCGGCGTGGGCCACCAGCTTGTTTTTGGTCAGGTTGTTGAGCAGCACGTTGAGGCTGAGGATGTCGTTGGACACCAACAGCTCCGTGGCGGACGTGGCAGTCTGCGTGGTCAGGCTTTCACCCAGCGCATCGGCCTGCTCGTGCATGGCCTGCTTGAACTGCAAACCCATCACGCAGGCGTAGATCACCAGGGCCAGAGCGACCAGGATCACGTTATGGCTGGCGATGCGCAATGCAATCGGTACACGGCGGTGGCGCAGTGCACGGAAGATCAGCAGAAAGAAGTTATCGGTTTTTACTGGCGTGGGCCGGTTCACTTGAGCTCGGCTCTTTTGTCCGTGAAGTTGACGCGCAGTATAGCGACAGGCCCTAGACCGGCAAAGCGCTCACGGTGCCCGATGGTCACTGAAAGTGGGTAGAATGCGGTTTTTTTCCACTTGCGGGGGTGCGCCTTGCGCGAAATCGTCCTGATAAACATCACGGGAGTCGACCGACCGGGTCTGACTGCGGCCATTACCGGTGTTCTGGCCCAGGGTGGTGTGAACATTCTCGACATTGGTCAGGCGGTGATCCACGACACCCTGTCGTTCGGCATCCTGGTTGAAATTCCTGATACCGAGCAAGGCAAGTCGGTGCTCAAGGACATCCTGTTCAAGGGGTACGAGCTCGATCAGCAGGTGCGATTCACCCCGGTGTCCGAAGGGGATTACCAGCAGTGGGTCGGCAATCAGGGTAAAAAGCGCCACATCGTGACGCTGTTGACCCGCAAAGTAACCGCCGGACAGTTGCAGGCCGTGAGCTCGATCACCGCCAAATATGGCCTGAACATCGACCACATCGATCGCTTGTCCGGGCGCATGCCGCTGGACACCCCGGCCGACAAGGGCAAGGGCTGCATCGAGTTTTCCGTGCGCGGCGAAGCGGCTGACCCGCAGGCGCTGCGGGCTGAATTCCTCAGCGTCGCCCAGGAACTGAACGTCGACATCGCCTTTCAGGAAGATTCGCTGTTTCGCCGTAACCGCCGCCTGGCGGTATTTGACATGGACTCGACGCTGATCGAAGCCGAAGTCATCGACGAACTGGCCAAGGCCGCAGGCGTGGGCGATCAGGTGTCGGAAATCACCGAGCGAGCGATGGCCGGTGAACTGGATTTTCGCGCGAGCTTCAAGGAACGCCTGGCCTTGCTCAAGGGGCTGGACGTCAGCGTGCTGGATTCGATCGGTGCTTCGTTGCGCCTGACTGAAGGCGCCGAAACCCTGTTTGCCGAGCTAAAGCGCCTGGGCTACAAGACCGCGATTCTGTCGGGCGGCTTCACCTACTTCGCCAAGCAATTGCAGGCCAAGTTGGGCATCGACTATGTGTTTGCCAACGAGCTGGAAGTGGTCGACGGCAAGGTCACCGGTGTGGCGGTCGAGCCGATTGTCGATGCGCAGCGCAAGGCGGATCTGCTGAAGGAGCTGGCGCACAAGGAAGGTTTGCGCCTGGAGCAGACCATTGCGGTCGGCGACGGTGCCAACGATTTGCCGATGCTGGCAATTGCCGGCCTGGGCGTGGCGTTCCGCGCCAAGCCGCTGGTGAAGCAGTCGGCAAAGCAGGCGATTTCCACCCTTGGATTGGATGGCGTGCTGTATCTGCTGGGCTTTCGGGACCGTGACGGGCAGCTCTGAGTCTCCCCAGGGCTGAAAGGCGCTTGTGGCGAGGGAGCTTGTCGGATCGCCGCACCGTCCCGCTGGGCTGCGAAGCGGCCCCGAAAAAGGACTGCTACGCAGTCCATACGGGAGCAAGCTCCCTCGCCACAGGTATTGGATTCACCCTCAGAGCGACTTCCACAACGAATCGAAATCCTCCTCGACGCCGCTCCCCGCGGCGTTGTCGTTTCTGTTCGCCTCCAGCGAACGGTAGGCAAACTGATTGAAGCTGTTGGTGCTCGCCACCCGCCGATCCAGCCCGGCACGGCGTTCCTGGCCGTTGGTGTTGATCAGCACTTTGCTGCCTTCCTGAAAGGGCAGGCGCGGAGCGAGCAACGTGGCGGGCAGGTCGATGGCGCTGATTTCCGGCAGCAACAGGCCGCGCAGATATTGACTGTGGTCGTCCCGCGTTCGCACCAGTTGCAGCCCGCAAGGCTCGGCGTAAGGCGCGACCTGCTCGATCCCCATTTGCGTCCCGCCGCCGCGCACCTGACGAATCCAGCGCACCACCGCAATACTCCAGCCCTGATTGGCAGAGTCCTGGATGCCGATCATTTCGCCAGCCTGCAACTCGGCGGGCACCGCGTCGGGCCACGCCAGGCAATAACCGCCGGGGCTGTGGTTGATGACCGGCAGGGCGTAAGTCGGAAAGTGCCGATTGTTATCGGCCGCCTCCTGGCCGTCGTCGCTCTGGAGGTGCGGGTATTCAATTTCTTCGTAGGGCAGCAAGGTATCGGCGCTGCCGTGGGGGGCGGCGTCGAACGCGTGGTGCCATTGGTCCTTTCCCTGGTTCGTCGGGGACGCTGCCGAGAACTGCGCGAGTCGAGTACCGGGGTTTTTCAGAATATCGCTGAACGAACGTTGCCCGCCCAGGTAGAAGTGCAATGCGCTCATGCCCACACACAAGGTCAAGGTGCCTTGGCCAACCGTGCGCTGAAAACTGCGCTCGGCCGCCTGGCCCCAGGCAGCGTGCAGGTGTTGCAGGGTATCCAGGCTGAGCCCGGTCGGTACCGGCAGCGGCGGTGTGCCGTCATTGCCTTGCAGATGCGCTTCGATGGCGGCGACCAGCGGCTGCGGATCAATCCCCAGCAAACCGGCCTGCTGCTCGGCCCTGAATTTCGAACGATAGCGCGGCCCGGTGTCGAGGTCCGCCGCGACGGCAAACAATCCGTCTGCCGGTTGGCCGGGTTGCAACTTTATCCATTGGCTCCAGGGCTCCAAGACCTCGGCGAGCCGGGCGATCTGGTTCTGGCGCAGTTGATTGCAGCGGGACGCGCCCAGCAGCAGGGCGGTTACATAAGTCTGTTCGACGCTCAGGGTTTTGGTCTGGCTGGCCAACTCATCGCGCAGGCTCAGGTGCTGGAGTTTGAGTGTGCAGGCGATCCGATACAGCTGATGCAGCTCCAGCCACAGACCTTCCGGTACCGGGCAATACAGTTGAGTCGAGCGAATCAGCGGCCCGTTCAGGCAATGGATCGCCCGTTGCAACGCTTGGGTCAGCAGCGATGCTCGGTCCTTGCTGAAGCGCGGGGTGATGCGCACGACGATCTGTTTGTAACCAATCGCCAAATGATTTTGCAGGGCCTGGCAGAGGTTGGCGATCTTGCGCGAACGCTCGTCGAGCACTATCGCCTGATGCAGGAAATGCCGTTCCAGGTGTTTGCAGACGTAATACACCTCGGGTCGCAACAGTTCGAGCAGTTGCAGGCGATTGTCGCTGGGGGTGAGCAGCTGGTTGAGTTCGCTCAAGCCTTGATAGAGCAGGCGAGCGGTTTCACCGATGTTTGCTTTGGGTAGGTTGGCAATCCAGCGCTTGAGGTCGCGTGGCGTCGGTTCACAGAATGTCAGGCGCAATTGAGCCGGGATCGGGGCGCGTAGCAGCAGGTGAGGGCTGGTTTCATTCATGCCGTAGAAAAACTCCAACCGGGAAATGGGCAGTGAATGATCTGACTGTAGCAGTTACGGATGTCGACCGTTTGTCTGTCAGTCGAGTGCTGCCCGGGCGTACTACTAATCTGACACACGTGCGACTGGATACGCACGGTCGTGCGGCCTGCTGCCTACGCAGGGCAGGTCTCTTGTAACTTCAAGGAGATGAGGTTCATGTCTAGATACGTAGTGGCAAATCAATGGGGCGGTAGTTCGGCACCCTGGCATCCGGGCGGAGACTGGACGTTGGGTGCGAGGGACAACCAGAACGTGGTCGCGATCGAGATCAAATCGGGCGATGGCGGGAAGAGCTTCACCGGCACCATGACTTACGCGGGTGAAGGTCCCATTGGCTTCAAGGCTCAGCGCACGGGCCAGAACCAGTACAACGTGGAAAATCAGTGGGGCGGCAATGACGCTCCATGGCATCCGGGTGGCAAGTGGGTCATCGGCGGCCGTGATAATCAGAACGTTGTGGCGTTGAGCGTCACCTCCAGTGATGGAGGGAAAAACCTCAGTGGCACCAATACCTACGCCAACGAAGGGCCGATCGGCTTTCGTGGGCAGATAGAGTAACGGCGCTACCGAAATGTCCGCCCCTTCGAAGACGTTCGATGGGGCGGATTAGCCAATCAGGCTGCTGGCAGGCCCAGCGCCTGGCCCATTTGTACTGGCGACAGGGCGCCGAGCCCTTCAACCCACTTCACCTGATCCGGCCCGAACAGCACCACAGCGGTCGAACCCAGCTTGAAGCGACCCAGTTCCGCACCTTTTTCCAGATGGATTGGCGCGCGGGCGGCTTCGTCGTAACGGAAGGTTTTCAGCTCGCGTTTCGGCGGCGTCACCAGTCCGGCCCACACGGTTTCAATCGACGCCACGATCATCGCGCCCACCAACACCACGGCCATCGGCCCGCGCTCGGTGTCGAAAATGCACGCCACACGTTCGTTGCGGGCAAACAGTTCCGGCACGTTTTCGGCGGTGGTCTGGTTGACCGAGAAAATCCGGCCCGGGATGTAGACCATCTCGCGCAGGGTGCCGGCCAGCGGCATGTGCACGCGGTGGTAGTCTTTCGGTGACAGGTAAATCGTCGCAAAGTCGCCGCCCATGAACGGCGCAGCATTGGCGGCATCACCGCCCAGCAATTCCAGCACGCTGAAACTGTGGCCCTTGGCCTGGAACACGCGGCCATGTTCGATCGGGCCGAGTTGGCTGACCGCACCGTCGGCCGGGCTGAGAATGGCGCCCGGGGTTTCATCGAGCGGGCGAGCGCCGTCTTTCAAGGCGCGGGTGAAGAACGCGTTGAAGTGCTCGTAAGCCGTCAGGTCTTCGACCAGCGCCTGGGACATGTCCACCTGATAGCGCTTGGCGAACCAGGCGGTAAAGGCATTCTTGAACCAACGCACGCGGCATTCGGCAATGCAGCCGGCCAGTCGCGAGAGCAAGTGGTGAGGCAGCAGGTATTGGCTGAGGATAAACAAACGCTTATTCATGGACTGTCCTTAAAAACCTTAAATCTCTACGGGCGTATCGGGGTGGTTGCCCCATTCGCCCCAGGAGCCGGCGTAGCCTTTGACCCGCGGATAACCGAGGGATTTGGCCACCAGATAAGTGAAGCCAGAGCGATGGTGAGTCTGGCAGTGGGTAATGACTTCTTTGTCTTTGGTGATACCGAGTTGTTCCAGGATCTGCGGCATGTCCGTGCGGATGCGCAGGTTGCGCGCTTGATCCATGCCGGCCGTCCATTCGAAATTTACTGCTCCGGGAATGTGCCCGGCCTTGGCTGCGAGGACTTTCTCGCCGGAGTATTCCAGAGGGCCACGCGCGTCCCAGATCGCCAGGTCGGCGGCACCGAGACGGCTTTGCAGGTATTCGCGGGTGGCGGTCGGCTCGTCGTGCAGGGTCAACGCAATCGGGCCGCCAGCGGGGGCCGGGATCTGGATCGACATGGGCATGCCTTCTGCCAGCCAGGCTGTCAGGCCGCCGTCGAGATAGTGGTAGTTGCGATGGCCGATGACATCGAGCAGCCAGATAAAGCGCCCGGCCCAGCCGCCGCCTTCGTCGTCATAGACCACGTAGGTGGCATTGGCGTTATGTCCCAACTCACCGAACAACGTTTCGAGTGCCGCTTGCGGCGGCATCAGCCCAGGCGCAGGCGCCTGGCCGAGTTGTGTGCGTTTGGGATCGACAAAGCGTGCACCGGGAATATGCCCTTCGGTATAGCGGGCACTGCTGGTCAGGTCCACCAGAATCAGTTCGCGGGACTCAAGGCGAGGGAGCAAGTCGCTCGGCTCGATGACCAGCGCCAAGCCAGAGAAGTCAGACATGTGAGGTCTCCAGAGCACAAAAGGGAGGATTGTAGCGCAGCATTCATTGACCGCGCTGGCTAAAGCTATGGAGTGCCTTTTCAATGCACTGCGCGGTTTTGCCGAAGGCTTGCACGGTGATTTCCGAGAACGGCCCGCCGCCCTGATCCGCCACAACGACCATGATCACCCGACCATTGTTGACCAGCGAGCGCAGCAGCAGGTGTTCGCCGCGAAACTGCGCACGCAGGCTGGCGGGTAGCAGCGCCGAGAACTGGGCGTTGTTGGCCGGGGTCAATCGCACCTGGGCCTGTTGTGAGAGCAACCGTTGCAGCACAGTGCTCTGACTCACGACCAGGTTTAGCCCCGCCGCTTCCTTCGCCAGCCCGGCCGTTTGATGCGCACGCAAATTGGCGTGGGTGCGGTCAGCCATCAATATCATCACTCGACGCATACCGCATGCGACCAGTGCGTCCCGGGCCGACGTGGTCAAGTGCATCGCATTGGTGAAGCGGCTCGGCTCAACCAGCAGTTCAGCACATTGTTTACGCCATGCCGTCAGGTTTTCGGTGGTCGGCGCTGGTGCCGGCAGCAACCCGGCGTGAACGCGGTTCACGCCCGAGGGCCAGATCAACGCTACGGCGGGGTGCCAAATGTCCGGCATGGCGTGCTGGTGTGCGCTGTTCACGGCTTGTTGATGCAGTTGCTGCTGCACGTCGCTCATCGGCATTTGCAGGTAAAGGCTGGTCAGGTATTGCCAGCGCTCGCTGTGCGGGCTGTCCCAGGCCTGTTGCGCCGACAGTGCCAGCCCATTGGCCAGCAACACGGTATTGGCCGGTTGGTTGAGCCAGCGACGCAAGGTCGGATCGTCATCGAGGCGATTTTGCTGGCGCAAGGGATGCTCGCTGTCCCGGGCAATGCGCAGGACTTTGACCAGTTCGCGCTGCTCGTTGAGCAGCAGGCGATAACCTTGCTGCACCCAGATTGGCAGGCGCCAGATGTCCACCAGCGCCTGGCAGATGTCCAGCAGGCGAACGCCGAACAGGTCCTTTTCGACTTTGCGCGCTGACTCGCCTTTATGAATGACCCGCAGTTCCCATTCTTCGAGCAACTGCGGATGAGTCAGCGCCATCGGCCAGAGCGGCGAGAGAAATAGCAGGCTGCCCCAGTGGATGTCCTGCCAGAGCCGCGCCAGGCGAGCGGCAAAAAAACCGTTGGCCTGTTGGGTCGCGTGCTGGCTGATCATCTGCAGCTGACGCAACGCCACCGGGATCTGTGATTGCGGTTCGGCAGGCAACCGGGCGAGCAATTCCTCGGTGCGTTTCAACCCGAGACGATTGATCGCCACCTCAAGGTTTTCCGCCGGGTCGGTCATGCTGCCGTGGGTATGACGATTGGCTTCACGAATCACGCTCAAGGCCAGGGCCGGGCTGTCCTGCAACAATTCGGCGATGTCGCGAATCGAGCTGCGGTTGTCGGCGAGGGCCTTGCAGACACGGTCGTGACTGTCTTGCGGAACCGGCAGACGCACGCCATCGAGAAGCTTGACCCAGCCTTCAAGAGTGGTTGGTTTTGGGATCGGGGTGTTCGTTTCGTTAGCCATGGTTGGACGTGATCATCGTCTGCATTACCTATGCCCAGAGAGGGCTAAATTAGCTTTTCGCTTGAACTGGCTATAGTCTGGCGCAGTTTTGCCGATAAGTAGAAGAAGAGATTTTTTAACTTCCGAATATGACCTTGAACCCGACTCAGTAAGTGCTCTCCTACCTATGGCTAAAATAATCGGCATCATCGTCGTATTCGCGAGCGTGCTCGGCGGATACGTGCTTTCCCACGGCAAGATTGCCGCCCTGATTCAACCTTTCGAGGTGTTGATTATCGGTGGTGCGGCCCTCGGTGCATTCCTGCAGGCCAACCCAGGTCACATGTTCAAACTCGTTCTCAAGAAAGCCTTGGGAATGTTCAGCTCGCGCTTCAACCACACGTTCTATCTGGAAGTGCTGGGCCTGATCTACGAGATCCTCAACAAGAGCCGCCGCGAAGGCATGATGGCGATCGAAGGCGACATCGAAGACGCCGCCGCGAGCCCGATCTTCGCCAAGTACCCTGCGGTTCTGAAAGATGACCGCATGACCGCCTACATCTGCGATTACCTGCGCATCATGTCCTCCGGCAACATGGCGCCCCATGAGCTCGAAGGTCTGTTCGACATGGAACTGACCAGCCTTAAGGAAGACCTCGATCACCCGTCCCACGCCGTGAACGGCATCGCCGACGCCATGCCTGGCTTCGGTATTGTCGCGGCCGTATTGGGTATCGTGGTGACCATGGCCTCCCTGGGTGAAAGCGATCAGAAAATGATCGGCTTACACGTGGGTGCGGCACTGGTAGGTACTTTCTTCGGTATTCTCGCCGCCTACGGCTTCTTCGGCCCGCTGGCCCATGCCCTGGCCCACGAAGCCAAGGAAGAGCTGAACGTCTACGAAGCCATCAAGGCTTCGCTGGTTGCTTCGGCTTCCGGCATGCCGCCATCGCTGGCAGTGGAATTCGGCCGCAAGGTTTTGTACCCGGCGCACCGTCCTAGCTTCGCTGAGCTGGAACAAGCGGTTCGCGGTCGCTAAGTCATGGAAAACAACCAGCCGATAATCATCAAACGCGTAAAAAAATACGCGGCCGGACATCACGGGGGCTCCTGGAAAATCGCCTTCGCTGACTTCGCGACGGCGATGATGGCGTTCTTCCTGGTGCTGTGGTTGCTGTCCACCGCCACGCCGGAACAGAAGATTGCCATCGCCGGTTACTTCAAGGACCCGGTCGGTTTTTCCGAAAGCGGCACGCCATACATCATCGATCTGGGCGGCTCCCCGACCCTGGCACCGGAGAACACCCTCAACCCTGAGGTGAAGTCTCAGCCGCAGCCGGACCGAGTCACCGTCGACACCGACCAGGTCGAAGGCATGGCCGAACAGGTGGAGAAGGAACGCCTGGAACTGTTGCTGCAAGAATTGCAGAACAAGGTTGATGAAAACCCGCAGCTGCAAAAATTCAAGGACCAGATCCTGTTCGAAATCACACAGGACGGCTTGCGCATCCAGATCATGGACGCGGAAAACCGGCCTATGTTCGACTCAGGCTCAGCGCGTCTTAAACCGTATTTCGAAGACATCCTGCTGGCCATGGCCGACACCATCAAAGCGGTGCCGAACAAGATCAGCATCAGCGGCCATACCGATGCCAAGCCGTACTCGGGCACCGGTGATTTTGGTAATTGGGAACTCTCAGCCAACCGTGCCAACGCCGCCCGCCGTGCCCTGGTCGCCGGCAGCTATCCGGATCAGCAAGTGGCGCGGGTGGTCGGTTATGCCTCGTCGGCGCTGTTCGATCGCGAGAACCCGTTCAACCCGGTCAATCGCCGGATCGACATCGTGGTGCTGACCAAAAAGGCCCAACGCGCCATCGAAGGTTCGCAAGGCGCTGAACCGGCACCTGCGCCAACGCAGGGGCAGGGAGGTCCGGGCGAAGTGCCGGCCACGCCGATCGATCCGAACGCATTGCCGGCGGATAAACAACCGCTGCCGGCCCATGAGCTTCGTGAGCGATTGAATATCTTCGAAGACCCGGCACCGAAACCGGTGGAGCCGCCGAAGCAGTGACCCATAACAATCAAGCCGACAGAAATGTCGGCTTTTTTGTGCGGCTTTCACGGGTTTGGACGTCACTGCATTTTTAGCGTGGACATGGTCCCTGTGGGAGCGAGCCTGCTCGCGAAGGCTTTGTGTCAGGCGACGGGGGGAGGGCGGTGTACATATCCATTTCTGCGGTAACGGCCGCCCATGGATCATGTTCGTGGCATCACGAACATGATCACGGCTACTTAATAACTGGTTTCGGGCAGGCTGGCGATGATCGAGCGATAGCTGTTCATCCGCTGCTGCTGCACGCGGCCTTCTTCGAGAGCTTTGAGCAAGGCGCAACCCGGCTCGCGGTCGTGCTTGCAGTCGCGGAAGCGGCAGGTGCCGATCAAGTCGTTGAACTCGATGAAACCGGCTTCGACGTCGGCACGGCTGACGTGGCCCAGACCGAATTCGCGGATACCCGGGGAGTCGATCAACTCACCGCCACCGGGGAAGTGGAACAACCGCGCGGTCGTGGTGGTGTGGGTGCCCTGGCCGGACAGCTCGGACAGCGGGCCGACACGGGCTTCGACTTCCGGCAGCAGGCTGTTGACCAGCGAGGACTTGCCGACGCCGGACTGGCCGACGAATACGCTGATGCGTCCGTCCAGCTGTTTTTGCAGCTGTTCCATGCCGTTGCCGTGGTGCGCCGAGACCTCCAGCACCGGGTAACCCAGCGTGCGGTAAACCGCCAGCAAGGCATTCAGCGCCGGGGCGTTCTGCTCGTCGATCAGGTCGAACTTGTTGAGCAGCAGCAGCGGACGAATCCCGGCGTGCTCAGCAGCGACCAGGTAACGGTCGATCAGGTTCGCGTGCGGCTCGGGCAGCGGGGCGAAGACGATGACGATCATATCGACGTTGGCTGCAACGGGCTTGAGCTGACCACGGCTGTCCGGACGGCAAAGTTCGGTTTTACGCGGCAGCTGCGCCACGATTACCCCGATGCCTTGGTTGCCGGCACGCCAGACCACCTGATCACCGGTCACCAGCGCTGGGAGGTTGGCGCGCAAATGGCAGCGGAACACTTCGCCGGCCAGTTCGCCCTCAAGGGCTTCGACTTCGACCTGCACACCGAAGTGCGCGATCACCAGGCCCGTCTGTTCCGGACCCAGGTCGCCGCCCTCAAGTGCCTCGACAGCCGAGGACTCGCGTTTGGCGGCGCGGGCAGCGCGTTCACCTTGGATCTTTTCGATGCGCCAGTTTTGACGACGATTGAGTTGGCGTTTGGCCATGGGTGTTCCGTATCAAGAATGCAGCGATTAGGTAAAACGGCCGCGAGTTTAGCACGCCCGGGCGCCGCCCTAGGCTAAACTGCGCAGCATTGCCTAGGAGCCGACACATGCAAAACCCGCAGAATCTGATCTGGATCGACCTGGAAATGACCGGTCTGAACCCTGATACCGACGTCATCATCGAAATGGCGACCATTGTCACCGACAGTGACCTGAACACCTTGGCCGAAGGGCCGGTGATCGCCATTCACCACAGCGACGAGATCCTCGCCGGCATGGACGAGTGGAACACCCGTCAACACGGCGGCTCGGGCCTGACCCAACGGGTGCGCGACAGCCGCATCAGCATGGCCGAAGCCGAAGCCGAGACCATTGCCTTCCTGGAGAAATGGGTGCCAAAGGGCAAGTCGCCGATCTGTGGCAACAGCATCTGCCAGGACCGTCGCTTCCTTTATACCCACATGAAATCCCTGGAAAGCTACTTCCACTACCGCAACCTCGACGTATCGACCCTGAAAGAGCTGGCCGCACGCTGGGCACCGGACGTGCGCGACAGCTTCAAGAAAGGCAGCACCCACCTGGCCCTGGACGACATCCGCGAATCCATCGCCGAGTTGCAGCACTACCGCAAGCATTTCATCAAGTTCTGAAGGGTGTCGGGCCTTTGTGGCGAGGGAGCTTGCTCCCGCTCGGCTGCGAAGCAGTCGTAAAACCTGCAAATGCGGTGTGACTGGAAGAATGCCGGGGAGCGCTTCGCGCTCCAGCGGGAGCGAGCTCCCTCGCCACAGGTTGCGTGTAATGCGTTCTCTTGCCCTCTTTTGGTGCCGGGACTAAATGGCTAGACTGCGCGCCTTTCTGCAAGGACCGCCACCATGCTGCTGATGCTCTACCTGATCGCCATCACCGCCGAAGCCATGACCGGTGCCCTGTCCGCTGGTCGTCGCGGCATGGACTGGTTTGGTGTGGTGCTGATCGCCTGCATTACGGCGTTGGGCGGCGGTTCGGTGCGCGACGTGCTGCTCGGTCACTACCCGCTGACGTGGGTTAAACACCCGGAATACCTGGTGCTGACATCGATTGCAGCCATGTTCACGGTTTTCGCTGCGCGCTGGATGCGTCACTTGCGCTCACTGTTTCTGGTGCTCGACGCCGTGGGGCTGGTGGCATTCACCCTGATCGGCTGCATGACCGCCCTGGAAATGGGTCACGGCATGCTGGTGGCCTCGGTCAGCGGCGTGATCACCGGGGTGTTCGGCGGCATCCTGCGCGACATCTTCTGCAACGACATCCCGCTGATCTTCCGCCGCGAACTCTACGCCAGCGTCTCGTTCGCTGCGGCGTGGTGCTACATGCTGTGCATCTACCTGCAATTACCCGGCGAACAGGCGATTTTGATCACGTTGTTTGGCGGTTTCCTGTTGCGGTTGCTGGCGATTCGTTTCCACTGGGAAATGCCGAAATTCGTTTATAACGACGAAGCCTGACGCTCGGCGTGTTGTTTCAGCGCCCACTCGACGTGTTCCCGCACCAGTTCCGACGGATAGTCGCGCCGCGCTTTCAATGCTTCCAGCACCGGAATGCTCGAGGGTGCGTTCCCTAGCCCGACGGCGAGGTTACGCAACCAACGCTCGTAACCGGCACGGCGCAATGGTGAACCTTCGGTGCTGCTGAGGAACCTGTCCTCATCCCACATGAACAGTTCGGCCAGTTCGGCGTTGTCCAGGTTATGCCGTGGCTTGAAGTCGCTTTCGCCGGACGGGCGGGCGAAGCGGTTCCACGGGCAGACGATCTGGCAGTCATCGCAACCGAACACCCGGTTGCCGATCAACGGGCGCAAATCTTCGGGGATCGCGCTTTTCAGTTCGATGGTCAGGTAAGAAATGCAGCGCCGGGCGTCCAGCACATAGGGGCCGACGAAGGCGTTGGTCGGGCAAATGTCCAGGCACGCAGTGCAGCGTCCGCAATGTTCGGTGCTGTGCGGTGGATCGACTGGCAGCGGCAGATCGACAAAGAGTTCGCTGAGGAAGAAGTAACTGCCGGCCTTGCGATTCAACACCAGGGTGTTTTTGCCGATCCAGCCCAGGCCGGCCTTTTCTGCAATGGCCTTTTCCAGCACCGGCGCGCTGTCGACGAAGGCGCGGTAGCCGAACGGCCCGATGACCGCCTGAATTTTTTCTGCCAGTTGTTGCACACGTTTACGGATCAATTTGTGGTAATCGCGGCCCAAGGCATAACGCGATACGTAGGCTTTTTCCGGTTGGGCCAGCAATTGCGCCATTTGGGTATCGCCGGGCAGGTAGTCCATGCGCAGGGAAACTACGCGCAACGTACCTGGGACAAGCTCTTCGGGATGCGAGCGTTTGCTGCCGTGGGCGCCCATGTAATCCATTTCGCCGTGGTAGCCGGCCGCCAGCCATTGCTCCAGGTGCTGCTCATGCTCGGCCAGGTCGAGGCCGCTGATGCCGACTTGCTGAAAGCCCAGCTCGCGGCCCCAGTCCTTGATGGATTGGGCGAGGGCGGGCAGGTCTGTAGTAATAGCGGGCATGAGGCGAGAGAAACCGGAGCTGAGGTGCGTATAATTCTGCCAGACATCGGAGCCCGAAGACGCATGCCGCACACTAAAGATGATTTACCCGACGCGCTGTACAGCGCCGCGCACGTGCGAGCCCTCGATGCGAATCTGATCGCGGCCGGCACGCCGGGCTTCGAATTGATGCAGCGTGCAGCGCGAGCGACCTGGCGTGGACTCGTCCGTCAGTGGCCGTCGGCGAATGAATTGACCGTCGTGGCCGGTCGCGGTAATAACGCCGGTGACGGTTATCTGGTGGCGGTGCTGGCGCGACGTGCCGGTTGGCATGTCCGGGTCTTGGCGGCTGGCGATCCCCAGCGTTTGCAGGGGGACGCGGCGCTGGCCCATGCCGAGGCGGTGTCCGAGGGCATTGCGGTTCAAGCCTTCACTGCGCAGTCGGAATTGCGTGGAATTGTGCTCGACGCCTTGCTCGGTACCGGTTTGACCGGCGAAGTGCGAGAGCCCTTCGCCAGCGCGATCACCGCAATCAACGCCAGTGGACTGCCGGTGGCGGCGGTGGATATCCCTTCGGGTTTGTGCGCCGATACGGGGCGCATATTGGGCACGGCTGTCCGAGCTGATCTGACCGTGACCTACATTGCCTTGAAGGTGGGATTGTTCACGGGTGACGCGGCGGATGTGGTCGGCGAGCTGGTGTTCAACGATCTGCAAGCCAGCGCCGAGTCGTTTAACGGGGTCGACATTGATGCACGGCGCCTGACAGCCGGTAATTTGCCGCGTCTGGCAGGCCGCGCGCCAACCGCCCATAAAGGCAAATTCGGTCACGTCTTGCTGATCGGCGGTGATCGTGGCTTCGGCGGTGCCATTCTACTGAGCGCGCAGAGCGCATTGCGCAGTGGTGCGGGCATGGTGTCCGTGGCCACACGCAGTGAACATGTGCCAGCAGCGTTGGCGAGAATTCCTGAAGCGATGGTGTTGGGCACTTCCTCGGCCAATCAACTGATGGAACTGCTGCAAAAGGTTTCCGTGTTGGTGGTCGGCCCGGGCCTGGGTCAGGCTGCCTGGGGGCGCAGTCTTTTGTCGGCGGCGGCCAACGCGCCGTTGCCGCAAGTCTGGGATGCCGATGCGTTGAATTTGCTGGCTTCAAACCATGTGAGCTTGCCCAAGGACTGCGTGATCACGCCGCATCCAGGTGAAGCGGCGCGGTTGCTGGGGATCAGCACCGCCGAAGTCCAGGCTGATCGCCCGGCGGCAGCTCATGCATTGAGCAAAAAATATACAGCTGTTGTGATTCTTAAAGGCGCCGGCAGTCTGATCGCCAGCCCCGACGGGCGCCTGGCGTTGTCTCATCAAGGGCATCCGGCCATGGCCACCGCGGGTTTGGGTGATGTGCTGGCCGGTCTGGTCGGCGCGTTGCTGGCCCAAGGCATGGACGCGTTCAACGCTGCTTGTCTGGCGGTCTGGCTGCACGCCAATGCCGGCGAGCAACAAGGTAAATCGGGCCGCGGGCTGGCGGCCAGTGATCTGATCCCAGCCATTCGTCAGTTGTTGGAGGAGCAAGCACCGTGTCTGAAGTAACCCTGTACCTGGCCGATGAAGAGGCGATGACCGCATTTGGCGCACGCATCGCACAAACCACCCAAGGGCACGGTCTGATTTTTCTGGAAGGCGATCTGGGGGCGGGGAAAACCACGCTGTCACGGGGCATTATCCGTGGCCTGGGGCATGTGGGGGCGGTAAAAAGTCCGACGTTCACCCTGGTCGAGCCTTACGAAATCGGCGACATCCGGGCCTTCCATTTCGACCTCTATCGACTGGTTGATCCGGAAGAACTGGAGTACCTCGGTATCCGCGACTACTTCGAAGACGACGCGCTGTGCCTGATCGAATGGCCCCAGAAGGGTGCAGGCTTTTTGCCAAAGCCCGACCTGACCATTACCATTAGCCCGCAAGACAGCGGGCGTTCGCTGAAAATTTTGTCCCAGGGCTCGCGCGGCGAGTCGTGGTGTGCCGCTTTGGCATTGGAATCCAATTAAATGATGGGGTCAGGTATGCGCTTTCGCGCGATGGTAGCTGCCGTAGGGATGTTGTTTTTGGCGGTGACCGTCGACGCTGTGGCCGAGACTAAGGTCAACAGCGTTCGCCTGTGGCGGGCGCCGGATAACACACGGTTGGTGTTCGACCTGACCGGGCCGGTGCAACACAGCGTTTTCACCCTGACCACCCCGGATCGGCTGGTGATCGACATCAATGGCGCCTCCCTTGGCTCGCCGCTGAACGTCAACACCTCGAACACTCCGATTACCGCCATGCGCTCGGCCCAACGCACGCCGACCGATTTGCGGGTGGTCATCGATCTGAAAAAAGCTGTTACGCCAAAAAGCTTCACCCTGGCGCCAAACGCCCAGTACGGCAATCGACTGGTGGTCGACCTGTTCGATAACGCCGCCGATGCCGCGCCAATACCGGCGCCGACCAATGTCGCGACGGTGGCACCGGTGCCGGTCACGCCGGTAGAGCCTCCGGTGAAGCTGCCGCCTGCGCCTGCCGGCAAACGCGACATCATCGTGGTGATCGACGCCGGCCACGGCGGCGAAGACCCGGGTGCCTCGGGGTCTCGCGGTCAGCGTGAAAAAGACGTGGTGCTGGCCATCGCCCGCGAATTGCAACGCCAGGTCAACGGCATGAAAGGCTTCCGCGCCGAACTGACCCGTACCGGCGACTACTTCATTCCATTGCGCGGCCGTACCGAAATCGCCCGCAAGAAAGGCGCCGACCTGTTCGTGTCGATCCACGCCGATGCCGCCCCTTCGGCTGCGGCGTTCGGTGCGTCGGTGTTTGCCCTGTCTGATCGCGGCGCCACCTCGGAGACGGCCCGTTGGCTGGCCGATAGCGAAAACCGTTCCGACTTGATCGGCGGTGCCGGCAACGTCAGCCTCGACGACAAGGACCGCATGCTCGCGGGCGTGCTCCTCGATCTGTCGATGACGGCTTCCCTGACGTCCAGCCTGAACGTTGGCCAAAAAGTCTTGAGCAACATCGGTCGCGTCACGCCGCTGCACAAACAGCGCGTGGAGCAGGCCGGGTTCATGGTGTTGAAGTCGCCGGACATCCCGTCGATCCTGGTCGAAACCGGGTTCATCTCCAACGCCAACGAAGCGTCCAAACTGGCTGCCGCGAACCACCAGCAGGCGCTGGCGCGTTCGATCAGCAGTGGCGTGCGCCAGTTTTTCCAGCAGAACCCGCCGCCGGGCACCTACATCGCCTGGCTGCGTGATTCCGGCAAGATCGCTCAAGGCCCACGTGACCACCGGGTAAACCCGGGTGAGACGCTGGCGATGATTGCCGTGCGTTACCAAGTGTCTCCGGCCACATTACGCAGCGCCAATAACCTGAAAAGCGACGAGCTGAAAATCGGTCAGACCCTGACCATTCCCGGCACAGAACTGGCGTCCAAAGAATGAATCAGGTGTTGACCCATGCGGCTCGCATCGAGCTGCTCAGCCCGCGACTGGCGAACCAGATTGCCGCCGGTGAGGTGGTTGAACGCCCGGCCTCGGTGATCAAGGAGTTGCTGGAGAACAGCCTCGACTCCGGCGCCAAACGCATCGACGTCGATGTGGAGCAGGGTGGCGTCAAGCTGTTGCGGGTGCGCGATGACGGCAGCGGCATTTCGGCCGATGACCTGCCGCTGGCCCTGGCGCGACACGCCACCAGCAAGATTCGCAACCTGGAAGACCTCGAGCAGGTCATGAGTCTCGGGTTTCGCGGTGAAGCCCTCGCCTCGATCAGCTCCGTGGCGCGTCTGACCCTGACGTCCCGGACCAAGGATGCCGACCAGGCCTGGCAGGTCGAGACCGAAGGCCGGGACATGGCCCCCCGGGTTCAACCCGCGGCTCACCCGGTGGGCACCTCGGTTGAAGTGCGCGACCTGTTCTTCAACACCCCGGCGCGGCGCAAATTCCTCAAGACTGAAAAAACCGAATTCGATCACCTGCAAGAAGTGATCAAGCGTCTGGCGCTGGCGCGTTTCGACGTGGCGTTTCATTTGCGTCACAACGGCAAAACCATCCTCAGCCTGCACGAAGCCCATGACGACGCGGCCCGTGCGCGGCGAGTGGCAGCGATTTGCGGTTCAGGTTTCCTGGAACAGGCGCTGCCGATCGAAATCGAACGCAATGGTCTGCATTTGTGGGGTTGGGTCGGGTTGCCGACGTTCAACCGCAGCCAGGCGGACTTGCAGTATTTTTTTGTGAACGGCCGTGCCGTGCGCGACAAACTGGTGGCCCACGCGGTACGCCAGGCGTATCGCGACGTGCTGTTCAATGGTCGGCACCCGACGTTCGTGCTGTTTTTCGAGGTCGATCCGGCCGGTGTCGACGTCAACGTGCACCCGACCAAACACGAAGTGCGCTTCCGTGACGGGCGTATGGTCCACGACTTTCTCTACGGCACCTTGCACCGCGCCTTGGGCGATGTGCGACCGGATGATCATCTGGCTGCACCGGTGGCGACGGCGATCGTTCGACCGACCGGCATAGACGCCGGTGAATTCGGTCCCCAGGGCGAAATGCGCCTGGCGGCCAATGCCCTGCTGGAGCAACCTCAGGCGCAGCCGTCGTTCAATACGACGGCAGGCTCAGGCGCTGGCGCCGGTTATCAGTATCAATACACGCCGCGTCCTCAGTCCGGCGTGCCAGCGGCTGAAGCCCAGGCGGCGTACCGGGAGTTTTTTGCACCTTTGCCAGAGGCAAATGCCGTCGCGCTCCCGGCCGGTCAGGATGATATTCCTCCATTGGGCTACGCATTGGCGCAGCTCAAGGGTATCTACATTCTCTCGGAAAACGCCCAAGGCCTAGTGCTGGTGGACATGCACGCCGCCCACGAACGGATCATGTACGAGCGACTGAAAATCGCGATGGCCAGCGAAGGCCTGAGCGGCCAGCCGCTGTTGGTGCCGGAATCGTTGGCGGTTAGCGAGCGCGAAGGCGATTGCGCCGAAGAAAACGTCGCGTGGTTCCAGCGTCTGGGCTTCGAGTTGCAGCGACTCGGCCCGGAAACACTGGCGATCCGGCAGATTCCGGCCTTGCTCAAGCAAGCTGAAGCGAATCGATTGGTGAGTGATGTGTTGGCCGATCTGATGGAATACGGCACCAGCGACCGTATCCAGGCGCACCTCAACGAACTGCTTGGCACCATGGCCTGCCACGGCGCTATTCGGGCAAACCGGCGTCTGGCGCTGCCGGAAATGAACGGTCTGCTGCGGGACATGGAAAACACCGAGCGCAGCGGTCAATGCAACCATGGCCGACCGACCTGGACCCAATTGGGCCTGGACGATCTGGACAAACTGTTCTTGCGCGGTCGTTGATGAGCCAGCTCCCACCTGCGATTTTCCTGATGGGCCCGACCGCAGCGGGCAAGACTGATCTGGCCATCGAGCTCACCAAAGTGCTGCCTTGCGAGCTGATCAGTGTCGATTCGGCGCTGGTCTACCGCGGCATGGACATCGGCACCGCCAAGCCTTCGAAAGAGATTCTGGCCGAGTTTCCGCACCGTTTGATCGATATTCTTGACCCGGCCGAGAGCTATTCGGCGGCGGATTTTCGCCGTGATGCGCTGGAGGCGATGGCCGAGATCACTTCGCGAGGCAAAATTCCGCTGCTTGTAGGCGGCACGATGCTCTACTACAAGGCTTTGGTCGAAGGACTGGCAGAAATGCCGGCGGCGGATCCCGAGGTTCGTGCGCAGATCGAAGAAGAGGCTGCACGCCTTGGCTGGCAAGCCCTGCACGAACAATTGGCGCTCGTAGATCCGGTTTCGGCGGCGCGAATTCATCCGAACGATCCGCAGCGACTCAGTCGAGCGCTGGAAGTTTATCGCGTCAGCGGTCAGAGCATGACCGAGCTGCGGCTGAGACAAAGTGCGCAAAGTACTGAAGCAGCCGCTTCGGGACTGCAACAATTGCCCTATACTGTCGCGAACTTGGCCATTGCTCCGGCAAATCGCCAGGTACTGCACGAGCGAATTAAACAAAGATTCACAGTTATGTTGGAACAGGGATTCATTGACGAGGTCGTAGCCCTGCGTAAGCGAAGTGACCTGCATTCCGGGTTGCCGTCTATACGTGCGGTAGGCTACCGACAAGTCTGGGACTACCTGGATGGCAAGCTGACCCAAGCCGAGATGCAGGAGCGTGGAATCATTGCCACGCGCCAATTGGCAAAGCGTCAGTTCACCTGGCTGCGCAGCTGGGCTGATTTACACTGGTTGGACAGCCTGGATTGCGACAATCTGCCGCGCGCCTTGAAATACCTGGGGACCATCTCCATATTGAGCTGAGTCCTTGCAATTGCCGTCTATCCTTGGGGGTGTGACGGCCACAAGCCATCTGTTTACCTATTTTTTATATTGAATCCTTAAAGGAGTGCGGCACATGTCAAAAGGGCATTCGCTACAAGACCCTTACTTGAATACTTTACGTAAAGAGAAAGTTGGGGTGTCCATCTACCTGGTGAACGGGATCAAACTGCAAGGCACGATCGAGTCTTTCGACCAGTTCGTTATCCTGCTGAAAAACACCGTCAGCCAGATGGTTTACAAACACGCTATCTCTACAGTGGTGCCGGTTCGTCCAATTCGTCTGCCTAGCGCAACCGAATCCGAAGCAGGTGACGCTGAGCCAGGTAACGCCTGATAGGAGTCTCCTTTGTTCTTTGAGCGCCACGGTGGTGGTGAGCGAGTGATCCTCGTTCACTTGGATGGACAGGACCCTGAGGCGCGCGAAGATCCGCAGGAGTTTCAGGAGTTGGCTAATTCGGCTGGCGCCGAGACCGTTGCGTTTTTTAACGTGCCGCGTCATCGGCCAACCGCCAAATTCCTGATTGGCAGCGGCAAGGTCGAGGAACTTCGCGACCTGGTCCATGCCGAGAAGGCAGATCTGGTGATCTTCAATCACATCCTCACGCCCAGTCAGGAACGTAACCTCGAACGTGTTTTCGAGTGTCGCGTGATCGACCGCACGGGTCTGATTCTCGATATTTTCGCCCAGCGCGCCCGTACCCATGAAGGCAAGCTCCAGGTAGAACTGGCCCAGCTTGACCACATGAGCACCCGGCTGGTTCGTGGCTGGACTCACCTTGAGCGTCAAGGTGGCGGTATCGGCATGCGTGGCCCGGGTGAAACCCAGCTGGAAACCGACCGCCGTTTGCTGCGGGTACGCCTGCGACAGATCAAGGGCCGACTGGAAAAAGTGCGCAGTCAGCGCGAGCAGTCGCGACGCGGCCGTTCGCGTGCGGATATTCCTACCGTGTCCCTTGTGGGCTATACCAACGCCGGCAAATCCACGCTCTTCAATAACGTGACGAAATCCGACGTGTACGCGGCTGACCAGTTGTTTGCCACGCTGGACCCGACCTTGCGCCGTCTGGAGCTCGACGACCTGGGGCCGATTGTCCTGGCCGATACGGTGGGTTTCATACGCCACTTGCCTCACAAACTGGTTGAGGCATTTCGGTCTACGCTCGAAGAGTCGAGCAACTCAGACCTGCTGTTGCACGTGATCGATGCGGCCGAACCGGATCGCATGTTGCAGATCGAGCAGGTGATGGTGGTGCTGGGCGAGATCGGTGCCCAGGACTTGCCGATCCTCGAGGTCTATAACAAACTCGATTTGCTTGAAGGCGTTGAGCCACAAATCCAGCGCGACGAAAATGGCAAGCCCCAACGGGTCTGGCTGTCGGCGCGTGATGGCAGTGGTCTGGAATTGCTTGAGCAAGCCATTGCCGAGTTGCTGGGCGGTGATTTGTTTGTTGGCACCTTGCGCTTGCCGCAACGTTTTGCTCGACTGCGTGCGCAGTTTTTCGAACTCGGTGCGGTGCAGAAAGAAGAACACGACGAAGAAGGCATCAGCCTGCTGGCCGTTCGCTTGCCACGGGTTGAGTTGAATCGACTGGTGAGTCGCGAAGGTCTGCAACCGATGGAATTCATCGAACAACACACTTTGCAATAAAAGCCTGAAAAAGCGGTTGTGCCGCGGTGACAGGCATTCTGTAGCATTGGTCGGCGCGCCGTGGGTGCGTCTTTGCTTTATCAGATGGAGAGCGCTATGGCTTGGAATGAGCCGGGTGGCAACTCGAATAATCAGGATCCTTGGGGTGGCAAGCGCCGCAATAACGGCGACCGCAAGGGACCACCGGATCTCGACGAGGCCTTCCGAAAGCTGCAGGAAAGCCTGAACGGGTTGTTCGGTGGTGGTAAGAAACGCGGTGATGACGGCGGTGGTTCGGGCAAGAGTGGCGGCTTCGGCGGCCTGCTCGGCATCGGCCTGGTCGTGTTGGCGGCCGTATGGCTGTACAGCGCGGTCTACGTAGTCGACGAGCAGGAGCAAGCCGTGGTGCTGCGCTTCGGCAAGTACTACGAAACCGTCGGCCCGGGCCTGAACATCTACTTCCCGCCGATCGATCGCAAGTACCTGGAAAACGTCACGCGTGAGCGTGCCTATACCAAGCAGGGTCAAATGCTCACTGAAGACGAGAACATCGTCGAAGTGCCGCTGACCGTGCAGTACAAGATCAGCAACCTGCAGGACTTCGTGCTGAACGTCGATGCGCCGGAAATCAGCCTGCAGCACGCGACCGAAAGTGCCTTGCGCCATGTGGTGGGTTCCACCGCGATGGACCAGGTGCTGACCGAAGGTCGTGAGTTGATGGCCAGCGAAATCAAGGAGCGTCTGCAACGCTTCATGGATACCTATCGCACCGGTATCACCATCACTCAGGTGAACGTACAGAGCGCAGCGGCACCGCGCGAAGTACAGGAAGCCTTCGATGACGTGATCCGTGCCCGTGAAGACGAGCAGCGTTCGCGCAACCAGGCTGAAACCTACGCCAACGGCGTCGTGCCGGAAGCCCGTGGTCAGGCCCAGCGTATCCTCGAAGATGCCAACGGCTACCGTGACGAAACTGTCTCGCGCGCCAAGGGTGAGGCTGATCGCTTCACCAAACTGGTGGGCGAGTACCGCAAGGCCCCTGAAGTCACCCGCGAGCGTCTGTACCTGGACACCATGCAGGAAGTCTTCACCAATACCAGCAAGGTCCTCGTGACCGGCAACAAGAATGGCCAGAGCAATCTGCTGTACTTGCCGCTGGACAAGATGGTCGAAAGTGGTCGCAACACCAGCACTCCGGTGACCGGTGCGGCAGCCACCAGCAATGAAGCGAATGCGCGTGCGGCAGCTGATCTGCAGCAACAGCAAGCACGTACCAGGGAGAGTCGCTGATGAGCAATAAATCGCTGATCGCCCTTATTGTCGGCGTCGTCGTGGCCATCGCTGCCTGGAACTGCTTCTACATCGTGGCTCAGACCGAGCGTGCGGTGCTGCTGCAGTTCGGTCGGGTGGTCCAGGCCGATGTTCAGCCGGGCCTGCATGTGAAAGTGCCTTACGTTAACCAGGTGCGCAAATTCGACGCACGCCTGATGACGCTGGATGCACCGACGCAACGCTTCCTGACGCTGGAAAAGAAAGCCGTGATGGTCGATGCCTACGCCAAGTGGCGCGTGAAAGATGCCGAGCGCTTCTACACCGCGACTTCTGGCCTCAAGCAGATTGCCGATGAGCGTCTTTCCCGTCGTCTGGAATCGGGCCTGCGTGACCAGTTCGGTAAGCGCACGCTGCACGAAGTGGTGTCCGGTGAGCGTGATGCGCTTATGTCCGACATCACTGCCTCACTGAACAAGATGGCGGAAAAAGAGCTGGGCATCGAAGTTGTCGATGTCCGGGTCAAGGCCATCGATCTGCCGAAAGAAGTGAACCGCAGTGTGTTCGAGCGTATGAGCTCCGAGCGTGAGCGTGAAGCTCGCGAGCACCGCGCCAAGGGTAACGAGCTGGCAGAAGGCATCCGTGCCGACGCCGATCGTCAACGCCGCGTGCTGCTGGCTGAAGCCTATCGTGAATCTGAAGAGGTTCGCGGTGATGGTGATGCCCAGGCCGCTGCGATCTACTCCAAGGCCTACGGCCAGGATCAGGAGTTCTACGGTTTTTACCGTAGCCTGCGCGCCTACCGTGAAAGCTTCGCGAACAAATCCGACGTCATGGTCCTGGACCCAAGCAGCGACTTCTTCCGTTACCTGGAAAAAGCCAAGCCTTGATACGACGTTGACCTGAATCATCCCCCGCCTGGCGGCTAAAGCTTCGGGCGGGGTGATCCTTTGGGAAAACGTGTGTATGATGCGGCAGCCGGGAAATTCCCGGCTTTTTTGCGTCTGCACGTTTGATTGCTGTTTTTAGCGGGCGCCCGAGTTGAATGACTCGACAGGTTTTTCGAGGAAAGTGGTTGGCGAAGCCGGTTTCAGGCTTTTCGCCACGTTGTTTATGCGCGTGGTTTGCACATGAGCCGACCATTTTCTGCTTCACTCAAGGCTCGCCCAACGGCTGGCCGCCCGGATCATAGGGGAATGGCGTAATGGCAACGGTAGACCGCTGGCTGCTGCCAGATGGCATCGAAGAAGTACTGCCACCAGAGGCGGCGCGCATTGAAGTCGCGCGTCGTCAGGTGTTGGATCTGTTCCAGAGCTGGGGTTACGAGTTTGTCGTGACTCCCCATATCGAGTACCTGGAATCCCTGCTGACCGGCGCGGGCTCGGACCTCGATCTGCGGACCTTCAAGGTCATCGACCCGCAATCGGGCCGGCAGATGGGTTTCCGTGCCGACATCACGCCGCAAGTGGCGCGCATCGATGCGCACACCCTGCGCCGTGAAGGCCCGAGCCGCCTGTGCTATGCCGGCAGCGTGCTGCATGCCCAGCCGCGCGCCCTGTCGTCCTCACGCAGCCCGATCCAGCTGGGCGCCGAGTTGTATGGCGATGCCAGCCCGAGCAGCGACGTGGAAGTCATCAGCCTGATGCTGGCCATGCTGCAACTGGCCGACGTGCCGGATGTGCACATGGACCTCGGTCATGTCGGCATCTACCGCGGCCTGGCCCGTGCGGCCGGTCTGTCTGGCGAAGTTGAGCAGCAGTTGTTCGATGCGTTGCAACGCAAGGCCATCGACGAGGTCATTACCTTGACCGAAGGCTTGCCTGCCGATCTGTCGGGCATGTTGCGCGCGTTGGTCGATCTGTGTGGCGGCCGTGAAGTATTGAGCGCTGCTCGCGAGCGTCTGGCGCATGCGCCAGCGCCGGTTCTGGCGGCGCTGGACGATTTGCTGGCGATTGCCGAGCGTCTGTCCACGCGTTTCCCGGAGTTACCGCTTTATTTCGACCTGGGCGAGTTGCGCGGCTACCACTACCACACCGGTGTGGTGTTCGCGGTGTTCGTACCGGGTGTTGGCCAGTCCATTGCCCAGGGCGGTCGTTACGACGACATCGGCGCCGACTTCGGTCGCGCTCGTCCGGCAACCGGCTTCTCCACCGATTTGAAAACCCTGGTGACCCTGGGGCGTGCTGAGATCAAGCTACCGTCTGGCGGTATCTGGATGCCTGACAGTACGGATGCGGCACTCTGGCAGCAGGTTTGTCAGTTGCGCAGTGAGGGTCAGCGTGTCGTTCAGGCGTTGCCTGGACAACCTTTGGCCGCCGCCCGTGAAGCGGACTGCGACCGGCAATTGATTCAGCAGAACGGGCTTTGGCAAGTATCGCCACTGGCTTCTTGAGTTTTCCTGTCGGCTGCGGCCGGCACCAAGTTTGCGCGAATGAGGACAAGTGTTATGGGTAAGAATGTCGTAGTCCTGGGCACCCAATGGGGTGATGAGGGCAAAGGCAAGATCGTTGATCTGCTGACCGAACATGCTGCCGCCGTAGTGCGCTACCAGGGTGGCCACAACGCGGGTCACACCCTGGTGATCGACGGCGAAAAAACCGTCTTGCACCTGATTCCGTCGGGCGTGTTGCGCGAAGGCGTGCAGTGCCTGATCGGCAACGGCGTGGTGGTTGCACCCGACGCTCTGCTGCGGGAAATCATCAAGCTGGAAGAGAAAGGCGTACCGGTGCGTGAGCGCCTGCGTATCAGCCCGTCCTGCCCGCTGATCCTGTCCTACCACGTCGCGCTGGACCAGGCCCGTGAAAAGGCCCGTGGCGAGCTGAAGATCGGTACCACCGGTCGCGGCATCGGCCCGGCTTATGAAGACAAGGTTGCACGTCGCGGTCTGCGCATCGGTGACCTGTTCCACCGTGAGCGTTTCGCCGCCAAGCTGGGTGAGTTGCTGGATTACCACAACTTCGTCCTGGTCAATTACTACAAAGAGCCTGCGATCGACTTCCAGAAAACACTCGACGAGTGCATGGAATACGCCGAGCTGCTGAAGCCGATGATGCTCGACGTCACCGCCGAGCTGCACGAGTTGCGTCGCGCTGGCAAAGACATCATGTTCGAAGGCGCCCAAGGCTCCCTGCTGGACATCGACCACGGTACCTACCCGTACGTCACCAGCTCCAACACCACCGCGGGCGGCATCGCTACCGGTTCGGGTTTTGGTCCGATGTACCTGGATTACATCCTGGGCATCACCAAGGCGTACACCACCCGCGTGGGTTCGGGTCCGTTTCCGACTGAGCTGTTCGACGACGTGGGTGCATTCCTGGCCAAGCGTGGCCACGAGTTCGGCGCTACCACCGGCCGTGCCCGTCGTTGCGGCTGGTTCGATGCCGTCATCCTTCGTCGCGCTATCGACGTCAACAGCATCTCGGGCCTGTGCCTGACCAAGCTGGACGTGCTGGACGGTCTGGAAACCATCAACATCTGTGTTGGCTACAAGAACCAGGATGGTGCAGTGATCGACGCGCCGACTGACGCCGACAGCTACATCGGCCTGGAGCCGGTGTACGAAGAGATGCCAGGCTGGACCGAATCCACCGTCGGTGCCAAGACGCTGGAAGAGCTGCCGCAAGCTGCTCGCAACTACATCAAGCGCGTCGAAGAGTTGGTCGGTGCGCCGATTGACATTATTTCGACGGGCCCGGACCGCAACGAAACCATCGTTTTGCGTCACCCGTTCGCTTAATAAGTTGTTGATGTAGAAAGCAAAGGGCCCTTGATTGGGCCCTTTGTCGTTTATACCTGCCGGACGGCATGACCTTTGCTGTGATGTTGAATAAAAGCATCGCTTCCAGTGCGCCATCAATTTAATGGCGCCAAAGCAGAGGGATTCCAAGTGTCGGCCGTTCTCTCATTGTTACAAAGCCGTTTGTTGCGGCCTGTGTTCGTTACCCTTGGTATCGCCCTTTTGGTGCAGGTGCTGGTGGCTGTTGCTCTGACTCGGAGCACGGTGACTGCGCTTGAGGCTGATCTTGGTGTGCGTCTGGGTGTCGACAGCCAAAAACTGTCTGGAGAGCTTGAGCAGGCGGGGCGTGAAGTCACGTCGAGCCTGGACAACCTCTCTACCAGCACCCGTCAGCGACTCACTGCCGGCTTGTCTACGCGATTGAAAGACGAGCAGGTGCAATTGCGTGCAACGTTGGAAAAGGATCTCAAGGATTCGGCCAACGACATGGCGCAACTGCTGGCCTCGGTCGCTCCGCGTGCCATGTGGGACAGCGACGTTCCAACCCTGTCCGAATTTGCCCGCCGGGCCCAGCGCAATCCCAACGTGTTGTTCGTGGTGTATGACGACGCGACGGGTCAGCACCTGACGCGCTACCTCAACCGCGAAAACCCGATCAACAAGGCGCTGCTGGAGAAAGGCCAGGGCGAGCGTGCGCTGGACAAAGTGCTGGACGCGGCGAAGAACGATCCATCGGTCTACTACCTCGAAGCATCGATCAACCCCAACGGCGTGGAAATCGGCAAGGTCTTGATGGGTGTCTCGACCGCCTCGGTGGAAACTGATCTGGCGGCCCTGGATAAACGTTTTGCGGCGCTGATCGCCAGCGGAGATCAACTGGTTGGCGACAGCCTAAAAGGCGCGGCCGCCGACAGCGCCACGGCGATGCGTGCGCGTCTGACGTCTGCGCAGGCTACGGCCTCTGAAATGAAAGCCAACACCACCAGCACCGTGCAGGAAGCTGCGGCGACGTTACGCTGGCGCATCGGGATGTTTCTGGCGCTGGTCGGTTGCGGTGTGCTGCTGTTGCTCGCGGTGGTGCTGGGCCGTCGCGTGGTCAATCGCTTGAAAATGCTCATCGCCGCCATGGATGACCTGGCGGCGGGTGAGGGCGACCTGACCAAGCGCGTGCAGATCAATAGCAAAGATGAGATCGGCGATATGGCCGCGGCGGTCAACCGCTTTGTGGATAAGTTGCAGCCGATCGTGCGCGAAGCGGGCGATGTGGCCCAGCGTACCGGTGTGGAAATCGGCGCCATGACCCTGCGCAATGCCGGAGCTGATGCGGCGGCGGGCATGCAGCGTGATGAAGTGGCTGAGAGCCTGCGCGCGTTGTCGCAGATGGCCGATGAAGCCCAATCGGAAAGCAACGCCATGCAGGCTGCGTTGCAGCAAGTGGTGGATATTCGTTCGGCCACCGATGAGAACACTCGAACTTCGGCGAAGGTCGGTAGCCTGATCGAGGCGTTGGCCGGGCAGGTCGATACCGGGGCGAAAGTCATCGAGCGTCTGGCGCAGCAGAGCGAGCAGATTGAAGTGGTGCTGACGGTGATTCACGGGATCGCCGAGCAAACCAACCTGCTGGCACTGAACGCCGCCATCGAAGCGGCGCGTGCCGGCGAAACCGGTCGCGGCTTTGCGGTGGTGGCGGACGAAGTCCGGGCGTTGGCGAGCAAGACTCAAAGCTCCACCGGCGACATCCAGGCGCACATCGTGGCCTTGCAGCAAGGTGCACGTGAAGCGGTGGCAGCGATCGGCCAGGCCGGGCGTCAGGCCAATGAAGGTTTGCTGGTATTGCGTGACAGCGCACGGTTGCAGCAATCGGTGCAGGCATCGGTCGAGCAGGTGCATGCGGCGATTGGTCTGGCGACCCAGGCAGCGGCGCATCAGGCGCAAGGTGCGCAGGCGGTGCGGGGTCGGGTTGAGACGATTCATGCGCAGGCTGAGAAAGCGGCTCAGGCGGTGGTGGAAACCACGGCCAGCGGCAAGGTGCTGGATGGGTTGGCGGCGCAGCTGAAGGCGAGCCTGGGGCAGTTCAGGGCGTAAGACTTGTATTGCTTGAGCTGACGTCATCGCGAGCAGGCTCGCTTCCACGGGATTGTGGGTGGGCACAGAATTTGTGACCACCTCAGATCAAATGTGGGAGTGAGCCTGCTCGCGATGGCGATCTCAACGGCTCAAATACATCCGGGTTGTTAACAGGTAAACCGGCAGCCCCGACACCAGAATCAACAACGCCGCATAAGGCGCCGCTGCCGCGAACTCCACGTTCGCGGTATGCGCCCAAACCTCCGTCGCCAGCGTATTGAGCCCGGTCGGACTCAACAGCAGCGTCGCCGTCAGCTCCTTCATCGCATCCAGAAACACCAGCGCAAACGCTGCGCCCAGTGCTGGAAAGATGATCGGCAGTGTCACCCGGCAAAACGCACTGAAAGACGATGCCCCCAGCGTGCGTGCCGCCTCTTCCAGTTGCGGCGCGGCCTTGTTCAGCGCCGTGCGAATCGGTGCCTGCGCCAATGGCAAAAACAGTAGCGCATAAGCGATCAGCAGCAGTGCCGAAGTCTGGTACAGCACCGGCACGTAGTGCAGGGCGAAATACACCAGCGTCAGCGCAATCACCAAGCCTGGCAGCGCGTGCAGCAGATAGGGCAAGCGCTCGGCCCAGATCGCCAGCCGGCCTTTGTGCCGCACCACCAGCAATCCCACCGGCACCGCCAGCACCAGGCACAGTGCAGCGCCACCCAGCGACAGCGCCAGGGACGACAGTAGCGCCTCGCTGATTGCTGCCACCGGGAATGCTGCCGACGAACCTACCGCCAGCCAGTACGCCAGCATCCCCAGCGGAATGCCACTGCCGATGATTGCCAATGCCAGGCAGTAAACCTGTCCGGCAACCGTCCACGGCCCCAGTCGAACCTGTTCCGCCTGCCGCGCTGCGCCCTGGCCGGTGCGCACGTGCCGGCCTTTGCCGCGTACTCGCAACTCAAGCCACAACAGCACCAGGCACAGCGCCAGAAGCACCGCCGACAGCATCGCCGCGTTGGCGTTGCTGAATTCCAGTTCGAACTGCTGATAAATCGCGGTGGTAAAGGTTTGCAGGCCGATGATCGACAGGGCGCCGAACTCCACCAGCATGTGCAGGGCAATCAACAGCGAACCTGCAAGCAGGGACGGCCAAAGCAGGGGGAGGGTAATCCTGAAAAACACGCCCCACCGATTCTGTCCCAGCGTGCGGGCTGACTCTTCCAGGGACGGATCGAGGTTGCGCAGGGTTGCTGCAACGGGCAGAAAGATCAGCGGGTACTTGGACAGGGTCATCACCAGGATCGCCCCGCCCAGGCCTTCGAAATGCGCGCTCAGGGATACCCAGGTAAAACTGCTGACGAACGCCGGCACGGCGAACGGCAAGCACAGGATAACGCCCCACACTCGCCGTCCCGGCAGATTGCTGCGTTCCAGCAGCCAGGCAAGGGACAAACCGATCACGCCGCAGGCGACGGTCACGCCGATCATCAGCGCCAACGTATTGCGCAGCAGCCCGAACACATAAGGCCGCCACAGCAAATGCAGCGCCTCGGCCCAGCCGGCCTGCCAGGTCTTGAGCCCGACATACACCAGCGGCAAAAGGCTGAGCACCACCAGCAGCAAAACCGGCAGCAGCAGCCAGATCGACGGCCGCTTGCGCCGTGGCACGTAACCCCCGCGCGAGGCGGGGGCGGATAACGATGCGCTCATCAGTTCAAGCCAACGTCACGTTCCAGGTCCAGGGCTTCTTCGGCGTTGCCGAGGTCGGCCGGGGTGACTTTCGGTGCCTCCAGTTCGCTGAACGGCTTGAGACCGCGATCCGATTCCATGCCTTTGTGCAGCGGGTATTCGGCGGTGGTCTGGGTGATCACGCGCTGACCTTCTTCGCTGGCCATGTAGGCGAGAAATTGCTGGGCTTCTTTTGGATGCTTGCTGGATTTCAGCACGGCGGCGCTGGAAACAGTGATCAAGCCGCCGACGTCGCCGCCGGTGAAGTAATGCAGTTTCGAGTCGAGCTGGCCTTTTTCCCGTTGCAAGGCGAACCAGTAGTAGTTGTTCACCAGCACGGTGGCGACTTCGCCGTTTTCCACCGCTTTCAGCGCAACCATGTTGTTGCTGTAAGTCTTGCCGAACGCGCGCAGGCCGGTCAGCCATTCTTCGGCCGCGTCCATGCCATGCACTTTGATGATTGCCACGGCCTGTTCCTGGAACGCGCCGCTGGTAGGCACGAAACCGACCTTGCCTTGCCATTTCGGATCGGAGAATTCCATCACCGACTTGGGCAGGTCTTTTTCATCGATCAGTTTCGGGTTGAAAGCGACCACGCGGACCCGGGCGGTGATGCCGATCCAGGTGCCATTACCGGCGACGTAGTCTTTCGGCAGAACGGCGAGGGTGGCTGCGTCGGTCTTGGCCAGCAGGCCCTGTTCGCCGAGTTTGTTCAGCGGAGGCGATTCTTCTGTGTAGATCACATCGGCGGGAGAGCGGTCGCCTTCTTCGACGACCTGGCTGGCGAGCTGATTGCTGCTGCCTTTGCGCACGTTGACGTGAATGCCGGTCTTGGCTTCGAAGGCTTTGGCGATGGCGTCGCCGACTTCCTTGTGTTGGCCGTTGTAGAGGGTCAGGGAAACTGTATCAGCAGCCTGGGAGAGGGGAGTGGCGAGTGCCAGGCCGAGCAGGGTGAAGGTCAGGCCGCGGCGCAGGGTATTTCGAAACATCATTCGCAGGGTTCCTCACTGTCGCATTGCAAAAACTTGAAACAATGATAAACGATATTGTTTCTCAAGTGCGCCTTGCGGGGCGCAGAGGGTTTTGCTAGAGGGGGTGCGATCTCTTTGGCGAGGGAGGAGTAATGGCTTGAAGTTTTTGAATGCCAGAAACGCAAAAACCCGCTTTCGCGGGTTTCTGTGAAATCCAAGATCGAAACCTTGAATTTGAATTGGTGCCCAGAAGAAGACTCGAACTTCCACGACCTTGCGGTCACCAGCACCTGAAGCTGGCGTGTCTACCAATTTC
>NZ_RXHX01000047.1:0-40251 GCF_005930655.1 Pseudomonas sp. FSL W5-0299
GTCCCCTAGGGGACTCGAACCCCTGTTACCGCCGTGAAAGGGCGGTGTCCTAGGCCACTAGACGAAGGGGACGCAAACCCTTCTATACAACAGATCAACGCTGAGTGTTGATCGCTTCAAGGCCGGTGTGGCCAGACCTTGAAGTGTAAATTGGTGGAGCTAGACGGGATCGAACCGTCGACCTCTTGCATGCCATGCAAGCGCTCTCCCAGCTGAGCTATAGCCCCTCATCGCTGAGGACGGGGCGAATCTTAATGGCGCTTCGGAAAGCTGTCAAACTTATTTTTAACAATTTTCAAAATTTTTTGTCGCCATAACAATCACTTACCGCCCTCCCCCCGGAAAAACGGGGGTGGCGCCGAAGATCACGATCAAATGATCGCCACCTCCGGCAGCCCCTACGAGGTCAAACGTCCTCAGGCAATGTTGCCCAGGAGTTTTTCCCACTCCTTGTTTTCCTTCTTCGACACGCCGCCCAGCAGGTCGATGGCCTGACGCAGACGGAAACGGGTCAGGTCCGGACCAAGGATTTCCATCGCATCAAGCACCGACACCGAACTGGCCTGGCCAGTGATCGCGGCGAACATCAGCGGCATGGCGTCACGCAGCTTCAGCTCCAGGGATTCGACCACCGCCTGAATCGTTGCGGTGATGCTGTCCTTCTCCCACTGACGCAGGCTTTCCAGCTTCCACAGAATCAGCTGCATCAACTGACGAACCTGGTCGCCCGAGAGCTTCTTCGATTCGAACAGCTTGGCATCCGGGTTCACGCCACCGGCGAAGAAGAAACCGGCCAGCGGTGCAACCTGGCTGAAGGTCTCGACGCGACCCTGCACGTGCGGCGCGATCTTCATCATGTATTCCGGGTTCAGCGCCCAGGTTTGCAGGCGCGAAGCGAACTCTTCCACCGGCAAGTCACGCAGCCATTGGCCGTTGAGCCACGACAGCTTCTCGATGTCGAAAATCGGTCCGCCGAGGGACACGCGGCTCAGGTCGAAATTGTCGACCATTTCCTGCAGCGAGAATTTTTCGCGCTCGTCCGGCATCGACCAGCCCATGCGGCCGAGGTAGTTGAGCATCGCTTCCGGCATGAAGCCCATGCGCTCGTAGAACGTCACCGAGGTCGGGTTCTTGCGCTTGGACAGCTTGCTCTTGTCCGGGTTACGCAGCAGCGGCATGTAGCACAGCTCCGGTTGTTCCCAGCCGAAGTATTCATAAAGCAGGATCAGCTTCGGCGCCGATGGCAGCCACTCTTCACCGCGCAGAACGTGGGTAATGCCCATCAAGTGGTCGTCGACCACGTTGGCCAGGAAGTACGTCGGCAGGCCGTCAGTCTTCATCAACACTTGCATGTCCATGCGATCCCACGGGATCTCGACGTCGCCACGCAGCATGTCCGGTACCACGCAAACGCCTTCGCTTGGCACTTTCATGCGGATCACATGAGGCTCGCCAGCGGCCAGGCGCCGGGCGACTTCTTCTTTCGAGAGCAACAGCGCACGGCCGTCGTAACGCGGGGTTTCGCCACGGGCCATTTGTTCGGCGCGCATCTGGTCCAGCTCTTCGGCGGTGCAGAAGCACGGAAAGGCGTGGCCCATCTCGACCAACTGCTGGCAGTACTTCTGATAGATGTCGCCGCGTTCGCTTTGACGATACGGACCGTGCGGGCCGCCAACGTCCGGACCTTCGCTCCAGTCGATGCCCAACCAGCGCAAGGCGTCGAAAATCTGCTGTTCGGACTCCCGGGTCGAGCGCAACTGGTCGGTGTCTTCGATCCGCAGGATGAACTCACCGCCATGCTGCTTGGCAAAGCAGTAGTTGAACAAAGCGATGTAAGCGGTACCTACGTGGGGGTCCCCGGTAGGCGATGGCGCGATGCGCGTGCGGACGGTGGTCATGGCAAGTCTCGAAATGAAGATAAAACAAAGGGCGAATGGTAACAGGCGATACCCGCCCGGCTCCAGTCAGCAGGGCATTTAAGCCAAGGTTGCGTCTACAACGGGCCTGAGCCGCGATGAATGACGGATTATCAGCCGATGGCATTTACCCACTATCGACTGTATGCAAGATTCACCTGCTGATAACTTTCCTTACAATTTCTCGACTACAGTCTGCCCCATGCCTGCCCAACTCAAGCGACGCCTGTTTATTTTCCTGCTGATCGTCCTGCTGATTGCCGGGGGCTTCTTCGCCCAATGGTTCTTCAAGGGGCGGTTTTATGAAAGCACCGACAACGCCTATGTCCAGGGCGAGATCACCCGTGTCTCAAGCCAATTGGGCGCGCGCATCGATCAGGTGCTGGTGCAGGACAATCAGCACGTTGAGAAAGGCCAGTTGCTGATCAAGCTCGAAGGCGATGACTTCCACCTCGCCGTCGACCGCGCCAATGCCACCCTCGCTACCCGACAAGCCGAACGTTTGCAGGCGCAAAGCAAACTGACCCAGCAAGCCAGCCTGATCGCCGCCAGCGAGGCGCAAGTCGCCTCCAGCCAGGCCAGCCTTGGGCGTTCGCAGATCGACTTGTCCCGCGCGCAAACCCTGCGCAAACCCGGCTACGTCTCGGAGGAACGGGTGACCACCCTCTCCGCCGACAACCACATCGCCCGTTCGCAAGTGACCAAGGCCCAGGCCGACGCACAAAGCCAACGCCAGCAAGTCAATTCCTTGAGCGCCGAGATCAAGCGCCTCGACGCGATGATCGCCAATGCCAAAACCGACCTCGCCCAGGCCGAACTGAACCTGACCCGCAGCGAAATCCACGCGCCGATCAGCGGCCTGATCGGCCAGCGCGCGGCTCGACAAGGCCAATACGTGCAGGCCGGCGCTTATCTGCTGTCGATCGTCCCGGACCAGGACATCTGGATTCAGGCCAACTTCAAGGAAACCCAGATCGGCCACATGCAGCCCGGCCAGAAAGCCACGCTAACTTTCGACGCCTACAGCGACACACCGATAGACGCACGGGTCGACAGCCTGTTCGCCGCCTCGGGCGCACAGTTCAGCCTGTTGCCGCCGGACAATGCCACGGGCAATTTCACCAAAGTCGTACAACGGATCCCGGTAAAACTGACGTTCGCTTCGGACAATCCGCTGCACGGCAAGATTCGCCCAGGGATGTCGGTCACTGCCAAAGTGAACATCAAAGACGCCCCTGACGATGGCCGGTGATCAACTGAACCGCCCGGCCGGCGAACCGACCCGGCGGGACTGGATTGCGGTGATGAGCGTGATGCTCGGCGCCTTCATGGCCGTGCTGGATATCCAGATCACCAACTCGTCGCTCAAGGACATTCAGGGCGCGCTGTCGGCGACCCTGGAAGAAGGCTCGTGGATTTCCACGTCCTATCTGGTGGCGGAAATCATCATGATCCCGCTGACCGCGTGGCTGGTGCAGCTGCTGTCGGCGCGACGCCTGGCAGTCTGGGTTTCATTGGGATTTCTCGCCGCCTCGCTGCTTTGCTCCATGGCCTGGAGCCTGGAGAGCATGATCATCTTTCGGGCGTTACAGGGCTTCACCGGCGGCGCCCTGATTCCGCTGGCCTTCACCCTCACGCTGATCAAACTCCCGGAGCACCACCGCGCCAAAGGTATGGCCATGTTCGCCATGACCGCGACGTTCGCGCCCTCCATTGGCCCGACCCTTGGCGGCTGGCTGACCGAAAACTGGGGCTGGGAGTACATTTTCTACATCAACATACCGCCCGGCCTGATCATGATCGCCGGCCTGATGTACGGCCTGGAGAAGAAAGAGGCGCACTGGGAACTGCTCAAAAGCACCGACTACATGGGCATCCTCACGCTTGGCGTCGGCCTCGGCTGTTTGCAGGTGTTTCTGGAAGAAGGCCATCGCAAGGACTGGCTCGAGTCGAACCTGATCGTGACCCTGGGCAGCATCGCGCTGGTGAGCCTGATCACTTTTGTAATCGTGCAGTTTTCCAAGCCCAATCCGCTGATCAACCTCGGCATTCTGGGTAATCGCAACTTCGGTTTATCGAGTATTTCCAGCCTCGGGATGGGTGTCGGCTTGTACGGCTCGATCTTCCTGTTACCGCTGTACCTGGCGCAGATCCAGAACTACAACGCCCTGCAGATCGGCGAAGTGATCATGTGGATGGGCGTGCCGCAGCTGTTTCTGATTCCGCTGGTGCCGAAGCTAATGAAATACGTGTCGCCGAAATGGCTGTGCGCAATAGGCTTCGGGCTGTTCGGGTTGGCGAGCTTTTCGTCGGGGGTGCTGAACCCGGACTTTGCCGGGCCGCAGTTCAATCAGATCCAGATCATCCGGGCGCTGGGCCAGCCGCTGATCATGGTGACCATCTCGCTGATCGCCACCGCTTACATCCTGCCGCAGGACGCGGGATCGGCGTCGAGCCTGTTCAATATCCTGCGCAACCTCGGCGGCGCGATTGGCATCGCCCTCCTCGCGACCTTGCTGGACGCGCGAACCAAGACCTACTTTGATTACTTGCGTGAATCCATCGTGCCGAGCAATCCGCAGGTGGCGGAGCGAATGGCGTCGATGACGGACCGGTTCGGCAGTGAGACGGCAGCGCTGGGCAAGCTGAGCGAGATTGCGCATCAGCAGGCGTCGATCATGGCGTACAACGATGCGTTTCACTTTGTCGGGATTGCGCTGGGGATCAGCATGATTGCGGTGTTGTTGACCAAAGCGTTGCCGGTGGGGCTCAAGGCTGGCGAGGCGCACTAACCCCGATTGCGGTGGTGACCTTTCGGACGCCTTCGCGGGCGAGCCTCGCTCCTACAAGGTTTGTGGCGCGCCAGCGAGATGTGAACGGCACAAAATCAGAAGGCGCGAGGCTCGTCCGCGAAGGCGCATGCACATTCACCGCAAATCTCAGACAGTAATCAATCGATCCCGCAGCTTGCCAATCTCATCGCGCATCTGCGCCGCCGCTTCAAACTCCAGATCCCGCGCCAGCGCGTACATCTTCTCTTCCAGCGCTTTGATGCGCTTGGCGATCTCGCCCGGCGAGCGCAATTCGGCTTCGTACTTGGCGCTCTCTTCGGCGGCCTTGGCCATGCCTTTGCGCTTCTTGCTGCGCGAACCGGGGACGGTGGCGCCTTCCATGATGTCGGCCACGTCCTTGAACACACCCTTCGGCGTGATGCCATTGGCGAGGTTGAAGGCGATCTGCTTGTCGCGACGCCGTTCGGTCTCGCCGATCGCCCGCTCCATGGAGCCGGTGATGCGATCCGCATACAGAATCGCCCGGCCATTGAGGTTACGCGCGGCCCGGCCGATGGTCTGGATCAACGAACGCTCGGAACGCAGGAAACCCTCTTTGTCTGCATCGAGAATCGCCACCAGCGACACTTCCGGCATGTCCAGGCCTTCACGCAGCAGGTTGATCCCCACCAGCACATCGAACGTGCCCAGACGCAGATCGCGGATGATTTCGACCCGCTCCACGGTGTCGATGTCCGAGTGCAGGTAACGCACCCGCACGCCATGGTCGGCCAGGTAATCGGTCAAGTCTTCAGACATGCGTTTGGTCAGCGTAGTCACCAGCACCCGCTCTTCCAGCGCCACACGTTTACCGATTTCCGAGAGCAAGTCGTCGACTTGGGTCAGCGCCGGGCGGATTTCGATCTGCGGATCCACCAGCCCGGTTGGGCGAACCAGTTGCTCGACCACGCGACCGGCGTGTTCCGCTTCGTAATTGCCCGGCGTGGCCGAGACGAAAATCGTCTGCGGGCTGATGCTTTCAAATTCATCGAAACGCATCGGCCGGTTATCCAGCGCTGACGGCAAGCGGAAGCCGTATTCCACCAGCGTCTCTTTACGGGAACGGTCGCCCTTATACATGGCACCGACCTGCGGCACGCTGACGTGGGATTCGTCGATCACCAGCAAGGCGTCGGCCGGCAGGTAGTCGAAGAGAGTCGGTGGCGCCTGGCCGGATTCACGGCCCGACAGGTAGCGCGAGTAGTTTTCGATACCGTTGCAGTAACCCAGTTCGAGGATCATCTCCAGGTCGAAACGGGTGCGCTGCTCCAGGCGCTGGGCTTCCACCAGTTTGTTGTTGGTTCGCAGGTAATCCAGGCGCTCCTGCAATTCGACCTTGATCCCTTCGACGGCACCCAGCAGGGTTTCCCGTGGCGTCACGTAGTGGCTTTTCGGGTAGAAAGTGAATCGCGGCAACTTGCGGATCACTTCGCCGGTCAGCGGATCGAAAGCCGACAGGCTCTCGACTTCGTCATCGAACAGCTCGATGCGGATCGCTTCGAAGTCGGATTCCGCCGGGTGGATATCAATCACATCGCCGCGCACCCGGAAGGTCGCCCGGGCGAACTCCATGTCGTTGCGCGTGTATTGCAAGTCTGCCAGGCGACGCAGCAACGCACGCTGATCGAGCTTGTCGCCGCGATCCACGTGCAGCACCATTTTCAAATAGGTTTCCGGACTGCCCAAACCATAGATGCACGACACCGTGGTGACGATGATCGCGTCCTTGCGTTCCAGCAGCGCCTTGGTCGCGGACAGCCGCATCTGCTCGATGTGGTCGTTGATCGAGGCGTCTTTCTCGATGAAGGTGTCCGATGACGGCACATAGGCTTCTGGCTGGTAGTAGTCGTAGTAGGAAACGAAGTACTCGACGGCATTGTTCGGGAAGAACGCCTTGAACTCACCATACAACTGAGCGGCCAGGGTCTTGTTCGGCGCCAGCACCAAGGTCGGACGCTGTACCTGGGCGATCACGTTGGCGATGCTGAAGGTCTTGCCCGAGCCGGTCACACCAAGCAACGTCTGGTGCGCCAGCCCGGCTTCGATGCCCTCGACCATCAGGCGGATGGCTTCCGGCTGATCGCCGGCGGGCTCGAAGCGGGTGACTAGCTGGAATTCAGACATGTATACCTCTGATATCGCGCCAGCGCGGTCAAACCGGCAGCAACGAGAAAGACCGCAAACGACTCACGCCGCCCGAAAAAAAACAGGATTGTGCTCAATGTGGAGCCGATTGCCTGCGCTTTCAAGGCAAACGTCCTACATCCCTTGAAGTCTTTGATGCCGGCATTCGACTAACGGTCGAAAAATAATCGAAAAAACTTACCTGAAAAGCTGATTCGTCTGTCGCCATCAATCGCAGATGGCCTCTATACTAGCTCCCCGTTTGTGCACCGCTCTAGTGCATTCGGCTGGAGCGCGACACGTCCCTCCACACTCCATTCAGAGCCGCCGCAAAAATGAGCCTGTTCTCCGCTGTCGAAATGGCACCACGCGATCCAATCCTGGGCCTCAACGAAGCATTCAACGCCGATACCCGTACCAACAAGGTCAACCTGGGAGTCGGTGTTTACTGCAACGAGGAGGGGAAAATTCCACTCCTGCGCGCCGTTGTCGAAGCCGAGACGATTCGCGTCGCTCAACACGCGTCCCGTGGCTACTTGCCAATCGACGGTATCGCCGCCTACGACCAGGCGGTGCAGAAACTGCTGTTCGGCAATGACTCGCCACTGATCGCCGCTGGCCGCGTCATCACCACCCAGGCCGTTGGCGGCACGGGCGCCCTGAAAATCGGCGCCGACTTCCTCAAGCAACTGCTGCCGAACGCCGTTGTGGCGATCAGCGACCCGAGCTGGGAAAACCACCGCGCCCTGTTCGAAACCGCTGGTTTCCCGGTGCAGAACTACCGCTACTACGACGCCGCGACCCATGACGTTAATCGTACCGGTCTGCTTGAAGACCTGAACGCCTTGCCTTCCGGCTCGATCGTTGTGCTGCACGCCTGCTGCCACAACCCGACCGGCGTGGACCTGAGCCCGGCGGACTGGAAAAACGTCCTGGACGTGGTGAAAGCCAAAGGTCACGTGCCGTTCCTCGACATGGCCTACCAGGGTTTTGGCGATGGCATCGACGAAGACGCCGCTGCCGTGCGCCTGTTTGCTGAATCGGGCCTGACCTTCTTCGTCTCCAGCTCGTTCTCCAAATCCTTCTCGCTGTACGGCGAGCGCGTTGGCGCCCTGTCGATCGTCAGCGAATCGAAAGAAGAAAGCGCGCGCGTGCTGTCGCAAGTCAAACGCGTGATCCGCACCAACTACTCCAACCCGCCGACCCACGGTGCCAGCATCGTCGCCGCGGTCCTGAACAGCCCGAAACTGCGCGCCCAGTGGGAAGAAGAACTGGCCGAAATGCGCCTGCGGATTCGTGGCATGCGCACCCAGATGGTCGACCTGCTGGCGAAAAACGCGCCACAGCGTGATTTCAGCTTCGTCGGTCGTCAGCGCGGCATGTTCTCCTACTCCGGCCTGACGGTTGAGCAAGTCACCCGCCTGCGCAGCGAGTTCGGCATCTACGCCCTGGACACCGGCCGCATCTGTGTGGCGGCGTTGAATCAGAGCAACATTGATGCAGTGACCAAGGCCATCGTTGCGGTGATCTGAGTCTCGCGCAGTACGGAAAACGGGAAGCCTTGGGGCTTCCCGTTTTTTATTCGTCGCAGATAAGTGTCAAAGCGCTATCGGCGCCCTCTAAACTCCACACAACGATGCACCTGCAGGATCGCCGCACCGCTCGCTCCTGCAGGTTTTGTGTACACCTGAGAATTCTTACGAGAACCCACATGAAAAACGATGACCTACGCGCCGACCGTGACGAACTGGACCATTTTGTCCCTCGCACACCGGCCAAACGCGGTAACAACCTGGTGCTGCAAGTGGCCGCTGGCGTATTTCTCGGCGGCCTGGCCTTGTGGCTGGTGCAACTGGCCGCCACGATGCTGTACGCCAAGCTGATGCTCGCCACGGTCACCTTCGGCGGTTAAGCCAGTTCGGTCGCACGCTGACTGGCGGCATCGTCATAGGCGACGTAGAGCGATTCGGCGACCTGACTCTTGATCGCCTTGGCGCTTTCCAGACCGAGGACGAAGCCCTCAGCCTTGCCGCCCGCGCGGTTCAGATCGTCAGCGGTGCTGGCTTGGGTGATCGCGTCAAACAGCTTCTCGGCATGCGGGCCGACACCTTTGGGCAGGCTGATCTGAGCGATGCTCATGCGAACACCCCGTTGTCTTGAGGGGTGAGGATTGGGTGATTCATGGCACGTACCTTTTCGGCGAATGGCCGGCAGCGCGTGTAACCACTTCCGGGCGGCCATGGTAGACCTCTGAGGCGATTCTGGTAACCGCCCACTGCCGATAAACCACCGTCCGTCTTCATGAATCCATCAAGTTGCTAACAGATGCTTGACTTCTCTTTCTGAATCAGTAACATACGCGCCATTCCGCGATAGCTCAGTTGGTAGAGCAAGTGACTGTTAATCACTGGGTCCCTGGTTCGAGTCCAGGTCGTGGAGCCAGACAAGGTTCCAGAGAAGGCTTTCAAAATCTCTGCTCCCCCCGAAAAACCCGCCTTATGGCGGGTTTTTTCGTTCTGGCGTTCTGTTGGACTCCGGAGGGGTACCAGCCATTCTAAAGGTAGAGTTTGGGATAAAGGTCAGTTCGATAAAAGGGAGTTCCCTTATGTCGCGCACTACTGCTCCACTCTCCGACGCCGCTTGCCGTTCGGCCAAGCCCACAGACCGCGCCTATAAGCTTTTCGACGGCGACGGCCTTTACCTCTAGTCCAACCCAATGGCCGCAAAGGCTGGCGTCTCAGATACGTCAAACCTGATGGCCGGGAAGGACTGACCTCATTCGGCAACTACCCCATCGTTGGCCTCGCGGCTGCGCGCCGCAAGCGCTTGGAGGCCAAGCGAATGCTGGCGGATGGCATTGACCCTATAGGAGCCAAGAACCAAGCCAAGACGAACGCTCTGATCAAAGACCGCACCTTTGAAAGCGTTGCCCTCGGCTGGCACACGGAAATGTCAGCCAAGTGGGCACCGGACTATTCCAAGACAGTGATGAGTCGCCTCAAAACTCACCTCTTCACACTGATCGGCGCCCGCGCCATTGTCGACCTTGATACCCACGATCTTATGCAGCCCCTGGAAGCGATTAAGAAGCGCGGAACGGTGGACATTGCTTTAAGGGTACAAAACTACCTGCGGAGCATCATGCGCGAGGCAAAGCGCCTCCGGCTTATCACCGTAAACCCTGCTTACGACCTCGTAGGCTCGATCAAAGCCTCGCGGGTCGTCCACCGTCCCGCTTTATCCTTATCGCGCCTGCCTGAATTGCAGGAACGGATCGCCACCTATAAAGGCCGCGCACTTACCCGGCTAACGGTCTTGCTGTCGCTGCACGTGTTTGTACGCTCCAGCGAGCTGCGCTTCGCGCGCTGGAGCGAGTTCGACCTCAAGCGCGGCGCCTGGGAAATACCCGACACGCGACCAGCGTTGGAAGGTGTACCCTTTTCCACAAGGGGTACGAAGATGGCAAGCGATACCAAATCTTGGAAACCAATGTCCGAAAACACGGTGAACAGCGCGCTTCGGAAGATGGGGTACGACACCAAATCCGAGATCTGTGGGCATGGGTTTCGTTCGATGGCCTGCAGCGCACCGATCGAGTCAGGTTTGTGGACGGACACAGCCATCGAGCGGCAGATGAGCCACAAGGAACGCGGTAATCTCTGAAGGTGGGACAGCAGAAACAACTATTGCGCTGAGTTCACTGCACGCCAGGTAAAAATCGCTACGGTCTGGCGAGCCCACAATCCGGCCATGCCTCAAACAACACCGCCTGCAATGACAGGCTCGAGATAGCCCGTCAAACACAGTTCTTCCCTGGAGCCAGTTGGCCGGAGCCACAAAGGGCGCAGCGGGATCAAACTGCTAAGTAATCTGGGCCAACGAGCTCATATCGATTTTCCTTTTTGAGACGATCCAGACACGCAGGTATCAAGCAACATGAGTGTTCGCTGCAAGCTCATGCGCGGGCTCAGGCTTGATCTTGAACCAGAGGGCGTACATCGCTGGCAGGAACACCAGGGTCAGCACGGTGCCAGCAAACGTACCGCCAATCAGGGTGTAGGCCAGCGTTCCCCAGAACACCGAATGGGTCAGCGGAATGAACGCCAGCATCGCCGCCAACGCCGTGAGAATCACTGGCCGTGCACGCTGCACAGTGGCTTCGACCACTGCGTCATAAGGCGACAGTCCGGCTTGCTTATTGGAGTGAATCTGGCCAATGAGGATCAGCGTGTTGCGCATCAGAATCCCTGACAAGGCAATCAATCCCACCAAGGCGTTGATCCCGAACGGCTGCTGGAACAGCAGCAGAATTGGCACCACACCAATCAGGCCCAAAGGCGCGGTGGCGAACACCATCATCATTGCCGACATCGAGCGCACCTGAATGATGATGGTCAGCAACATCAGCGCGATCATGATCGGGAACAACGGCAGCAATGCCTTGTTTGCTTTACCCGACTCCTCGATCGCGCCGGCAAACTCAATGCGGTAGCCCGCCGGCAGCTTTTCGATGATAGGTTGCAACTGCGTTATCAAGGCGTTGGAGACATCGGGGGGCTGAAGACCTTCAGCCACGTCACCGCGCACGGTTATTGTCGGCGTACGATCACGACGTCGCAGGATGGGCTCTTCCATGCGCACATCCACCGCCCCTACCTGGGACAGCGAAACGCGCTGGCCTTGGACGCCGTTCAGCGTGAAGGCGGCAATTTTCGATGGATCCAGACGCGTCTCACCAGCGGAGCGAGCGACCACCTGAACCGAACGAATGTCCTCACGCACCTCGGTGACAGGCACCCCCGTGAGCAGAAATTGCAGCTGTTGCGCGACATCGGTCGAGGTCAAGCCGAATGCTTGCAGGCGATCCTGATCCAGCGTGAGATGAAGTGCCGGCACGCGCTCGCCCAAGTCGGTGTTGACGGTTCTCATCATGGGGCTGGCGGTCATGACCTCACGCACCTGCGCGGCGATATCCCGCAACACTGCGGGGTCGGCGCCCATCACCCGAAAGGCCACCGGATACGGTGAGTAAGGACCAAATACCAACTGCGTCACCCGCACGCGGGCTTCAGGCGCCAAACCATCGGCCGTGGCTTGCCTGAGCCGAATCTTGAGCGCCTCACGCTCTTGCTGATTCGCCGTCAGGACGACGATTTTCGCGAAGGATGGATCGGGTAGCTCAGGGGCCATCGCCAAATAGAAGCGTGGCGCGCCCTGGCCAATGTAAGCGGTGACGATCTTGGCTTCCGGCTGCTGAGCCAACCACGCCTCGACCTTGGCCGCCGCCACATCAGTCTGTTCGATAGAGGTGCCGTAAGGCATCTGCACCTCAACCAGCACCTCAGGTCGGTCGGATGTTGGAAAGAACTGCTTCTTGACCACGCCCATGCCCAGAATCGCAACTACAAACAAGCCCACGACGGATGTCGCCACCAGGCCTTTGCGGCGGATCACACTGCCCAGCAGGCGCCTGAAACGCTGGTAGTTCGGTGTACCGTAAATCGCCGTATGCCCGCCTTCAGGCACCTTGATCTGCGGCAGCAGTTTGACGCCCAGGTAAGGGGTAAACACCACGGCCACCACCCAGGAAGTGATCAGCGCAATGCCAACGATCCAGAACATGTTCGCGGTGTACTCACCAGCGGTCGACTTGGCAAAACCGTTGGGCATAAAGCCGATCGCCGTCACCAACGTCCCCGACAACATCGGCGCGGCCGTGTGGCTCCAGGCATAAGCGGAGGCCTTGATTCGGTCGTAGCCCTCTTCCATCTTCACCACCATCATTTCAATGGCAATGATTGCATCGTCCACCAGCAGCCCCAGCGCCAGAATCAACGAGCCCAGGGTAATTCGATCGAAGTCTTTGCCCGTGGCCGCCATGACAATGAACACGGCCGCCAGAGTCAGCGGCACCGCTGCGGCAACCACAACGCCGACACGCCAGCCCATGCTGAGAAAACACACCAGCAGCACCACGCCCAAGGCAGCAAAAAACTTCACCATGAACTCGTTGACGGATGCGCCAATATTCACCGCCTGATCCGTGACCTTGGTCAGGCTCATGCCCAAAGGCATCTGCTCATTGATCGCTGTTGCTTCAGCATCCAGCGACTTCCCCAAATCCAGGCCGTTCCAGCCATCGCGCATGACCACGCCGAGCAACAGTGCCGGCTCGCCGTTGTTGCGTACAAGGAATGTCGCGGGGTCCTCATAACCGCGCTTGACCTCAGCCACATCGGACAACTTGAGGGTTCTGCCCTGCACTGTCAGCGGGGTATCGCGAATCTTCTGCAGGTCATCAAACGCGCCATCCAGGCGGATGAAAACCTGTGGACCCTTCGCTTCTACCGAACCTGCCGGGGTTATCATGTTTTGCGTGTTCAGCGCACTGAAGATGTCTCGTGCAGAAATGCCCAGTGTCGCCAGACGCTCGTAGGACAGCTCGACAAAAACGCGCTCGGCCTGTTCACCGATGATGTTGACCTTCTTCACCCCCGCTACATGCAGCAAACGCTGGCGCAAGCTCTCGGCTTCGCGCACCAATAGACGTTGCGGCTCGCCCTTGGCCTTGAGCGCATAGAGCGCGAAGGTGACATCGGAATACTCATCGTTGACCATCGGGCCGATCACCCCAGACGGCAACCCCTTCTGCTCATCCAGAATTTTCTTGCGCGCCTGGTAAAACTCCTCCTGGACCGCTGAGGGCGGCGTGCTGTCGAGCAGGTACACCGTAGTGAATGCCAAACCGGGCCGGGTAAAGGTCTCGGTCCGATCGTACCAACGCAGCTCCTGCATGCGTTTTTCCAGCTTTTCTACCACCTGGTCTTGCATCTCCTGGGCCGTCGCCCCAGGCCAGGCAGTGACCACCGTCATTTGTTTAATGGTGAATGCGGGATCTTCCGCACGCCCCAGTTTGAAGAAGGCGTACAACCCACCCACAGAAATCAGCAGGATCAAAAACAGCGTGATTGAGCGCTCGCGTACGGCCAGCGCCGAAAGATTGAAGCCGCTCATCGACTTACCTCAACCACTGAATTTTGCGGAGCATCGGCGAGTTCAGTCCTGACCTTCTCTCCCTCGCTCAGCAAGTGAGCACCCAATGCGACAACACGATCACCCACCTGCAGATCACCCGTCACGCGCACGCTGGCCTCATTATTCAGGCCACGAACCTTGATCGGGCGCCATGCCACCTGCTCAGGTTCCCCGCCCACCACCCAGACCCCCGGGCCTTTACCGGCGTCGTAGAGGGCCCCCATGGGCACCTGTAATTCCTTGGCATCAGCAACATCCGTGTCAGCGATAACCACTGAGATCGTCGAACCCAGGGTGGCGTTGGAGAGCGCCCCCTCCAGCACATAACGCGCTTCAAACGTTCGGGTCTGTCGGTCGGCAGAGTCGGACAACTGGCGTAAACGCGCATTACCTGCAGTCTGGTGCTGGCCGTACAGCTCAACCCTCGCCGCCGAGCCCAGAGCAGGACGTAACGTCTCGGGCAACTGGATCACCGCCTCGCGCTGCCCTGAATGGGCAACGCGTACCACCACCTGCCCTGCGCCAACTACCTGCCCCGGCTCCGCCAAGGTATCCACTACCACCCCGTCAGCATCCGCCAGCAACGTCGAATAACCGGTCGCGTTTTTCGCCACATCAGCCTGGGCCTGGGCAGCGTTGAGTTGGGCTTTCGCCGAGTCGGCAGCTGCTTTGAACCCTGCATAAGCTGAAGCAGATACCGCTCCGACGGACACCAGATCACGGTAACGAAGCTCGTCATCGGAGGCCTGCCGAGCTCGGGCCATGGCGGCCAGTACCGCTTCCTTCTGTGCCCGCGCGGTCAGCGTCAGGTCGTTGGCATCGATTCGCATAAGGGGCTGCCCGCGCTTGACACTCTGTCCAGCATCCACCAAACGCTCCAAGACCTTCCCTGGCACCCGAAAACCGAGGTCGCTCTGAACTCGGGCCGCGACGATACCGGTGAATACCCGTGCCGCAGGCGCGGAGGGTTGAACCACGCCGATGCGCACCAAGGGCGTTTGAAGGCGAGGATCGGCAGGCGTGGCCTCGTTGCAGGCCGCTAGGGCAAACGGCAACAAGACAATGAAAATGGCTGACATGCGGTGGCGCTGGATCATAAAGACCTCTCGGTAGCGGATGCATCATGCTTATTCAAGTGACCATTTCTGTCAATAGTCACTACCGAGACGAATGAACATCGCCCACTTGATCAGAGCAGAGCAAAGAGGCTCGATATCTAGTTTTTTCAGGCGCACACGCTGATACGGATGCGCAGCGCATCCGTCAGCAGAGGTTTAAGGCATCAGGCTGCGCAGAACAAGATTGGAGATGAGAGAAGGGGCTTCTTCAACAAAATCGAGGTTGTACTGCAATAGCAGAGGATTCATGAAAGGCCGCAGAGCGAGATGAATCGACTCTACCGTCTCGTCCAGCGGAGTCTTGCGTTCAAACTCGCCGAGCTCTCGCCCCTCACGCACGATTTGCAACACGAAGCTCTTAATCTGAGCGTCATAGACTTGTGAGCTGGGCCATCGCTCCGACGCGGAGAACGCTGCGATGTCGTAGAGTTTACGGTCGTTAAAGAACAGGCTCACACCTGTAGCGATTAAGGTTTTGACCAGGCGCCGAAAACGTTCAGTCGGGGAGATGCCGTCTACATTGATGGCTTGCTCCACTGCCGCAACGATTTCAGTCAGGCAATTTGTACAGATTGCTTCACCAATCGCCTGCTTGGATTCAAAGAATTTGTAGATGTAAGCCTTGGAAAAGCCGATGGCCTTGGCTAGGTCAGAAACCGTTGTTTTGCCATAACCGTATTGACTGAAATGTTCGTTGGCCGCCGCAACAATCTGGTCTCGAATGTCGTGATCGGCTGGGCCACGGGCGCTGGGCGAAGAAACTGATGGCTGATTCATGCGAGCAGCTTACTCATCCCAAAGGTGGTTGACAACTTGTGACCAAATTGTAATATCGTCACAAATCGACCCTTTCGCAGGCATCGCATGCACCCTCCTCCTCGTTTCGCCGTCTTACTGTGTTTGGGTATGGTTGCAGGTTGCTCAGTGGGCCCCGACTACTCAGAACCCCGCGTGGAATTGCCCGAGCATTTCTCGGCGCAAACGTCCAAGGCACGGCAAGTGGACGCTGCAAATGCCGATCTCGCCGCTTGGTGGAATGCATTTAATGACCCGATACTCAGTCAACTGATAAATCGAGCACTTGAACAGAACCTCGATTTAGCCCAGGCAAACGCAAGGATCGAGCAGGCTCGCGCCGGTTTGGGCGCAGCTAACGCGGCCCTCCTGCCGTCGGCTACCGTCAATGGTCAGGCGGCCCGAGCCCGTCAGTCTTTGGAGACGCCGTTGGGCCAAGTGCTGAATTCAGCCCCTTCCTATAATCGCTACGGCAGCGCCTATGAGGCGAACTTGAATGCCGGCTGGGAGCTGGATGTGTTTGGCGGGCTGCGCCGAGGTAAAGAAGCGGCTTTCGCCGATTATCAGGCCTCGCAAGCCGGAGCAATTGCCACACGCCTGGCAGTGGTCGCGCAAACAGCCGACCTTTACATCAGCATCCGTGGCCTGCAAGCACGTCTGGAAATTGCCCGGCAGCAAGTAGACACACGACAACAACTGCTCACCACCATCGAACATCTCTACGCAAAAGGCCTGGCGGCTGAACTGCAGTTGAACCAGACCCAGGGCGCGCTGAACCAAGCGCAGGCCACCGTGCCGGTACTGCAAGCAGGCATTGACACGGCAATGAATGCGCTGGATGTCATGTTGGGCAAGGCGCCCGGCACTTACAGTGCGCAGTTGACTAAGCTGGCGCCCATCCCTGAGGTGCCAGGCCTCTCGGACATGGGCGCTCCAGCCGACCTGCTGCGTCGGCGTCCAGACTTGATCGTCGCGGAGCGCCGTCTTGCGGCATCCAGCGCGCGCATCGGCGAAGCCATGTCCGAGTACTACCCCAAACTGTCTGTGGCTGCGCTGCTCGGCAGTGCTACGTCGGTATCCAGCGCAAACCTGTTCAGCAACGGCGCCAGTCAAGCTTCGGCGGCACTGGGATTACGCTGGCGGCTGTTCGATTTTGGCCGCATCAACGCCCAGATTGATTTGGCAAAGGGCCAGGAAGCCGAAGCCTTGGCCGCTTACCGCCAGTCCGTTCTGCGGGCCTGCGAAGATGTGGAAAGCGCTGTTTCGGCACGGATCAAACGCGAGCAACAATCGACCCAGCTCGCCCAAGGCGAGTCGGCGTATGCGAAAGCCAGAGCGACATCGTTTGCCGCCTATGAAAAAGGCGTGGTCAGCTTGATCGAAGTACTGGATGCCGATGAACATCTCCTGGCGGCATCTGATGGCAGAGCCCAGGCACAAACTGAATCGGCTCGCGCTGCAGTGGCCACGTTCAAAGCCTTGGGTGGCGGTTGGCAGCGAGATGACTCAGATGCTCGCGTTGTCTCAAAAAGAGCGGAAACTCGAATGTTTTTTCCTGATCCAGGGATATCGAAAGAACTCCAATAAAATACGGGCTGGATTAGGATAATCGTAGGGATATATATACTAAAAAGCAGAATAATTTCATTGTAGAACAAATGCTTATTTTTCTGTTCGAGTCCAGGTCGTGCTAGACAGCAATATCGAAAAGCCCCTGAATCGAAAGGTTCAGGGGCTTTTTTGTGGCCGCTGGAAAAGCAAAAGGCCGATCTGTCTATTCAACAGATCGGCCTGTTTAGCAGGTGCCGCCGTCAGACATGCTCACTGCTTTTAGCATGAGACGCTCGATGCTCGCTCGATTCATGGGCCGCTTCCACCACCGGAATCTCGTTCCCGTCGCAGTCACGCAGTTTACCTTCGCTGAAGTAATCCCCTTCACGCAACGCCGCCAGATCCTGATATCGAAGAACCCGCTCGGTACCGGCCGCGAACACCGATTGCTGATCCGAGTTACCGGCAGTGAGGTGGTTGAAGGCCAGGTTGAGCACGATGGCCATGATCGCCGAGGAGCTGATGCCCGAGTGGAAGATGGTCGCGAACCAACTTGGGAAGTGGTCGTAGAAATTCGGCGCGGCGATCGGGATCATGCCGAAGCCGATGGAGGTGGCGACGATGATCAGGTTGACGTTGTTGCGGTAATCAACCTTGGACAACGTGCGAATGCCACTGGCCGCCACGGTGCCGAACAGCACGATGCCAGCGCCACCCAGTACCGAGGTCGGTACTGCGGCGATGACCCGGCCCATGAACGGCAGCAGACCGAGTATCACCAGGAACAAGCCGCCGGTGGCGACCACGAAACGACTCTTGATGCCGGTCACGGCCACCAGCCCGACGTTCTGGGCGAAGGCGCTTTGGGTGAAGGAACCGAAGATCGGCGCGATCATGCTCGACAGCATGTCGGCGCGCAGGCCGTTGCCCAGGCGTTTGGAGTCGACCTTGGTGTCGATGATTTCACCGACAGCAAGGATGTCCGCCGAGGTTTCCACCAGGGTCACCATGACCACGATGCACATCGACAGGATCGCGGCAAAATGGAAGGTTGGCATGCCGAAGTGGAACGGGGTCGGGAAGCCGAACATCGGGCCTTGAGTGACCGACGAAAAGTCCGCCATGCCAAGGAACACCGCGAGGATCGTGCCGATGACCATCGCCAGCAGGATCGACAAACGGGAGATGGTCGCGCTGCCAATCTTGCTCAGCAGCAGCACCAACACCAGCGTCACCGCCGCCAGACCGATGTTGGCCATGCTGCCGAAGTCCGGGGCATGGCTATTGCCGCCCATGGCCCAGCGTGCAGCCACCGGCATTAGCGTCAAGCCGATGGTGGTGATCACGATGCCCGTCACCAGCGGCGGGAAGAACTTGGTGATTCGCGAGAACACCGGCGTGATCAGTAATCCGATCAACGACGCGGCAATTACCGCCCCGAGAATTGACTGAAAGCCGCCCTCCCCGCCGCTGCTGACAATCGCCACCATCGTCGCGACACCGGAGAAGGACACGCCCTGTACCAGCGGCAACTGACACCCGAAAAACGGTAAACCGAGGGTCTGCAGCAATGTCGCCAAGCCCCCCGCAAACAATGAAGCAGCAATCAACAAACCGATGTCCGCCGGCGAAAGCCCGGCCGCCTGGCCGATGATCAAAGGCACCGCGACGATGCCGCCGTACATGGTCAGAACATGTTGCAGGCCGTAAGCCATATTCGCGCCGACCCCGAGGTTTTCGTCCTCAGGCCGTTGGTGTGAAACATGGGGCGTTTTCATGGTTGGGGGGTTCCCTGGTTTTTTGTTATGCGCACACTGTATGCAAGAGTCAGGACAAATGTCTATAGAGTTGTATACAACTCCCCAGTCAGATAATGGACACATGTCCATGTCGCCCTTTAGCTGCGCGCCTTTCCCCTCCAAAAATCTTGAAATACATCCTTCATCTGCCTGCTCCCCTGCCCGCTAGTCTTTTGCATTCCAAGCGACCTCCGGCACGGACGCCCCTCGCTTATACATATAAAGTATGCATAATGAAGTCATTCGAAATTCAGTATCACAAGGCAAAAAACGCAGCCAACAAATTAAAGCATCGCGGCATCAGCCTCGCCGAAACAGAACCGGTGTTTTACGACGAACGAGCACTGACGATTCGGGACAACCATCACGATGAACAACGGTGGATCGTCATGGGCATGGATGCCAAAGCTCGCTTGCTGGTCGTTGCGTACACCTATCGCGATCCGAATTTCGTACGAATCATTTCCGCGCGCCTCGCCAGCAAAAACGAGCGCCGTCGTTATTTGGAGAATTGAACGATGAAAGACGAATACGACTTCAGCAACGCCAAGCGTGGAGCAGTTGCCTCCAGCAAAGGCAAAACCCGAATTACCATCATGCTCGATGATGTCGTCATCGAAGCAGCACGCGCCATGGCGGAGAGCGAGGGGTATGGCTACCAAACAGTGATCAACAACACGCTGCGCCAGGCGCTGCTCAACACCAAGGAAAAAACCACCGCGCACGATCAGTACGCGACGGTGGCGAATGGCGGGCATTTTAGAGAAGGCGTTACTGCATCTGAACTGAAGAGCCTGGAGAAAAAACTCTCAGAGGTCTTGAGCGAGATCCATCGTGTGATTGAGCCTTGAGGGTGTGCCGTTTCAAGACCCAAGGGGGGAACGGAGCCTGCCCCACGCAAAGAAAAAGGGCAGATGTTTTGAATCTGCCCTCTCGGGACGATGGCTATGTCACCTGAATCAACCGCCCAAGCACCTGCCGCAACCCCGCATGCTCCGGCACGCGAATCCCGAACTCCCCCTCCAGCAACCCGATCAACTCCTCCACATCTGCAACCTGCCGCCGTTCGCTCTCGGCGCCCACCCGATGAATCGCAAAACTGCCGTTGTTCAACGTGCGCCTCCAGCCATCCCCGGTGCGCGCGACCAACAGTTGCTTGGTAAACGACGATTCCGGATGGGTCGAGACGTACCAGTTACCGAGGACGTAGTCGATGTCTTCCTGGCGTTGCAGATCGAAAATGTACATCGGCCGCCACTCGCCGCCGACGTTGGCGCGAAGGGTGTAGCCGTCTGCATGGCGCTCGATGCGATACGGATCGTGGGGCGTGAGTTGTGCCGCATCGTTGTCTAGCAGGAGCGGTGCGGTCGGCACCATGCCGCCGAAGCCGACGTCGGTGATGTAGCGCACGCCGTCCAGCGTGACCAGGCTCAAGCGGTGCGTGCGGGCAGTCCAGGCGCCTTCGGGCTGACCCATGACGACTCGGCCGGTAATGCCGCATGCGTCAAAACCCAACTCCTGAAGCAAGGCTAGAAACGCGTAGTTGAGCTCGTAGCAGTAACCGCCGCGCCCCTCATGCAGGATTTTCCGCTCGATGGATGGCAGGTCGATGCGTACCGGCTCGCCGGACAGCGTGGTGAGGTTTTCAAACGGGAAGGCCCCGGTGTGGCGCAACTGGAGTTGGCGCAAGGTGTCCAGGGTCGGCGCCGGGGGCGCGTCGAAACCCAGGTGCTGCAGGTATGCCGCACGGTTCGTCAGGCGTGGTTCGCTCATTGCTCGGTCCTTATGCAGGGGCCGCGGATCTCTCCGCCGATGGGCGCCATGTATAAGGGAAAAAGCGGTTCGACTGACAATTGATTTAGCCAATCGCCCCCCCCTCTGAACATCAACGCTGTTTGCGCGAACTCAAGCGAATCCACGTCGGCGCATGGTCGCTGGCGTGCGGTTCGTTGCGCACCCAGGCATCGACCCCGGCCTCGTGCAGATAGGGGCTCAGCGCCGGGTTAAGTAGCAAGTGATCGATGCGCAACCCCGAGTTCTTCTGCCAGTGCTGGCGGAAATAATCCCAGAAGGTGTAGAGCCGATCCTCCGGGTACAGATGACGCAGGGAATCGGTCCAGCCCTGATCCAGCAAACGCTGGTAACACTCGCGACTTTCCGGTTGCAGCAACGCGTCCTTGAGCCACGAGCGCGGGTTGTAGATGTCCAGGTCGGTGGGCACCACGTTGTAGTCACCGGCCAGCACCACCGGATGCTCGCTGCTTTGCAGGTCCTTGGCATAGGCGATCAGCCGTTCGAACCACGCCAGTTTGTAGTCGAACTTCGGCCCGGGTTGCGGATTGCCGTTGGGCAAATACAGGCAGCCCACCAGAATTCCGTGCACCGCAGCTTCCAGGTAGCGACTGTGCGTGTCGGTGTCATCTCCCGGCAGACCGCGCCGACTCTCCAAAGGCTGCGCATCACGGGCCAGAATCGCCACCCCGTTCCACGACGACTGGCCTTGCCAGATAGCGCCGTAGCCAATGGCCTCAAGCTCGGCGGCCGGGAATGCGCTGTCGACCGACTTGAGCTCCTGCAAACAGGCAATGTCCGGTTTTTCTCGCTCAAGCCAGGCCAGCAAATTCGGCAGCCGGGCACGCATGCCGTTGACGTTGAAAGTGGCGATTTTCAGGTTTTTCATAGGCCGGGGCTCGCAACGGATGGACGATATCCAGTTGTGACCGGAGTGCGCCGTGGCAGTTGCGACGACAACTGAAGCAGGCGACTAAAGGTCCCCCTCACAAAGGATGCTCATCACGCGACGCCTTGAGCAATGGCAGCAGCGCCTGGTTTTCCATCGGCCGGCTGAGGTAGAAACCCTGCACCTCATGGCACTCGTCCGAGATAAGGAAGTCCAGTTGTTCCAGGGTCTCGACGCCCTCTGCGGTCACCGTCAGCCCCATGGCCTTGCCCAGGTTGATGATCGCCTGCACCACCGCACGGTCGTTACCGGTGCCGCTCATGGACGAGATGAAGCGCTTGTCGATCTTGATCCCGTCGAACGGATATGTGCGCAGATAACCCAGCGATGAATAACCAGTGCCGAAGTCGTCCATGTTCAGTCGCACACCCAGCTCCTTCAGCGAGTTCATGGTCGCAAGCGCGCCATCGACATCGTTGAGCATCACATTTTCGGTGATCTCCAGCTCCAGTCGACTGGCCGGCAAACGACTCTGGATCAACGCCTCCCTGACATCCTCCACCACGTCACTGCGAACAAACTGCACGGGCGACAGGTTGACCGAAACCATCAGCTCACCCGGCCAGGTCAGTGCCGTCTCGCACGCCTCACGTAAAACCCAGCGCCCCAAGGGCACGATCAGATCGGTCTGTTCGGCCAATGGAATAAACGAGTCGGGCCCCAGCAACCCCTGCACAGGATGCTGCCAGCGCAGCAACGCTTCGACCGAGACGATCTGCTTGCCATCGACGTGATAACGAGGCTGATAGTGCATCACGAACTCATTGTTCTTGATCGCCTGACGCAGGTCGTTTTCGAGTTTGCGGCGATGCTGGATCTGGTCGTTCATGTGCGGCGCAAAGTAGCACCAGGTTTTCTTGCCGTCAGATTTGGCCTGATACAGCGCGATGTCGGCACATCGAATCAACTCCTCCGGCATGTGCCCCTGACGCCGGCTCAAGGCGATACCGATGCTCGCACCGATGTGCAGCGCGTGATGGTCATAGTGGATCGGCTGGTGCAGGCTTTGGAGGATACGTTCGCATATGCGGTCGATTTCCGTGTGGATGTCCATTCCATTGAGTACCAGCACAAACTCGTCGCCGCCCAGTCGGGCGACCAGGTCAATGTCCCGCGTGCACTCACGCAAACGGGTAGCCACCTCCAGCAACACCGCATCGCCCGCCGGGTGGCCGAGGGAATCATTGATCGGCTTGAAGTTGTCCAGGTCGATCATCAACAACGTCAGCGGCGCCGAATGCTCCTTCAGCACCAAAGCGTCTTCGAGGTAGCGCGCCAGCTTGTTGCGATTGGGCAGGCCAGTCAGCGCGTCGTGCAACGACAGATGCTGGATCTGCGCATGGGCGGCGACTTCATCGGTGATGTCACTGGCCGTGCCGCGGTAACCCACCACCACGCCTTTACTGAGGATCGGTCGCGCCGATACCCGACTGATCCGTTGCTGCCCCGACTGTTCGCGATAGGAGCAACGCAGGTGGCTGACGCTGTGCTCTTCGTCGAGCTTGTTCAGCCACAGCGACAAGGGCGTAGTGTCGCAATACAACAACTGCTCGATGCCCTGCCCCAGCCATTGTTGATCGGAAAACCCGGTGACGGCGCCAAAACGCCCCGACAGATACGTGATGCGATGCTGGTCATCGATTTCCCATATCCAGTCAGACGCGGCCTCGGCCACTGCACGAAAACGTTCTTCACTGGCCTCCAGCGCCTGGTTCGACAAATCGAGTTTGATGTAACTGGCATCCACGTGCCCGGATGTGCGCAACACATAACGAAAGAAGTAAGCCGTCAACAACGCGAGAATCAACAGCGCGCCGCCCAGTGGCGGCAGCAGTGACCAAAGCAGCTGATGGCCTGGCTGCTCGAGCTGCGAGACCAAACTATAACCGGTGCCCGTGAGTCCGACCGCAGGCTGACCGGGAGCAAGGGTGTTGTCAGGTGCGAGGCTCAAGTCATGCAAACCATAGTCGGCACTCAAGGCGCTGAGCTTCTGCGAACTCAATTGATCGACGAACACCAGCACCGACGTGCTTTGGGGATCGACCGCCGGCCTTTCGTCATTGGGCACGATCGCCGCCGCCGTCAATAGCGCGGGCTGCCCCTCGAAGAGCGTGAACCGGCTGATGGGGGCAAGCAGGCTTTCCTGGCCCTGCACCTCCTCGATCAGTGCTGCCATCGCTATCGACAGCCAGGCCGCCGCGTCGCCTTGGACCTGAAGGCCGCGCACCACGGCGTATTTGGTTCGCTGAGGGGCGACCACAAAAACGCCGTCGTAATGATCCAGGGTGAACAGGGTTTTGCCCATGTTCTGCTCAACGTAAGCCCACTGCGCGTCAACTTCGCCATTCAAATGATCGTAGGCCGTGGTCCAGTTTGCATAACTGGCAACGTAGTTTTTCGAGGCTGAGATGCGGTTTTCCAGCGCGCGCTGGGTGTAGAACGTGGTCTTGGCCAAGTCCTGGGCATTGAGCCGGCCGGCAATGTTGAACAACGCAACCAGAGCAATCAGCACCCCCAATACAAATACCAGCCCGACAGACCAGACCAGGTTCCGTGTGATCGGTGTATGGCGCGCTGGTGCGGCGGCGGTCGTGGCGGTCAATTCCATGCATGGGATCCTGTCAATCGATTGCCTGCGTCCATTGACCATAGCAGCCAGGGTCCAACATCGCGCCACGACTATTGCCAATCGGCAGCCGCTAGGATGTGATGGCGCGCGTCACCCTCCCCGCCCCCCCTTCAAGTCTAAACAGACAAGTGAGCCTGCTCCGAACCCGAGAGGCAACGCACCATCGACCATTCGTCATCCCGCCAACACCCATCGCCCGGGCAGTCACACCATCAGAGGTAACGACTCATCTTGGGAGACGTGCACTGATGAACATCAACTTCACCACCCTGTTGTTGACCAGTTTGCTGGCAGCAACAGGCACCACTTACGCAGCCTCCGGCGATCACACCGACGCGACCGAGACCGGTTCCTGGTATCGCGGCGGCTCAATCATGACCCCCAACAACTATCCGGACCAACCCTCTGGTCGATATACCCCTGAACGGGGCACAGGCGGAGACGGATCGTCCAGAGAGGGCAATGGTGGAAATGCCGGTGCCAGCGGCTCGGGTGCAGGCGGCGGCACGGGAGCTGCTGGTGGGGGAACCGGCGGTGCGGGAGGCGGGACTGGCAGCTGGACACGTAGAAGCAGCCAATGAGGTGAAATCGTCGGCAGCTTTCTATTGAGTGCACTTAACGTAACAGCCCTGAACGCCGAGGGTATCGGCGCTCATCGACCCGCCGTGACCACTGGAGCATGGATAGCGACCGGCTCGGCTTTTTTACCAATCTGCGACAACGGCGTCACGGTGTAGCCCGCCTGAATCCTGTTCACCGTCGCATAGTCAACCATCCCGCCGACGTCGGTGCGACCGACGACCCAGACAAAGGGCGTGGACGCCGGCAAATGATTCAGCCCGGCCGGCACCGTTCCTGTCCATCCCGGTGGCGTCACCAGAAACTCACCGGCCTGTGTGCCCGTCGCATACCCACCCGGCGAGACGAGAACATCGCTCCACATGTCGAGCATCGGCAACACGTATAAACGCCCGGCGGTGTCCGGCGCGGTAATCACGAGCGGCTCCTGGGTCAAATCGAGCCAGGCAATGGAATACAACGTGTCGACGTTCGACTGCACCACCTCTTTGAAATCTTCGGATGGGTACTGCGGCACAGTCACAAAGGCGTTGGCTTCTTGCGGCGTGACTTTCGATTGAGCCTGGCTGACCTGCGGCCAAACAATGGAAACTGCGAGGGTTAAAGCAACGGCTGTCAATGCTCGAGTTATCAACATTTTGGCGATCGTCCGTGCTGTGGGGAGCCCCGCCGGGTTCGGCAGGGCTACCGGAACTCTAGACGATGAAAACAGACGGATCTGACAGGTAGACAGACGGACAAGCGACTGTTGCAGGGCTGAAACAACCCGCAAAGTGTCTCAACGGTCTGAGCGCATCAACGCCTCCACACCGCCCTCAAGCGACAACACGGCCGAACGGTTTCGACCCGAATGCTTGGCCTGATAAAGCGCCGCATCCGCTCGTTCGATGAACAGTTCGATGCTGTCACGCCCGGTCGGCACGAACGCGTAACAGCCAAGACTGACCGTCACATATCCCGTGGGTGAACCGTTGTGGGTGATGTTCTTGTCCATGACGCTGCGGCGGATCTGTTCGGCAATCACCAACGCACCGTGAATGTCGGTGTCAGGCAGCAGCACCGCAAACTCCTCGCCGCCATAACGCACCGCCAGGTCTGCTTTGCGGTGGCAGCAACCCTTGACCGCACGCGCCACTTCCGCCAGGCAGTGGTCCCCTGCGACGTGGCCGTAAGCATCGTTGTAGCGTTTGAAGTAATCGATATCGAGCATGATCAGGCTCAGCGAACTCGACTGCCGGGCGCCTCGGCCAAACTCGATGTCCAGCGCCTGCTCGAACAGTCGGCGATTGGCCAGGCCCGTCAGGCTGTCATGAGTCGCGATCAGCTTCAGTGCTTCCTTGGCCTTGCGCAAATCGGCCTCGACCCGTACGCCGACGCGCACCTGGCGAACGAACACCCAACCGAACAGACCGACACCCAGCACCACCAAGGCAACGATGACGCAGGATTGAAATGCGGTGTCGTACCAATCCTTGAGAATCGAATCCCTGGACGATGCCGCCGAGACCACCAGCGGATAGGCGTCGAGTTGACGGTAGCCATACAAACGTACAACGCCATCGATCACCGAGCTGATCATCGCGTTGCCGGCGGGCGCGTTGGGCAAGAGTTTATGAAAGATTTCGCCCTTGGCCAGGGATGTGCCGATCTGTGATTCCACAAACGGCCTTCGCGCCAGCAACGTGCCGTCGGTCAGCGCCAAAAACATCGAGCCGTTGTCATCGATGCTGAAGCTTTTGAAGAACTGATCGAAATAGGCCATTTTGATTCCGGCCAACACCACGCCCTGGAAGTTGCCGTTCTTGTCGTTCACCCGCTTGGAGAGCGGAATGATCCACTCCCCATTTTCCCGACTGCGAAGTGCCGGCCCGATGTGCGCGAGGGTGGATGCGTTCTGCTGGTGGAACGTGAAGTACTCTCGATCCGACACGCCCGGACCGCGGGTCAAATCATCGAACGACGTCACGACCCACTGCCCTTGCTTGTCGAACAGAAATATCCCGTGCAATTGGTCGAGCGCCTGCGCCCGCCGGGCAAAGGTTTTCTGCAACCGTGGCTTTTGTGCCGCGCCGTAGCCATCGACCTGAATCCAGTCCACCAGACTGGTCAACACCAGGTCGGCTTTCATGAAGGTGTCTTCGGCCTGCTGTGCCATGGCGCGAGCCAGGTTCGAAGACGCGACTTGCGCTACGTCCAGCGCGTGGCGCCGCGATTGCTCCAGTTGCAGATAAAGCAGACCACAGAGACAAAGGCACACCGTCGCGATAAACAGCACCGCTGCCTTGAGCAGAGATAACCGTTTCAAAGCGCCGCCAGGAGTTTGCTGCGGGTCTTGCGTGAGGATAGGCAAAAGCTCGTCCTGTAAGGGCAAGGCATGGGCAAAGGCCCAAAGCCCTTAATTTTTGTGAGCTTAGTCTACCCGCTAGTGTGGGGCAATTGTCCTTTGGCCAGCCGCCGCATCGCACTGTGCAAATGCGCCCGAGCACTTTCGGCATCGCCCAGGCGCATTTGCTCGTAAGCCCGCCGGGCAATGTCGTGGGGCACCGGCTTGAGTTCGCGCTGGGTCGCCATGGCCATCAGTTGCACTTGCGCGGCACGCTCCAGGTAGTACAAATCATCCCAGGCTTCGGCGATGGTCGGCCCCGCGACAATCACCCCGTGGTTCTTGAGGAACAAGATGTCGGCGTTGCCCATGACACCGGCGATCCGGTCGCCTTCGGATTCATCGAGGGCCAGGCCGTTGTAGTTTTCGTCCACCGCCGTGCGGCCGTAAAATTTCAGCGCCGTCTGGCCCAACCACAGCAGCGGCGGACCTTGCAGCAAGCACAACGCCGTGGCGTGAGGCATGTGAGTGTGGAACGCCACTTTCACCCTCGGCAGCTGTTTGTGCAGTCGGGCATGGATGTAAAACGCGGTCGCCTCGGGCTGTCCTTCGCCGTCCACGACATTGCCGTGGAAGTCGCACACCAGCAGATTCTGCGCCGTCACCTCGGCGAATGCGTACCCGTAGGGATTCACAAAAAACAGATCATCCCGGCCCGGCACCATCGCCGAAAAATGGTTACAGATGCCCTCCTCCAGGCCATGCAGCGCGGCCAGTTGAAAACACGCAGCCAACTCGGTGCGGGCGGTAATGACGGCATGTGAATCGAGGTTGAGATCGGCATAACGCGCGGAACGCGAACCGCCTGCAAGGGTGTGTGCCATGACGAGGTCTCCGTGTTTTGTTACCAGCCGAGGGAAGTGAATAAAGGCACGACCTGATCCAGCGTGCTCAATATCTCATCGGGTCGGTAATCCGGCAGCAATTGCCGACCGGTGCCACGGTCAATCCATACACAACGAAAGTGCATGTCTCGGGCGGCGGTGTGATCCAGTGTCGGGCTGGCGCAGATGTGCACTACTTGATCTCGACTGACACCGAGCTGCTCATGAGCGTAGTCAAACAGGCGCGGATTCGGCTTGTACGCCCCGGCCTGTTGCGCAGTGATGACTCTATCGATATGCCCCCCGAGTTGCGCGACGTTGCCGGCGATGATGTCGTCGTCGGTGTTGGAGACGATGCACAGTTTGAAACCCATTGCCTTGAGTTTCGCGAGGGTCTCGATCACCTCAGGGAACGGCGGCATCCGCGGAATCGCGCCGGCCAACCGCTGACTGTCTTCGGGCCGACTCGTCAGCCCCAACTCCTCCAGGGCGAGCTGCAACCCGAGCGTGCTCAGTTGGCGAAACGAGCGATGCGGTGGAGTCTGCTCCAGCCGATGTTCATGCCGGTCGTAGACCTCGATGAGGCGATCGGCTTCAACGCTGTGGTCGCCCTTGTCGTGCAGGATGTCGGCGACCACGGCCTTGAGGCCTTCATCCCACTGGATCAACGTGCCGTAACAATCGAAGGTTAGCCATTCGGGACGCGGGGTATTTTCGAGTGTCATGTTTGTATCCTCTGAAGGGTGATCTTCAGATTACGAGCCGCTAGTGATAGTGTGAAATTAAATTAATGTCGATTAGTCAGTAGAAAATCAAATATCAAGGAGATCGCCATGCTTGATCTTGAATTGCTCAAGACCTTCGTCTGCGTGGTCGATGAAGGCAGCTTCACCCGCGCTGCCGAACGCGTGCACCGAACCCAATCCACGGTGAGCCAACAGGTTCGCAAGCTGGAAGTTTTGGTCGGTCATTCTCTGCTCCTGCGTGACCGAACTGGCCAGAACGTCACCGTCACCGAGCATGGCGAACTGCTGATTCACTATGCCCGACGCTTGTTGGCCCTGTCCTCTGAAGCCGTTGAAGCCTTGGCCAGCGACCTGGATCTGGAGATCCTGCGCATCGGCGTACCGGAGGACTTTGATGCGCGGCGTATGGCGCTGATCCTTGCCGGTTTCAATCGCGCCCGCCCGCACGCCCGGCTGGAAACCGTCAGCGGCATGAGCACGGATCTGAAGCAGAAACTCGCATCGGGTGAGATCGACATCGCCTTGGTCAAACGCGAACCGGACAGCGGACCGTGCTGGGCGGCGTGGCCGGAAGTGCTGGTGTGGGTCAAAGGCGCGGGGGTGGACTCGGCCAACGGCGTGTTGCCATTGGCGTTGTTTCCGCAAGGGTGCATTTATCGGCAGCGGGCAATCCGCTTGCTGGACGTGGCACAGCGCCCCTGGCGCGTGGCGTTTGGCAGCCATAGCTTGACCGGTATCCAGGCGGCAGTCGCTTCGGGGCTGGGGGTGTCCGTGCTGCCGGCTTCGGCGGTGTTGCCGGAGCACAGCGTGTGCACCGATTTGCCGGAGTTGTCACCGACGGAGCTGGCGTTGATCAGCCGCGAGGGCGCGTTGACCGGGTTGCAGCGGGATTTGGTGGAGTTTTTGCGGGAGGAGTTGGCGGTCTTGGGCAATTGAGTGTGAATAGAAATGATTTGTCACGCTTGTGTCGCTGACATGACGCAGGGCAAAGCGCGGATAGCAGTGAAGGAGCTACGATTACTCTTACATCACGACAGGGAATCGAAATGAGTAAGGCAGACGAACTCGCGGCGAAGTTGAAACAGACCCGGTCTACCAGCGCAGATCAGATGATCGACAGTTGGCCCGGCCAAGTCTACGAGTTGTATGAGCAGATCGAGGCGTGGCTGAAGCCGCTGACTGAGGTAGGCCTGATTCTGCGACGCAATCCGACACATGTCTTCGAGTGCGATTCAGAGGGTGCGACTTTCGATTACGCGATCGACCAGCTTCTGATCGAAGGCAATGAGCACGGCATCACCTTCGACCCTGTTGCGCGCTTCACTGAAGATGGCGCTGGGCGTGTCGAGATTCACTCGACGGGCAAAGAACTCGCGCTGTTGCGCACAGTGGACGCGGATGGCGAGACACATTGGTGGTTGCAGGTGATTGAGCAGGCCGGACAGCAACTGGATGCGGTTGCGTTGACGGAGAACAATTTACTTTCGGTGGTGCAGGAAGGTCTGCAGCTTTAACACCCAGACGAACAACGAAGACAGATCACCCACACCGGAAAGGGGACGGACTTACTATCAAGTCCAATCCCCTACTGCCGCGCCGGTCCCGCCGCCACCACCGACCCCACCGCCGAATGCAAATCCAGCACTGGCATCGGCGACGGCCGATTCAGCGCCCGCAACACCGGCGCATCGTAGCCATACACATCAGGCTTGAACGCCACTCGCCCGTCGCTGCCCAAATCCACGGTCCAGTACGCCAGCAACACCGGCACTTTCACCGGAAGCCGAATGTTCTCGGTCTTGCCGCTGGCCAACTGCTTTTGAATACCTTCGCTGTTCCACCGGATCGGGTCGTTGAACAACAATTCCACAAGCTGCAGCGGATTCTCTACCCGAATGCAGCCCGAGCTGGTCGCGCGGATGGTTTTGGCAAACAACTCGCGGTGCGGTGTGTCGTGGAGGTAAATCGCATAGTCGTTGGGAAAGCGGATCACCACCCGGCCCAGCGAACTGTCAGGCCCAGCGTCCTGGCGCAACGTGAGGCCGCGTGGATTGGTCCAGTCCACACTCGATGGATCGAGCACATTGCCTTCGCGATCAAGCACTCGAATGCGATTGGCGGCGAGGTAGCCGGGGTTGCTCTGGATCTTCGGCAACACGTCCTCCTTGAGGATCGTCGGCGGCACTGTCCAGGTCGGGTTAAACGTGATGTAGGTAATCTGCGCCTGGAAGACTGGCGTATTGCGCGCCGCTTTACCGACCTGCACCCGGGATCGCCAGATCGGCACGCCATCGCGGTACATCGCCACCTTGTAGCCGGCGATATCGACGATGACGAATGTGCCCTGGAGTTTGTAGAGCAGCCAACGTGCACGCTCCATGTTCACACGGACCTGGTCGATGCGTGCATCAACGGGCACGTTCAGCGCTGCCAGTGTTGTCGCCCCTGCCATGCCGTCCGCACTCAGGTATTGCTCGTTCTGATACTTTTTCACCGCGGCGGTGACGGCGCCGTCGTACTGGGTGCCGTGGATCAATCGCGGATCGAGAAAACCGGCCGCGACCATCCTCGCGCGCAATTGCGCGACCGCCGGTTCGTCCATGCCGGGTTTGAGCGAATGGTCGACAATCACTTTCGGCCAGCCGCCCCGGTCCCGAATGCCGCGCAATTGCGCCAGGGCCTGACGCAAACCGACGTACACCGCTTCTTGCGGCGGTGCCTGGGCAAAAGCCTTGGCCACGTCGTGATTGTCGAGTGCGGCGAAGAAAGCATTGAAGTCGTCACGTGGATCGACGCCATTCGAATCAAAATTCCAGTGAATGTCGAGCCGCGAAGGGTCGACCTTGCCCCGCCGCAACTGCAGCAGCGCGGTGATAAACGTATGCGTGGTCGCCAAATCGAAAGCCGCCCGCTGCTCGGGCGTCACCGGTGTCGTATGCATCGTGGTTTGCGACCGGACCAATTCATCGATATGAAAGTCCGCCGGGGTCAAGCCGTCGGCCTCAGTCGCGTTCAGGCTGGCGATCAATTGCGCGACATCGCTGTCATTGGTCCACGCCGCGCGATAGGCACGATGGGTATAAAAATCCATGACCAGCCGGCTGACATCCACGCGACGATTGCGTGGTGCGGTCAGCAGCGGCGGAAAAGCGGTTTTCAGCGGTTCAAGCGTGGCCTGAATCGCTTGACCGACGTTATCATCCGCTCCAGCCTCGATAATGGAGGTAGGCGCATTTAGCGGCTCAATCGACGACGTTTGCCCAAGTGCTGTGCCGCTTATCAGAAAGCCCATAAAAAATACGCGGCTTATGACGAATAACCTTGTTAAAAGCACCATGAATAATCCTTAATCCCCCGCATTCAACGCCCGGCTGGCAACGCACTGCTAGACTCGAACTTAACATGATGAGACATCTGTATGGCGCCACTACGTTTTGGCTATCTATTCTCGGCCCTGCTACTGACTGCAATGTCCGTACCGTCAGCCTACGCCGATTCGCTCGCGGCCGCCCTCATCAAAGCGGCCCCGAAAGCTAACGCCAACGTCATCAACCTCGCCGTTCGCGCCTCGCAATGCAGCATCGCTCAAGGCAAAGCGCCTGTCCAAAGACTTGCGGTTATTGATTATTCGCTGCCTTCGACCGAGCAACGTCTATGGGTGTTCGATTTAAAGAAGCGCAAGTTGCTGTTTCATGAACTGGTCGCCCATGGACGCAATAGCGGCGAAAACATGGCCGTCAACTTCTCCAACCAGAATGAAAGCTTCGCCACCAGCCTCGGGTTGTATCGCACCCAGCAGAGCTATGTCGGACAGAACGGTTACTCGCTACGCATGGAAGGCCTGGAGCCGGGTTTCAATGACAACGCGTTTGACCGTGCCATCGTGATTCATGGCGCGCCTTATGTGAGTCCGGTCCTGGCCCGTGCGAATGGACGTATTGGCAGAAGCCTCGGCTGCCCGGCGGTCAGACCCGCGGTTGCTCGTCGGCTGATTGATTCGATGAAGGGAGGCCAACTGTTGTTTTCCTACTATCCGGATCAGCGTTGGCTGAAGTCTTCTTCGTATATCAATTGTGGCAGCGGCACGGTGGCTGATACATCCGCGCCAAAAAAACACCTTTAAGAACAGGCGCCCGTCCAGTGGCGCCTCCCTCCTGCTTCACCGCGCCTACATCGGTGAAACTGTCAAAACTGTAATCTCAGCCTCAGCCTTCTGAAAGGCACCGCTCGTTAGCCTCATCGTCAAGCTAGCTCCAAGCTGACGGACAGGGAACACAACGGCATGCATTCGAACACTACAAGACGCACCTTCGTGAAAGGGCTGGCCGCAGGCGGACTGCTGGGTGGCCTCGGCTTATGGCGCACGCCGGTCTGGGCAATCACCAGCCCTGGCGAACCTCAGGTGTTGACGGGCATCGACTTCGATCTGTCGATCGGCGAAACCCCGGTCAACATCACCGGCAACCCGCGCACCGCCATGGCCATCAACGGCGGCATTCCCGGCCCGCTGCTGCGCTGGCGCGAAGGCGACACGGTGACGTTGCGGGTGAGGAACAAGCTCAAAGTCGACACGTCCATTCACTGGCACGGCATCTTGCTGCCGGCCAACATGGACGGCGTACCGGGCCTGAGTTTTCACGGCATCGAACCGGGCGGCCTGTACGTCTACCAATTCACAGTCCGGCAGAACGGCACCTACTGGTATCACAGCCATTCGGGCTTTCAGGAACAGTCCGGCGTTTACGGCCCGCTGGTCATCGATGCCAAGGAGCCAGAGCCATTCCAGTACGACCGCGATTACGTGGTGATGCTGACCGACTGGACCGACGAAACCGCCGTCGGCCTGATGAAGACGCTGAAAAAGCAGTCGGATTACTACAACTACAACAAGCGCACCGTGGGTGATTTCATCCATGACGTCAGCGAAAAAGGTTGGGGAGCCACCGTCGCGGATCGAACGATGTGGGCCGAGATGAAGATGAACCCCACGGACATCGCCGACGTCAGCGGCGCCACTTACACCTACCTGATGAACGGCCAGGCGCCGGACATGAACTGGACCGGTGTATTCCGCCCCGGCGAGAAGCTGCGGCTGCGGTTTATCAATGGCTCCGCCATGAGCTACTTCGACGTGCGCATCCCCGGGTTGAAAATGACGGTAGTCGCAGCCGACGGTTTGCACATCAAACCGGTGAGCGTCGACGAGTTTCGCATCGCAGTGGCAGAGACGTTTGACGTGATTGTCGAGCCGACCGAAGCGGCTTACACGCTGTTCGCGCAATCGATGGATCGCACGGGTTTTGCACGGGGTACGCTGGCAACGAAGCCAGGTTTGTTGGCGCCGATCCCGGCCCTGGACCCTCGACCGTTAGTGACCATGGATGACATGGGCATGGGCGGCATGGACCACAGCAGCATGGGCGATATGGCAGGCATGGATCACAGCAGCATGGCCGGCATGCAGTCTCATCCAGAGACGGAAAAGGACAACCCGCTGGTGGACATGCAAGCCATGTCCACCTCGCCCAAGCTCGACGATCCCGGACTGGGCCTGCGCAACAACGGACGCCGAGTCCTGACCTATTCCGACCTGCGCAGCACCTTCGAAGACCCGGACGGCCGCGAACCCGGCCGCACCATTGAGCTGCACCTCACCGGCCACATGGAGAAATTCGCCTGGTCGTTCAACGGCGTGAAATTCGCGGACGCCGAGCCGCTGCGCCTCAAGTACGGCGAGCGCGTCCGGATTGTGCTGGTCAACGACACGATGATGACCCACCCCATTCACCTGCACGGCATGTGGAGCGACCTCGAAGACGAGAATGGCGAGTTCATGGTGCGCAAACACACCATCGACATGCCGCCCGGCTCCCGGCGCAGCTATCGGGTCACCGCCGATGCGCTCGGCCGCTGGGCCTATCACTGCCATCTCCTGTACCACATGGAAATGGGCATGTTCCGTGAAGTTCGCGTGGAAGAATGAGGCGCATCCCATGACCCGATTGACTCCAATATCTTTAGCACTCGTGACCGCGGGCCTGACGCTCTCTTCGGCAATGGCCGCCACTGATGACATGCAGGGTATGGACCATAGCCAGATGACCGGCATGGACCACAGCCAGATGCAAAGCATGGATGACGGCCAGATGCAGAGCATGGATGACGGCCAGATGCAGCCCGCCGCGCCGACTGAAAGCCGCACGCCGATCCCGACGCTGACCGACGCCGACCGCGCCGCCGTATATGCCAGCCCGACCGGCCACGGCGTGCATGACACCGCACTCAACTATTATTTCCTTGCCGACAAACTCGAATGGCAGGACGCGGACAACGGCAGCGTCCTGGCCTGGGATCTGTCAGGCTGGATCGGCGGTGACATCGACCGTCTGTGGCTGCGCTCCGAAGGCGAACGCACCAACGGCAAGACCGAAGACGCCGAAATCCAGGCCCTGTGGGGCCATGCGATCTCCCCATGGTGGGACGTGGTGAGTGGCGTGCGCCAGGATTTCAAACCCGGTGCCCCACAAACCTGGGCCGCCTTCGGTGTGCAAGGCATGGCGCTTTACAACTTTGAAACCGAAGCCACGGCCTTCATCGGTGAGGGCGGCCAAACCGCTGCACGACTGGAAGGCGACTACGACATCCTGTTGACCAATCGGCTGATTCTGCAGCCGACCGCCGAACTCAACTTCTACGGCAAAAACGATCCACAACGGGGTATCGGCTCCGGCTTATCCAACACCGAGGCCGGCCTGCGGCTGCGCTACGAAATCCGCCGGGAGTTCGCGCCCTATATTGGCGTGACCTGGAACCGCACTTACGGCAAAACCGCCGATTACGCCAACGATGAAGGTGAGGATCGCAGTGAAGCGCGCCTGGTCCTCGGCGTTCGGCTGTGGTTTTAAACGCTTCAACTCAAAAAAACCAAAAACCAACCGTTGAAAACGGTAAGAGGCCTCGCATGCGCATGATCAAAACCACCGTTGTTGCCCTGGGACTGCTGCTGAGCACATTCGCTCAAGCCCACCCGAAATTACTGTCCTCCACCCCCGCTGAAGGTGCAGTCGGCGCAGCACCCGCCAAAATCGAACTGCACTTTTCCGAAAATCTCATGACCCAGTTTTCCGGCGCGAAACTGGTCATGACCGAAATGCCCGGCATGGCCCACGCCCCCATGCCGATGAAAGCCAAAGTCTCCGGCGGCGGCGACCCGAAAACCATGGTTATCACCCCGCTTTCGCCACTGCCCATCGGCACCTACAAAGTCGAATGGCGCGCGGTGTCTTCGGACACTCACCCGATTACCGGCAATGTTACGTTCAAAGTGAAGTGATGAATGAGCGACTCGATCGGCATTGCCCTGCGGTTTGGCTTGTATGTGGATTTGATGCTGCTGTTGGGCTTGCCGCTGTTTGGGTTGTACAGCCTTAAAGGGCGGGAACGCGTGTCGGGCGCGGTGTTGCCGTTTCGGTTGATGCTGGCGGGGACGGCGGCGCTTGGGTTGCTGTTGTCTATTGCGAGCATGGTAGTGATGGCGAGCGCCATGAGCGGTGAAACGGCCTTTGCCGAGTTACGTCCACACCTCGAGATGATGGTGTTGGAAACGGACATGGGCCTGGCCTGGGTCGTGCGTATCGTCGCACTGGTTGTTGGTGGATTGGCGGTGATGCTCAATCATCGTGCACCTGGCGTTGGCTTGCTGGTTGCGACGATTGCTGGCGGTATCGCCCTCGCCTCTCTCGCCTGGAACGGACATGGCGCGATGGATGAAGGCATCCGCCGTGTCTGGCATTTCACCACCGACATCCTGCACTTGCTGGCCGCAGGAGTGTGGCTGGGAGCGCTAGTGGCGCTTGCGTTGATGGCGAAAGCCAATGTTCTGCAAACCGAAGAGCGCATCCGGCTGCTGGCCCGCGCAGTGACAAGGTTTGAAGTGGTGGGCGCGTTGATTGTGGTCGTCATCACCGTCACGGGTGTTGTGAACTACCTCTTCATCGTTGGGCTGGAGCTTGATGACTTATTTCTAAGCACCTACGGGATTTTGCTGTTTATCAAAGTCACCTTGTTTGCAGGGATGCTGGTGCTCGCCGCGTTGAACCGGTTTCACCTTGGACCGTTTTTGCAGAGGTCGTTGCGCAACGGGCAGTATTGGGTAGCGGCGAATGCACTGCGGCGCAGTGTGGTGATGGAGTTGGCTGCGGCCGTTCTGATTGTTGGGCTGGTGGCCTGGCTGGGGACGTTGAGTCCAGAGATGGAAATGGCCGCGGAGTAACGTAAAGGGCGCCACTTGATATAGATCAACGTCAGCCCCCTACACAGGGCTACGCTCAAAATAACCCTCAGATCGGATACCAGACATGCACGGGCTCCGCACCCATCTACCGCTGCTGATCCGCCAAGTGCTCGCACTGTGGCTGTTAGCCTTTGCGGTAGCGGCGAGCCAGGGTTGTCTTAGCCTGCCGCCCCATGATCTGAACGCCGCCCATGAAATCACCAGCAGCACTGGCCATGACAATAGTCATGAGCAGCATGCCAGCGGCTGCCTGCAATACTGCGAACACAGCGCCACAGCACTGCCCCCCGCACAGACATTGCCCACCTTCGAACACGCCCTTTGGGCCGTCCTGTTTCTGCTGCCTACGCTGATTCTGAGTGTCCGCTCCCAGACTCCGTTCGCGTTTCTCACCTTACACCGACCGGCGCCACCCCGGCCGCCAGCGCGCCTGCGCTTCGTTCGCTTCAACGATTAAAACCACTCTCCGAGCGTCCGGAGTTCCGGCCGCCCCTCCTTTGGCTTCGCCTCTTTAGCGCGGCTCAATAGTTCCTGTACGTCCCTGACTCACTGGAGATTGCCATGCATACGCACTTCAAAGCACTCGTCGCCGCACTGCTCATCAGTAGCCCACTGGTTGCCATGGCCGTCGAGGAGCATCAACCCGACACACCGCCAACCACACCGGCCACCGCCACCGCCGCCACCACCACGCAAAACAAGGCCATGAGCGAACAGATGGAAAAAATGCAGGCGGCCCACGAAAAAATGATCGCCGCCAAAACCCCGGCCGAACGCCAGGCCGCCATGCAAGAAGGCATGGCCACGATGAAGGACAGCATGGGCATGATGCACAACCATTGCCAAGGCATGGGCATGGGAATGGGTATGGGTATGGGCAAAGGCATGTCCGGCGACAAGAACCACGCAGAACAGATGATGGACATGATGATGAAAATGATGGAACAGCAGTCGAGCATGATGAAGATGCCGATGGCGCAGTAACCGCCTGAAAGAAGCACTTGACCTTGCCATCGTGGCAAGGTCAACCATCGAACCCTGTCATCACACCACCGCCACTCATGGCGAAAGAGGTTTACGCAATGAACGGTACAGAATTGCAAGTCGAAGGCATGAGCTGCGGCAGTTGCGTCAAACACGTCAACGCGGCGTTGCTGCCACTGGCCGGGGTTGGTGAAGTGACTGTCGACCTGGCGTCTGGCCGGGTCAAAGTGACCGGGGACATCGACAGCGATGTCCTGTTATCGGCACTGAATGAGGCAGGGTATCCAGCAAGCGTGTTGAAGGGTGAACGCCCCCAAAGCGTCGAGAAAAAGTCGGGGTGCGGCGGCTCCAGTTGCTGTTGTCACTGAGTCCGAACGGCCAGGATGACATCGAGGCCAGACCGCATTTTGCAAACACAACAATGGGCGCTCCCACAATGAGCGCCCTTTTTCGTCGTGGATAGCAGACGGGAAACTGTTTCACTACACTCCACTTTTTCTAACCCACCCGGATAAAAGCCCGCCAAAAATGAAAACCATAAAATGCACAATGATGCTCGGTGGCCTGCTCGCTCTATCCTTCGGCGCTCAGGCACAGGACGGCCCTTCGCATCTGGACAGCATCATCCAGCAAAACCAACTGCGCGTGTGTACGACGGGCGACTACAAACCCTATACCTCCAAAGCCGAGAACGGCGAGTACTCGGGGATCGACATCGCCATGGCCCGCACATTGGCCGACAGCCTCGGCGTCAAGGTTGAGTGGGTGCAGACCACGTGGAAAACGCTGATGCCCGACATGCTGGCCGGCAAGTGCGACATCGGCGTCGGTGGCATCTCGGTCACCCTGGAACGCCAGAAAAAAGCCTTCTTCAGCACCACACTGGATGTCGATGGCAAAATCCCGTTAGTGCGCTGCGAAGATCAGGCCCTCTACCAGACCGTCGAACAAATCAACCAGCCTTCGGTTCGCTTGGTTGAACCGGCCGGTGGCACCAACGAAGCGTTTGTCCACGCGTTTCTGCCCAAGGCGCAATTGAGCCTTCACGACAACGTGACGATCTTTCAGGAGCTGCTGGATAAAAGGGCTGACGTGATGATTACCGATGCGTCGGAAGCGTTGTATCAGCAGAAACTTAAACCCGGGTTGTGCGCGGTTAACCCGAGCCAGTTCATGCAGTACGGCGAGAAGGCTTACTTGCTGCCCCGCGATGACATGACCTGGAAGTTATACGTCGACCAATGGCTGCACCTGGCCAAGGTGACCGGTAACTATCAGAAAGTCCTGAGCGAGTGGATAGCAACGCCCGCCCCCAAATAACCGCCACACGTCGTCCCACGCAAGCGCTGGCGAAGCCGCGTCCAGCTGAGAAACAGTCCCTCATTCAGCACTCGCGGTACATCAGGTAACAACGCGCCCCGACGGAAACATCTTCCGTCGGGGGCATTACGCCTTAGTCGTCGCGGAGCAACCCTGAGCTGTACTCGCTGAAATTGCTACCGATAGCGCTTCCGCCAAGGTTCAACTTGTTGGCGCCATGGCCATCGAACGATTGGCAGCCATCTGAAAAACAGGTGCTGGTGCTGACGCCTGAGCAGGCGCTTAACAGCAAGGCACTGGTGATCATCATGACTTTGAAGAGATTTGAGATCATTTTTCAGGTTCCTGGGGGGGCTGGAAGCGTGGCAGTTCGACTACGCCTCATCCTAGGACGCCAATTCGTCAGACATTATGAAACTTGGCTGGGCGACAGGATTGGTTCAGCCAAGGCGGTTTCCTGAGGCAAAAAAGGCGCTCTGTTCTGCTGCAACGCCACCCCAGTAAGACTCGTCTCCACCTCAAAAGCCCATTCCTGATAAACTCCCCCACCTCCCAGCCCCATCGATTCCAGACCCCCAATGCCC
>NZ_RXHX01000048.1:0-35082 GCF_005930655.1 Pseudomonas sp. FSL W5-0299
CGTTAGCTCAGTTGGTAGAGCAGTTGGCTTTTAACCAATTGGTCGTAGGTTCGAATCCCACACGACCCACCATTTTTGAAACCAGTTAACGCTGGGATCAGATCTTAAGATCAGACGCCAAAAGCTCTGTTCGCAGAAGGCGCCTTTAAAAGGTGCCTTTTTTTTACCGGGGTATAGCGCAGTCCGGTAGCGCGCCTGCTTTGGGAGCAGGATGTCAGGAGTTCGAATCCCCTTACCCCGACCATTTTTGGGTCGTTAGCTCAGTTGGTAGAGCAGTTGGCTTTTAACCAATTGGTCGTAGGTTCGAATCCCACACGACCCACCATAAAAAAAACCGCGTTTCTCGAAGGAAAAACGCGGTTTGATTCCTGAAGGCTTAGGCGCCGTCTTGGTCTTTCAAATGTTCGAACAGACCTTTTGGCATTTTCTTGCCATTGGCTTCGAAGTTGGCTTTTACGTTGTCGTAAGCCTCTTGCTCGTCGATGAAGCCGTCATGGTTGGTGTCGATCTTGTCGAAATTGGACTTCGGCGCGACTTTCTGGAATTCGGCGCGGGAGACCTTGCCGTCGCCATCGGTATCGGTCTTCGCCATCGACGCATCGCCACACTTGCCTTCGCCACATTTGCCTTCAGGGGTTTTCACCACCTGTTCGGCCGAGGCCAGCAAATAGCCTTGGGTCAACGGCTGCGCAGCGAATACGGAACCGGACAACATCATGCCGCCGGCTAAAACAGCGCCGAGCAGGCCAATAGTGTTTTTGGTAGTACGGGACATTTCAATACTCCTGGGTTGCACGACACAACCGTTCGATAAAGGACGCCACGTGAGTGCGGCGATAACCGTAGCGGGCGAGTTGCCTTGCTCGGATGTGGCCATTTAAAGGGCGGGGTGTATCGCTACTGTGTCGCGCAAGGGGGAGTTTGTAAGCGAAGGGGAGGAATCGAGGGGGGAGATACAGTGGGACACACAAGTGGACCGAGGTGCCTCATTCGCGGGCAAGCCTAGCTCCTACAGATCGGTGGTGAACTTGTAGGAGCGAAGCGTGCCCGCGAAGAGGCCCTAATAGACGCTGAAGATCTTAATGCAGTTTGAGTCGCGGCTCAGTCCCGCGCCCAATCTTGCTGCCGAGCATCAACATCGCGGTGCGAAACGCGCCATACAGCGCCATCTGGTGCATGCGATACAGCGACACGTAAAACATCCGCGCCAGCCAGCCTTCGAGCATCACGCTACCGGTCAGGTTGCCCATCAAGTTACCCACAGCCGAAAAACGTGACAGTGAGATCAGCGAGCCGTAGTCGGTGTATTTGTACTCCGGCAACGCCTTGCCTTCGATCCGCAGTTTCAGCGATTTGGCCAGCAACGAAGCTTGCTGGTGCGCAGCCTGGGCGCGCGGCGGTACGTTGCGATCGGTGCCCGGTTGCGGGCAGGCCGCGCAGTCACCGAAGGCGAAGATGTTTTCATCGCGGGTGGTTTGCAGGGTCGGCAGCACTTGCAGCTGGTTGATGCGGTTGGTTTCCAGGCCATCGATGTCCTTGAGGAAGCCCGGCGCACGAATGCCGGCGGCCCAGACTTTCAGGCTGGCGTTGATCACGTTGCCATCGGCGGTGATCAAGCTATCAGCGGTCACTTCGCTGACGGCGGCATTGGTCATCACATTGACCCCGAGTTTCTCCAGGGTTTTATGCACAGGCCCGCCGATGCGTTCCGGCAGGGCTGGCAGCACTCGTGGGCCGGCTTCGATCAGGGTGATGTGCATGTTTTCCGGTTTGATCCGGTCCAGGCCATAGGCCGCCAGCTCGTGGGCGGCGTTGTGCAGTTCTGCTGCCAGTTCGACACCGGTGGCACCCGCGCCGACGATGGCGACGCTGATCTGCTCGACCTTGTCGGTTTGCCCGGCATGGGCGCGCAGGTAGTGATTGAGCAATTGCTGGTGGAAACGCTCGGCCTGTTTGCGGGTGTCGAGAAACAGGCAATGCTGCGCCGCGCCCTGCGTGCCGAAATCGTTGGTGGTACTGCCGACGGCAATCACCAGCGAGTCGTAAGCCACTTCACGCGCCGGTACCAGTTCCAGGCCGGCTTCGTCGTAAGTGGCGGCCAGCTGGATTTTCTTCTGCTCGCGGTCGAGGCCACTCATGCGCCCCAGCTGGAACTCGAAGTGGTTCCATTTCGCCTGGGCAACATAGTTGAGTTCGTCTTCGGAAGAGTTCAGCGACCCGGCCGCCACTTCGTGCAACAACGGCTTCCAGATGTGGGTCAGGTTCGCGTCGACCAGCATCACGCTGGCCGTGCCACGTTTGCCCAGAGTCTTACCCAGACGGGTAGCCAACTCCAGACCGCCGGCGCCGCCGCCAACGATGACAATACGATGATTCATAGGGATATCTCGCAAGGCTAAAAGAAATCGGTGCAGTCAACCGAGCGAGCGCGAGGCAGCTCATAGCGTCAGGTAACTGATAAATCGGCTCAACAGGCCTAAACCAATGGTCACTGCCAACACCACCACCAGGAGCATCCACGGCCGGAAAGGCCGGCGCTCGACTCGGTGCTGGGACAGGTGCAGGTACTCTTCGACATGCTTCTGGTCGTCGGGGTTCAGGCGGCTGGTCATATTGGGCCTCGTCAGGTAGACGTTGCTGAAGGTGTAGAAGCTACAGGCTGATTAACGAACGTTGAACGGAGCATAGCCGCTGTCGGGAATGGGTTCGACGCTCACCCTGTCGTCCAGGCGAATGATTCCACCTTGTAGCACTCGGGCCGTGATTCCGCCATGTCCGCGCACAGCCTGAAACGTCCCGGGGCCGAGGTTGTTTTGCAGGCGCGCGCAAGGCTGGCACCAGCCGGTGGTTTCGAAAATTGCCTGGCCGATGCGGAAGCGACGACCCTTGAGGCTGAACAGGTTGATACCACTGATAACGAGGTTGCGCCGCAAATCTTCAGGCAAGACCGGTTTGTCGTGCGGGCGGCCCATCAGCGAGCTGATCACAGCCAGATGCTCCCACTGAATCAACGTCACTTGCCGTGCGTTACGGACTCCCGGGCGGGCTCGATCGCCGGTCAGGCCGGCTTCAAGTCGCGCCTCAACGGCATCCAGTTCGATCATCGGCACGTGAGGTTCCGGGCGCACGCCGATCCAGCGCACGCGGCCGGCTTGCGGGACTTCGGCGATTAATGCCTGCAATGGGCTCACAGGCTGATCCCGACGTCGAAGACGATGCTGCGGCCAAGGTTACTGCGCAGGAAGTCCGGAGCGTCCGGATGTGCAAACAGCACTCGGGCGAAGGTCGGACCGACCAACGACAGCGAGCGCCAGCCCTGGCGCAAGTATTCGGTCGGCGGCGGAAAATGGCTGTTGAGGTCCAGCACTTCACGCTTGAGGCTGGCGAACGCAATGATGTCCAGTTCCCCCAGGTCCATGCCGCGTTCTTTGTAGTTGTGGGCTTTTTTACGCAAGGTCGGCGCCAGTCTCAGCAGGAATTCATTGGCGGGAATGCGTCGGGGCTTGGCCTCGCGACGCACCAGTTGGCTCAGGGAAAACGCGCTGCGCCGGCGTTGCAGTTCATCGCGCCATTCGTCGTTGAGGCGCCGTCCCTCGTCGAGGACGAAGAACACCTCGAAACTGGCGTCGCGGAACAGCACGTCCGGCGGCTCCCCGGCAGGCGCGAACTCGTCGGCGCGATAGGGAATGTTCAGGCCTTGCAACAGGCGCTGACAAACCCAACGCTCACGCTCCCATTTGCGGGCATTGGACAGAAAGGCGTTGGCTTGCTCGGCCGCGATGGTCAGCAGGCGTAAATAATCTGAGTCATCCATAGGCCCAAGCTTAGCGTTCAAATGCGACAAGCAGAAAGCGTTTACCGGTAAAGGACGTCACTGGGCAGTCGGATCGGGCGGTGTAGACTGATGGCCACTGTGTGTAATTGATCCGACAAGGGGGTGAATGTGAAATATTGGCCGGTGTTGCTACTGGGGCTTCTGCCCTTATGGGCCCAGGCGGTGGAGGTGGGCGAGCGACTCGCGCCCTGGACCTTGCTCGATCAATTCGACCAGGCCTATACGCTCGATCATCAGACTCAGACGTTGCTGGTGGCGCGAAGCATGGACGCCGCCAAACTGGTTGACGCTGCGCTGAAAGGTGAGCCCAAGGGTTATCTGGAGGCGCGCCACGTTGTGTTTTTAGCGGACATCCAGCGCATGCCACGGCTGATCGCGAAGATGTTTGCCGTTCCGGCCATGCGTGATTATTCCTATCGGGTCATGCTGGACCGCGAGGGGCGTGTGGCGCCGCGTTATCCCGGGGCTGTGGATAAAGTGCTGTGGCTGCAACTCAAAGATGGCCAATTGGTTGCGCAACACGAATATGCCACGGCCGCGCAGTTGCATGAGGCACTGGAGAAGGCTGGACCATGATCGGTGCCGAGCTGCTGTCCCAGCAAACGCTGACAGTCGGCTGGCTGATTTATGTGTCCGTGCTGCTCTGGGCCCTCTGGCGTGCGCCGTGGGTTGAGCTGTTCACCGACAGCCGCCGTCAGCATTTGCTGTTCGGCACAGTGTTCGCGCTGTTCATGCTGTGGCTGGTGCGACGTGATTTCGATACAGGCGTGTCGTATCACTTCATTGGCATGACGGCTGTGACGTTGCTGCTGGATTGGCCACTGGCGATCGTCGGTGCCTTGGTGGCGCAATGCGGGCTGGTGCTGCTCGGGCGTCAGGACCTGGCGGCCGTCGGGGTCAACGGTGCGCTGCTGATTGTGCTGCCGGTGCTGGTGACCGAATGCTGTGCGATCCTGGTCGAACGCGCGCAGCCACGTAATCCCTTTGTGTATATCTTCGTTTCCGGCTTCTTCGCCGCGGCGTTGTCAGCGTTGCTGTGTCTATTAATGGCGCTGTGGCTGTTGTGGTTCAACGAACGTTTCGAGATGCCGTACTGGCTTGAGGATTTTGTCGGTTATCTGTGGCTGCTGATTTTTCCCGAAGCCTTCATCAACGGCATGATTGTCAGCGCGCTGGTGGTGTTCAGCCCGGAATGGCTGGAGACCTTCAACCGCACACGCTACCTTTCGGCGCCCTGGAAAGACGACGATCCCAAATCTTGATCCACATCAAATCGATAAAACGCTGACGCTTTCATGCTCCACAAAACCTACAGGAGCATCGATATGAGTGTGTACGAATGGGCAAGGCAGGAGTTGCGTCAGAGTCTGGATAGTGCACAGGAAGTGGGGTTTGATCCGGGATTGAGCCTGCGCGCCTTGCTCAGCGCGGTGGTGCAGCAGAGCAAGGCGGTGCGCAGTGCCGAAGACCTGGCCGACGAGTTGCGCTTTCTGGCGGAAAACCTCGATGAAGACCAGGACTACGGCTTTATGCGGCCCTGAGTGTCAGTGACGCGGGTCGAAGTCTTCGCTGAACATCTCGTCTTCGGCGTCCGGGCTGACCGGGATCTTGTGTTCTTCCGACGCCCAGGCGCCCAGGTCGATCAGTTTGCAACGGTCAGAACAGAATGGCCGGAATTTGTTTTCGGGACTCCATTCAACAGGGGCTCCGCAGGTTGGGCAATCGACGGTTGGGGTTTGGCTCATGACTGGCCTCCACGCAATGTAAGGTAAAAGTGATGCAGGCGTTCGACCTCGCTGTGCAGCCAGGCGAGGTCGCGGTCGTTGACCACCACATCGTCGGCGTGGCTCAAGCGGTCCTGGCGGCTGGACTGCGCCTTGAGGATCGCCTGGACCTGTTGCTCGCTGGTCTGGTCACGCTGCAAGGTGCGTTCGATCTGTAGCTGTTCCGGGGCATCGATCACCAGGACCCGTTGGGTCATGGAGTACTGCCCGGACTCGATCAGCAACGGCGAAACCAGAATCGCGTAAGGCGATTGTGCCTTGGCCAGGTGATCGGTGATTTCCTTGGCGATCAGCGGATGTAGCAACGCTTCGAGCCAGCGGCGTTCCTCCGGCACCTCAAAGATCAGTTTGCGCAACGCCGCGCGATCCAGTTGTCCGTCGGCTTGCAATACGCCGGGGCCGAAATGTTCAGCGATCTTCGCCAGCGCCGGGCGCCCCGGCTCCACCACCCAGCGCGCCGCATGATCGGCGTCCACCACGTGCACGCCCACGTCGATGAAGTGCTGGGCAGCCGCGCTTTTGCCGCTGCCGATGCCGCCGGTCAGGCCGAGAATCCAGGGTTTTTCCACAGGGGTATTCATTTCAAACCGACAAACTGCCAATAGAAGCCGGTTATTTGACCACCCCAGAGCAAGGCAATCCAGCCGGCAATTGCCAGAAAGGGTCCGAAGGGGATCGGAGTCGAGGTTTGCGCGTTGCGCAGTCGCAGCAAAATCACCCCGATGATGGCCCCCACGAGCGATGACAGCAGAATGGTCAACGGCAATATCTGCCAACCGCCCCAGGCCCCGAGCAGGGCCAGTAACTTGAAGTCGCCGTGGCCGATGCCGTCCTTGCCGGTGAGCAGCTTGAACAGCCAGAACACCGACCACAAGGTCATATAACCGGCCACAGCGCCCCACAATGCCTCATGCAGTGACACGAACAGCCCGAAGCTGTTGACGATCAACCCCAGCCACAGCAGCGGCAGCACCAATACATCCGGCAGCAGTTGGTGCTCGGCGTCGATCAGACTCATCGCCAGCAGGCCCCAGGTCAGCACCAGCACCATGCAGGCCTGCCAGCCGAAGCCGAAATGCCAGGCGATAAACCCCGAGAGCAGACCGCAGGCCAGTTCAGTCAGCGGATAACGTTTGCTGATTGGCGCGGCGCAGTTCGAGCATCGACCCCGTAAAAACAGATAACTGAGCAGCGGGATGTTTTCCCAGGCGCGGATTCGATGGTCGCACTGCGGGCAGTGGGAATGAGGCAGCATCAAGTTGTAGGCGGGGCCCGGTGCCTCGGGCGGAAAACCCAACACGTCATGGGCTTGCAGCCGCCATTCGCGTTGGAGCATTTTCGGCAGGCGCCAGACCACCACGTTGAGGAAACTGCCTACCAGCAGGCCGACTGCCAAGGCGATGGCCACGAACACCAGCGGATAGAGGATCAGGACTTCGTTCAAGGGCATGTCAGATCGCTGAGCCGAGTTGGAAGATGGGCAGGTACATCGCAACCACCAGGCCACCGACAATAACACCCAGCACCACCATGATGAACGGCTCCATCAGGCTGGTGAGGTTATCGACCATATTGTCCACTTCGTTCTCGTAGAAGCTCGCGACCTTATCGAGCATGTCGTCCAGAGCGCCGGATTCTTCGCCAATGGCGGTCAGCTGGATCGCCATACTGGGAAAGATGCCGGAGGTGCGCATCGAGAAATTCAGCTGCATGCCGGTCGACACGTCCTGCTTGATGCGCAGCACCGCCCGTTTGAACACGATGTTGCCGGTCGCGCCCGCCACTGAATCCAGGGCTTCGACCAACGGCACGCCGGCGGCGAATGTGGTCGACAGGGTGCGGGCGTAACGGGCCACGGCGGACTTGTACATCAAGGTGCCGATCAGCGGCAGCTTCAGCAGCCAGGTGTCCGTGCGGTCCCGAAAGGCCTCGGATGTTTTAAAGGCGTGGCGCACACCGAAGATCGCGGCGATCAACGCGCCAAGCATCATCCACCACCAGGCCTGCAAGAACTCCGACAAGCCGATGACCATCACGGTGAAGGCCGGCAACTCGGCGCCAAAGCCCTTGAACACCGACTCGAACTGCGGCACCACCTTGATCAGCAGAATCCCGGTGACAATGATCGCCACAAAGACCACGGCCAGCGGGTAGGTCATGGCTTTCTTGATCTTGGCCTTGAGGCTTTCGCTCTTTTCCTTATAGGTCGCCACCCGTTCCAGCAGGGTATCCAGAGCGCCAGCCTGCTCACCTGCGTCGACGAGGTTGCAGTACAGCTCGTCGAAATACTGCGGTTTTTTACGCAAGGACGCGGCGAAGCTGTTACCCGCCGCGACTTCCTGCTTCACCTCGTCCACCAGTTTGCGCATGGCCGGGTTGTCGAAGCCTTCACCGATGATGTCGAACGATTGCAGCAGCGGCACGCCGGCTTTCATCATCGTTGCCATTTGCCGGGTAAACAGGGCGATTTCCTGAGCCTTGATCCGATTGCCGAAACTGAAAATCGAGGCGGATTTCTTGCGCACCTTGCCGGGATTGATCCCCTGCTTGCGCAACTGAGCCTTGATCAAGGCCGGGTTGAGACCGCTCAACTCGCCGGTCATCTTTGATCCTTTCCTGTCCGTGCCTTCCCAGGCGTAGACGCTGATTTTTGCTGCTTTGACCGCCATGTTCAGTCCTTGGTGACCCGGTTGATTTCTTCAAGGCTGGTGACGCCTTGCATGGCCTTGATCAAGCCCGAGGTGCGCAAGTCATTAAAACCGTCCTTGCGCATCTGAATGTCGATTTCCAGGGAATTGCCTTCGGCCATGATCAGCCGTTGCAGGTCCGGTGTGTTTTTCACCACTTCATAAATCCCCACTCGCCCCTTGTAACCGCCGTTGCACTGATCGCAACCGACCGGCTCATAGATCGTGAACGAGCCGATGCGTTCCTCGGGGAAGCCTTCCTTGAGCAACGCCTCGCGGGGAATCTCGATGGGTTTCTTGCAATGGCTGCACAGTTTGCGCGCCAGCCGCTGGGCGATGATCAGGGTGACCGAGGTGGCGATGTTGAAGCCCTGAATGCCCATGTTGTGCAGGCGGGTCAGGGTTTCCGCGGCGCTGTTGGTGTGCAGGGTGGAAAGCACCATGTGCCCGGTCTGGGCGGCCTTGATGGCGATTTCGGCGGTTTCGAGGTCGCGGATCTCGCCGACCATGATCACGTCCGGGTCCTGACGCAGGAACGAGCGCAGAGCCTGGGCGAAATCCAGCCCTTGCTTGGGATTGACGTTGACCTGATTGATGCCTTCCATGTTGATCTCCACCGGGTCTTCGGCGGTGGAGATGTTGATGTCCACGGTGTTGAGGATATTCAACCCGGTGTAGAGCGACACGGTCTTGCCCGAACCGGTCGGCCCGGTGACCAGGATCATGCCCTGTGGCTGCTTCAGCGCAGCCATGTACAAGGCTTTCTGTTCAGGCTCGTAGCCGAGGGCGTCGATACCCATTTGTGCGCTGGATGGGTCGAGGATCCGGATCACCACTTTCTCGCCCCACAGGGTCGGCAGGGTGTTGACCCGGAAGTCGATGGACTTGGTCTTGGACAGGCGCATCTTGATCCGTCCGTCCTGGGGTTTGCGCCGCTCGGAGATGTCGAGGCTGGCCATGACTTTCAGCCGCGCCGCAATGCGGTTGGCCAGTTGGCTCGGCGGCTTGGCGACTTCTCGCAGCATGCCGTCGGTGCGCATCCGCACCCGGTAGGTTTTTTCGTAGGGCTCGAAATGCAGGTCGGAAGAGCCACTCTTGATCGCATCGAGCAACATCTTGTGGACGAAGCGCACCACCGGCGCGTCATCGGCATCCTGGCCGGCGATGGCGTCCTTTTTGTTGTCGTCGACCGACTCGATGTCCAGCCCGTCAAGGTCAACATCGGCCATGTCTTCCAGGCCGGTTGCTTGGCTGTCGAAGAACTTCTCGATGGCATCGCCGAGCTTATCGTCCTCTACCAGAATGGCTTCGGTGTTCAGCCCGGTGCTGAACTGGATGTCGTTGATGGCTTGATGATTGGTCGGGTCGGAAACCCCCACGAACAGTTTGTTGCCACGGCGCCAGAGGGGCAGGGCGTGGTGCTGACGGATCAGTTTCTCGCTGACCAACCCTCGAGGCTGGGCTTCCTTGTCCAGGCAATTGAGGTCGAGCAGCGCCATGCCGAAATGCTCCGAGGCAATCTCGGCAACCTGCCGGCTCTTCACCAGCTTGTTCTGCACCAGGTAACTGACCAGAGAGATTTTGCTGCGTTGGGCTTGCAGATACGCCTGTTGCGCGATTTGCTCAGTGAGCAGTTCGGCCATGACCAGTTGCTTGGCCAGGCCGCTTAGGGCGATGTCATTCATGGGGATACCGGACGCAGACAGTTCATGACTTATAGCCTAGTCAAGGCGCTGAGCCAAACCAGCGGCCGTCAGGTGACAAATAGTGTCAGATAGTGCGGATCCTGGGGGTAGGAAAGGTCCCTGACCTGGCTTCACGCCCCGCCAACTGGGGGCGCAGCGCCTGGCACGGGCTGTGCTGAAGTTCATTCAGATCATGAGATTTCGACTCATGCATGGAGCCTGTCTATGAATACTCAAAAAGGTTTTACCCTGATCGAACTGCTGATCGTGGTGGCGATCATCGGGATTCTGGCGACGTTTGCGTTGCCGGCTTATTCGAAGTATCAAGCGCGTGCCAAGGTGACGGCCGGTCTGGCAGAGATCACGGCGTTGAAAGTCCCGTTTGAGGACCTCATGAACTCTGGTACCAATCCGGATCTGACAAAAGTGGGCGGAACCGCCACGACTTCCAATTGCACAACCACGGCAGCGGGTGTCGCGACTGATGGTACCGGCACCATCGGTTGCACGATCCTTAACGCTCCAGGTCCGGTCTTGAGCAAAACCATTACCCTGACGCGCTCTCTGACTGGCTGGACTTGCGCCACCACAGTGGCTCAGGAGTACGCACCTAAAGGCTGCACAGGCGTCTGATACTCGCGGTTAACAAATGCCCCGCCTTTCACGAGGCGGGGCATTTTTTTGTCTATTGAAGGGAAAAACGCGTTAAAGAAAGAAATTCTCGACAATTCATGGCCTTAGGCCCACGTCAAAACCCGCAACTTGCATGTAGAGAATCACAAAGTCATGCATTTTGCATGATTCCGAAAATCAGGTGTTTTCATAAGTTATTGTTTTATAAGGATTTATTGGCTGTCTCAAAGTTGGCACAGCGTTCGCAATATACCCAGTAACCCTGCTGACAAGACACGCAGCAGACTTTCTAGAAAAACAGGAGTTACTCGTATGAAGAAGTTCGCTATCGCTGCCGCTACTGCTACCGCGCTGACCCTGACCATGGCCAACGCTGCATTCGCTCAAACCCAAGCGACTCAGGCTCCAATGGTCCTGGCCGCCGGTGAAGTGACCCAAGCCAAAGAAGCTACCTCCGATACCTGGATCACCACCAAAGTCAAAGCAGACCTGGTAACCGAAAAAGGCATTCCTGGTACCGACATCAAGGTTGAGACCAACAAAGGTGTTGTTTCCCTGTCGTCCACTGTTGCAGTGACTGAAGCACAGAAAACCACCGCCGTGGCCATCGCCAAGAAAATCAAAGGCGTCCAGGCGGTCTCCGCTGACGGCCTGAAAGCCGAGTAAGGCAAGACTTCTCGCCTGGACTGGGAGAAGGCGCGGCAGGCGGGCCGAGCAATACGCCAGCCGCATCTGGAGAGTTCATGCGAAAGGCCACAAGGATGTGGCCATTACAGGCCTCCGACATTCGTGTCGGGGGCCTGTTCTATTGTGGGCGTCGCACAAACCAATGTGGGAGTGAGCCTGCTCGCGATAGCGGTGTGTCAGCCAACATCAATGCTGCATGACACACCGTTATCGCGAGCAGGCTCGCTCCCACATTTTGTGATGTAACCACTTTGGATCGGAGTCAGTTACCGCGCTTGCTGGTGATCTGTCTCAGTCGATTACCTTCAAACCGCAGGTATTGATACATCCCGCCATTGGGCCCGTAGGTCCATTCCTCGACCTGAAACTCTTCCCGTCGGTTGGCGCTGCGCTTGTAGCCCAGCAGATCGCGGCTGACCGGTTCACCGCACTTCTGCAGCACTTCACTGGACCTGTCCCCGACGCTGACCAACTGACTGCCACAGCGCAGGGTATCGGCCGCCGAGGCCTGACTGGCCGCCAGCGCCAGCGCCAGGGTCAGGCTGATCAACACTTGTCTGATCATCACTCGGCATCCAGGTGCATCGGCGTTACCACCCGACCGTCACTTTCCGCCTCGCCCAGTTGGGCGTCGATGAAGTAGACACGGTCATCGGCCATCTGGGCCTTGTCCACCAGGTAATCCTTGATGCTGCTGGCGCGTTCCTGACCCAGTTGGCGCAGCAACACGTCGCTGGTGCTCCAGAATTTGATCACGTCTGCGCGCATTTTGGCGGTGCGTTCTTCCTTGCCCAGATCCTTCCACTCAGCCGGTGGCTGGGTCTTCAGGCGCGTGCGGTAGATCCCTTCCAGCAGCGGACCTTTCTCGCCGTCCGGCACTTGCAGCAATGAAGCCTGGGCCGGAACCTTGTCACCGCGTCGCTGGAGCATTTTGTAGTAGTTGTACTGGTATTCGCGCTCAAGCCGTTGCTCGGCAATCAGCGGACCGTCGCTGCTGGCGGCTGCGGTGCCTTCGATTTCCAGGCGCAGGGCAGGGCGTTCCTTGAGGGCCTGGGACAGTTTGATCAACGAACCCTCGGCGTCCTTGCTCAGCTCACTGGAGCCCGGCGCAAACGAGACAGTGCCCAAATCTTCGGAACCCCCGCCACTGACCAGCCCGCCTATCATTTTGAACGGTGCGGCAGCCGCCTTGACGATCAGGTTGCGCAGGGTCTGCCAGACAATCGGCATGACGCTGAACTGCGGGTTGTTCAGGTCGCCGGTCACCGGCAGCTCAATTGAAATCTTGCCGTCGACGTCCTTGAGCAACGCGATCGCCAGCTTCAGCGGCAGGCTCACAGCGTCCGGACTGTCGACTTTTTCACCCAATTGCAGTTGCTCGACCACCACTTTGTTTTCGGCCTTGAGCTGGCCCTTGACGATGATGTAGTGCAGGTCGAGATTGAGCCGGCCCTTGCGGATGCGGTACCCGGCGAACTTGCCGGAGTAGGGCGTCAGCGTGGTCAGTTCCACACGTTTGAAACTGGTGGCGATGTCGAGGCTGGCCATCGGGTCGAACGGGTTGACCGAACCCTTGATGGTCACGGGCGCGTAACGGTCGACCTTGCCTTTGATATCGACGCTGGCCGGTTTCGCCTGACGGCTGTCGATGGTGCCGATCTGACCGTTGAGTTGTTGCACCGCCGTGGCGAAGTTCGGGGTCAGGCTGAAGTCGGCGAAGTTCGCCGAACCGTCATTGATCGCAATGCCGCCAATGTGGATGCCCAGCGGTTTGTCCTTGCTGGCGGGTTTGCTGGCGGCTGTCTTGGCAGCTGCGGTGTCGGCCGGTTGCGGGATCAGCAGGTCATCGATGTTGGTGGTGCGGTCATCGTTGATCATGAAACGCACGTAAGGCTGGAACAGGTTGACCTTGTCGATCGACAGGCTGTCGCCATGCTGATAGTTCAGACCTTCGAGCACCAGCTGCTGCCACTTGAGGAAGTCGCGGGTCTTGAGGGTGTCGAGGGTGTGCAGTTGATCGACCTGCGCTTTACCGGTGACGCTGAATGCCAATGGCTCGGTGCTTTTCAGATCGACCGCCAGATCACTGCCGAGCATGCCGCTGCGCAGCTCCAGGCGAATGAACGGGTTGATGTAGGACTGGGCGACACGCAGGTCGATGTCTTTGGTTTGCACATTCAGTTTGGCGCTGACCGGTGCCAGATTGACCACGCCGTCGGCCATGAGCTTGCCCTGTTTGCCCACGCCGGTGTCGAGCTTGAGGTTAAAAGGCGAGCCGTTGAGGCTGTCGAAATTTTGCAAATCGAGGTTCAGCGGACCGACATCCAGTGCCACGGCCGGTTGTGCCTTGCGGTCGGCCAGATGAACCTGGTAATTGCGCAGTTGCACGTCTTTGAGCAGCACTTGCCACGGCTTGCTCGGTGGCGCGGGTTCGGCTTCAGGCGAATCGGCTGCCGCCGGCGTTTTCGCTGGTTCGGCGTTGGCTTTTACTGCAGCTTTGGACGGTTGGCTGGCGAACAACTTTTGCCAGTCGAGTTGTCCGTCGGCTTCCAGGGCGGCCCAGGTTTCCAGTTTATTGCTACGGATCTTGCCGACCACCACTTGCTGTTTGGCCAGGTCCACCGTGGTTTCACTGATGTCCAGGCGCTCGAGTTTGGCCAGTGGTCGACCGTCCGGGGCCTTGATGGCAAATGGCGCGACGCTGACGGCGACGTTGCTCAGCAGCAGCTCGGTTTCCTTGGACAAGTTGAGCTTGTAGTCAGTGCTCAGGTTGACGACACCGTCTTCGAGCACCAGGGGCAACGCGTCACGCACATAGGGCCAGAAGGCTTTCATCTTGCCGTCGGTGATCTTGAGCTTACCTTCGGAGGCAATCGGGATCAGGCTGAAGTTACCGGTCCAGTCGAGCTGCCCACCGCCCGGGCCGATGGCCACCAACGTCATGTCGGCACTGTCTTCCGGCAGCGTGCTGAGGTTCTTCAGCTCGAAGTCGAGTTTGTCGTAGAGGAATTCGATGGGTTCGCTGGGGCGCAAATCCTGAAAGTGCACATTGCCGCCCGCCAGTTTGATCCGCTCGATACGCAACGGGAACGGCTTGGCTTCCGGGTCGGCCGGGGTCGGTTCGCTGGCGGGGATCTTGAACAGGCCCAGCAGATTGAGCTTGCCGTCCTTGCCGAAAAGGATTTCGGTCTTGGGTTTGTCCATTTCGATATCGGACAGGTGCAGCGCCTTGGTCCACAGGCTGTCGATTTGCAGGTTGGCGTACAGGCGTTCGAAACCGACCTGTTCTTTGCCCGGCTCGCCGATGACCAGGCCCCAGAGGGTCACTTCCAGGCTGAAGGGGTTGAGCTCGATCCGGGAAATCGTCGCGGGCATCGTGGCGTAATTGGCCAATTGCTGGTTGGCGACCCGCAACGCGATGCCCGGCAAAATCAGAAACCCCAGCAGGCTATAAAGGGCCAGAGCAGTCAACAATGCGCCAATAGCGCGAATCAATCCTTTGGGCATGTGTGGCTTCATCTGTCTGAATCGGAGTGCGTTGGAGTATGGCACGCGATTCCGGTTCCGAAGTGAACGCACTCTTCTGGTTTTTCAGAAATTTGCGTAGGAAATTTCCTGCGTGATCAGAGTTGCAGAATCAACGTCTTCAGCGGCGGCTGTTGATCCATCGACGGGAAATCACCGCCCGGTTTCATCACCGTCCACTCACGCACAGGCCGCCCGGCCTTCTCTGCGCAACGTAAAACCTGCTCGCGCCAATCGTCCATGCTGACCTTTGCCAGGTTGTTGCAGCAGATCAGCACGCCGTTCTCGGCGGTGGTCAGCAGCGCGGGTTTGAGCAGGCTCTGGTAGTCGCGCAGCAGGTCGACCGTGCCGAACGCGCTCTTGGCCCAGGCGGGTGGATCGAGCAGCACCAGGTCGTACTGACGCTGGTCGAGACGCGTGTAACTCGGCAGTTTCTGCCCGCGTCGCTGACTGATCGGCAGCCCCGCCAGTTGGCGGATGGCCGGGAAGTAATCGGACTGGATGAATTCCATGGCCGGCAATTGCGGATTGAGCAGACCGTTCTCGCGGCCGACCGCCAGATTGCCCTCGGCGAAATCCAGGTTGCACACCTCACTTGCCCCGCCGGCCGCAGCACTCAGGCCGACACCACAGGTGTAGGCGAACAGGTTGAGCACGCTTTTGTTTTTGCTGTGCTCCTTGACCCAGCCGCGCGTGTTGCGCAGGTCGAGAAACAGCAGTGGATCCTGGCCGGCATGACGGCCGCGAACCCGGTAGTTCAGGCCCCATTCGTGGCCGATCAAGTCTTGCAGGGCTGCCTCGTCGGCGCGGTAGACGGTGTCTTCGCGGTCGATACGCGAGTTGCCCCTGGAACGGTCGTTGTAGACCAGCAGCGTATCGAGGCCCAGGTGTTGATTGACGGTCTCGTGCAGTTGCAGCAGTGCGTCACGTTCCAGCGCCTGGTGGAAGCTTTGTACCAGCAGTTGCGGGCCGTAGCGGTCGATGGTCAGGCCGCCGGCGCCTTCCTGGCTGCCGTGGAACAGGCGATAGCAATCGGTGCCTTGCTGATGCAGCTCGGCGAGCAGGTCCTGGCGATGATCGAGGGCGGCGCGCAGCGCCTGATTCAAGGAAGACATGCTGTGCGCCTTGCAGGAGGGAATTTGGCGCGGGAGTTTAACAGCATTGGCGGGAAGTCGAGGTGTTGCCATCGCGAGCAGGCTCGCTCCCACAGAGCTAATTGTTGGCTGAGCGTTTTGCGTTTCGCACAAAGCCAATGTGGGAGCGAGCCTGCTCGCGATGCTGTCAGGTGCGTTACTGGTTCAGACGTTTGTCGATCAGCCCCTGCACCACGCTTGGATCGGCCAGTGTCGAGGTGTCCCCCAGACTGTCCAGTTCGTTGCACGCGATCTTGCGCAGGATGCGCCGCATGATCTTGCCCGAACGGGTTTTCGGCAAGGCCGGGGCCCATTGGATCAAGTCCGGTTTGGCGAAACTGCCAATCTCCTTGCTGACGTGAGCCAGCAATTCCTTCTTCAGCTCGTCATTGGCCTCGGTGCCGTTCATGGGCGTGACGAAGGCATAGATGCCCTGGCCCTTGAGGTCGTGGGGATAACCGACCACGGCGGCCTCGGCGATGCTGTCGTGCAGCACCAGCGCGCTTTCTACCTCGGCAGTGCCGATGCGGTGCCCGGAGACGTTGATCACGTCGTCGATGCGCCCGGTGATCCAGTAATCGCCATCCTCATCACGCCGCGCGCCGTCGCCGGTGAAGTAGTAGCCGGGGTAGGGCTTGAAGTAGGTGTCGACCATCCGTTGCGGGTCGCCATAGACGCTGCGGATCTGCGCCGGCCAGCTGGATTTGATCGCCAGCACGCCGCTGCCGGCGCCTTTGATTTCCTTGCCCGTTTCATCCAGCAGCACCGGTTGCACGCCGAACATCGGTTGGGTGGCGCAGCCGGGCTTGATCCGTTGCGCGCTGACCAGCGGGCTGAGCATGATGCCGCCGGTTTCGGTCTGCCACCAGGTGTCGACGATCGGACAACGCTGTTCGCCGACGACGTTGAAGTACCAGTCCCACGCCTCCGGGTTGATCGGCTCACCGACGCTGCCGAGTAATCTGAGGCTCTGGCGAGAAGTGTCCTTCAACGGCTCGGGGCCTTCACGCATCAGCGAGCGCAGCGCAGTCGGGGCGGTGTAGAAAATGTTGACGTGGTGTTTGTCGATCACCTGCCAGAAGCGCGAACTGTTCGGGTAACTTGGCACGCCTTCGAAGATCAGCGTGGTCGCGCCGTTGGCCAGCGGGCCATAGACGATGTAACTGTGGCCGGTGACCCAGCCGACGTCGGCGGTGCACCAGAAGACTTCACCATCGCGGTAGTCGAGTACGTACTTGAAGGTCATCGCCGCTTGCAGTAGATAGCCGCCGGTGGTGTGCAGTACGCCTTTGGGTTTGCCGGTGCTGCCGGAGGTGTAGAGGATGAACAGCGGGTCTTCGGCGTCCATGGGCTCTGGCGGGCAATCGTCGCTGACGTCGCGTAGCGCCTGGTGATACCAGAGATCGCGACCTTCAACCCAGTCCACTTTGCCTTGGGTGCGCTCGACGACGATGACGGTGCTGACGTTCGGGCAACTTTGCAGTGCCTCGTCGACCTTCTGCTTGAGCGGCACGAATTTGCCGCCGCGCACGCCTTCATCGGCGGTGATCACCGTGCGGCAGTCGGCGTCGAGAATCCGGTCGCGCACAGAGTCTGGAGAGAAGCCGCCGAACACCACCGAATGCACCGCGCCAATCCGCGTACAGGCGAGCATGGCGTAGGCCGCTTCGGGAATCATCGGCATGTAGATGCACACGCGGTCACCCTTTTTCACGCCACGGCTTTTGAGCACGTTGGCCAGGCGACAGACGTTGTGATGGAGTTTCTTGTAGGTGATCTGCGCGGATTCGGCGGGGTCGTCGCCTTCCCAGAGGATGGCGATCTGATCGCCGCGTTTTTCCAGGTGACGGTCGATGCAGTTGTAACTGACGTTCAACTTGCCACCGGCAAACCAGCTGGCCTCGCCGGTCTTCAGGTTATAGCGCTGGACGGTGTCCCACGGCGTGCTCCAGTCGAGAAAGCGGGTGGCCTGCTCGGCCCAGAACTCACTGGGGTGCTCGATGGATTGACGGTAGAGGCGGTGGTAGTCGTCTTGACTCAAGTGTGCAGCCCGGCGGACGGCATCGGCTTTGGGGAACGTGCTGATATCGAACATGACGGTTCCTTATTCTTGTTTTGCGACAAGTAATAAAGATGCGCCGAGTAGCGAAAGGGTTCAAGCCAGACACAAAACAACGGTAGGAGTTAGCCGGCTCGCGATGGCGGTGGATCAGTCAACATCGATGTTGAATGAAAAACCGCTATCACGAGCAGGCTCACTCCTACAGGGATTGGTGTTGCCCACAGCATTTGTGTTTGGCACAAACCCTGTGGGCGGGCGTCAGATCAACCGCGGTGACGACCGCGGAAGTAGTTGATCAGGCCTTGGGTGGAAGCATCGTCAGCCGGGGATTCTTCGCTGCCGACCAGGCGGTTGTAGACGCCTTTGCCCAGCTCCTTGCCCAGCTCCACGCCCCACTGGTCGAAGGCATTGATGCCCCAGACCACGCTTTGCACGAAGACTTTGTGTTCGTACATCGCCACCAGCGCACCGAGACGACGGGGGCTGATGCGCTCGACCACGAGGGTGTTGCTCGGACGGTTGCCCGGGATCACCTTGTGCGGCGCGATTTTATGCACGTCTTCTTCGCTCATGCCTTTGTCACGCAGTTCGGCTTCGGCTTCGACAAGGGTCTTGCCGAGCATCAGAGCCTGGCTTTGCGACAGGCAGTTGGCGTACAGCCACTGGTGGTGGTCGGAGACCGGGTTGAAGCTGACAATCGGCACGATGAAGTCGGCCGGAATCAGTTGGGTGCCTTGGTGCAGCAACTGGTGATACGCGTGCTGACCGTTGCAACCCACGCCACCCCAGATCACCGGGCCGGTATCGGTGGACACTGGCGTACCGTCCTGGCGCACGCTCTTGCCGTTGGATTCCATGTCCAGCTGTTGCAAGTGCTTGGTGATGTTGCGCAGGTAGTGGTCGTAAGGCAGGATCGCGTGGCTTTGCGCGCCCCAGAAGTTGCCGTACCACACGCCAAGCAACGCCAGCAGCACCGGCATGTTCTGTTCGAATGGCGCGCTCTGGAAATGCTGGTCCATGGTGTAGGCACCGGACAGCAGTTCCTTGAAGTTCGACATGCCGATGGCCAGCGCGATTGGCAAACCGATGGCCGACCACAGCGAGTAACGGCCGCCGACCCAGTCCCACATCGGGAAGATGTTTTCTTCGCGGATACCGAACGCCACGGCCGCCGCGTTGTTGCTGGATACGGCGATGAAGTGACGATACAGCTCGGCTTCCGAACCGCCCTGAGCCAGGTACCAGGCGCGAGCGGCCTGGGCATTTTTCAGGGTTTCGAGGGTGTTGAAGGATTTCGACGACACGATGAACAGCGTGGTTTCCGCGCGCAGCTTCATGGTCAGTTCGTGGAACTCACTGCCATCGATGTTCGCCAGGTAATGGCAACGCACGCCTTTCTGGGCGTAGGACAGCAGCGCTTCAGACACCAGCTCAGGGCCGAGGAACGAGCCACCGATGCCGATGTTCACCACGTCAGTGATCGGCTTCTCGGTGTAGCCACGCCACAGACCGTCATGGATGCGGCCGACGAGGTCGGTGATCTGGTTCAGCACTTTGTGCACTTCTGGCATCACGTTGACGCCATTCACCGACAGCTTGTCGCCAACCGGGCGACGCAGTGCGGTGTGCAGGGCTGGACGACCTTCCGACGAGTTGACGATTTCGCCGTCGAACAGCGATTTGATCGCGCCCTTGAGGTCGACTTCATTGGCCAGGCCCACCAGCAGATTGCGGGTCTCGGCGTTGATCAGGTTCTTCGAGTAATCGAGAAACAGCCCGCAGCTGCTGAGGGTGAATTGAGTAAAACGCTGCGGATCGGCATTGAAGGCCTCGCGCATGCTGAAATCCTGCATGGCTTGGCGGTGGTCATTCAACGCTTGCCAGGCGGGCAGAGCGGTCACGTCGTGAGGAGTGCGGTAGTACGCCATCGCTGCGGGTTTCCTTTTTACTTGAACGGCTTTTTTGAACACTGAAAATCCCGGCGCGCCGTAGGCAGGCGTCCGGTCAACTGCGTCGACACGATTTCAATGACACAGGGCGAATACAGTAAACCTCGCGCTGCGATCTGTCTTGACTTTGTCTAACACGTTCCCGGTACTTTTTTATACACAAAGCAGGGAACGGTTCGACAAACGGGAGGGGCGTCGGTTCGATCAGGCGACCTGAACCGGAATGGCATTGCTGGTGTGGCTCAGTTCATTGCCCGGTGCCATGTAAAGCATGCGCGGTTTGAAGTTGAGCAGCTCGGCTTCGCTGTAATGGGCGTAGGCGCAGATGATCACACGGTCACCGACCTTGGCCTTGTGCGCGGCAGCACCGTTGACCGAGATCATCCGCGAGCCTTCTTCGCCACGAATCGCGTAGGTGGTGAAGCGTTCGCCGTTGTCGACGTTATAAATCTGGATCTGTTCGTACTCACGGATGCCGGACAAGTCCAGCCATTCGCCGTCGATGGCGCAGGAACCTTCGTAATCGAGTACGGCGTGAGTGACTTCGGCGCGATGCAGCTTGGCTTTGAGCATGATGGCGTGCATGAGTGTTTTCCCAGGTCGGAATCGAACGGCGGGCAGTTTGCCCGAAGGCATAAAAGGCAGCAATAAGGGAGCGAAGCCACGCAATTTTCTGTCGGAGCGAAGCTTGCTCGCGAACGCGGCGTATCAGTCGACACAAATGTCGAGTGTGACAGGCTGTTCGCGAGCAAGCTTCGCTCCTACAGGGGGGCGGTGCTTAGGCGGGGGCGTCGAGGTTCAGGTGCAGGTTGTCGATCAACCGTGTGGTGCCCAGGAACGCCGCAACCAATATCACCAGGTCCCGATCTTCCGGAGTCGCTGGGCGCAAGGTTTGCGCGTGACGAATCTCCAGGTAATCGGGGCGCAACCCGGCTGCTTCAAGCTGCTTGATCTGTGCGTCGATCAGCGCCGGGAAATCCCGCTCGCCCTGTTTGATCGCCTCGGCAATCTGGCACAGGCCGCGATACACCACCGGCGCAACGGCGCGCTGCTCTTCGCTGAGGAAACCATTGCGCGACGACAGCGCCAGGCCATCGGCTGCCCGAACGGTCGGTTCGCCAATGATCTGCACTGGCATGTTCAGGTCATGGACCAGGGATTTGATCACCGCCAGTTGCTGGAAATCTTTCTGGCCGAAGACCGCCAGGTCCGGCTGGACCATGTTGAACAGCTTGCTGACGACCGTCGCGACACCTTCGAAATGCCCGGGACGGCTGGCGCCGCACAGGCCTTCGGAGAGTTGCGGGACGCTGACGCGGGTCTGGCCGGCCATGCCGTCGGGGTACATTTCTTCGACGGTGGGCGCGAACAGCAAGTGGCAACCGGCCTGGAGCAGTTTCTCCTGGTCAGCCGCCAGGGTCCGCGGGTACTTGTCGAGGTCTTCGCCGGCGCCGAATTGCAGCGGGTTGACGAAAATGCTGGCGACTACGAAATCCGCCCGTTGGGTCGCTTTGGTAATCAGCGCGACATGACCGCTGTGCAGGTTGCCCATGGTCGGCACGAAGCCGATGCGCTTGCCTTCGCTGCGGGCACGGGCCACGGCGGCCCGGAGTTCGCGTACTGTTTTTACGGTGTTCATGCAGAGAATCCGTGTTCGATCCCAGGGAAAGAGGCGGCTTTGACTTCACTGACGTAGGCGCTCAGAGCTGCGTGAATGCTGGTCTGGCCGTTCATGAAGTTCTTTACGAATTTAGGTACGCGACCGGTAATGGACAGGCCGAGCATGTCGTGCAGGACCAGGACCTGGCCATCGGTGTCACTGCCGGCACCGATACCGATCACCGGAATGCCCACTGCCTGGGTAATTTCCTGGGCCAATTCGCTCGGTACGCACTCAAGCAATAGCATGGCGGCACCGGCCTGTTCCAGCGCGATGGCGTCGGCGCGCATCTGTCGCGCCTGGTTCTCGCTGCGGCCCTGGACTTTGTAACCGCCCAGCATGTTCACCGATTGCGGTGTCAGGCCCATGTGCGCGCACACAGGGATGCCTCGTTCGGCCAGCAGGCGGATCGAGTCGGCGAGCCACAATGCGCCTTCAACCTTGACCATGTGCGCACCGGCCTGCATCAACAGGGCGCTGTTGCTCATGGCTTGTTCGGTGGTGGCGTAGGCCATGAACGGCAGGTCGGCGAGGATCAGCGCATCGGCGTTGCCGCGTTTGACGGCTGCCACGTGGTAAGCCATTTCCGCGGTGGTCACCGGCAGGGTGCTGTCGTGACCTTGCAAAACCATGCCGAGGGAGTCGCCCACCAGCAGCACTTCGACGCCAGCCTGATTGCAGGCGTGGGCGAAGGTCGCGTCATAGCAGGTCAGCATGGTGATTTTTTCACCTTTTTGCTTCAAACCTTGCAGAGTGGTCAGGGTGATGGCTGGCATGAAAAGTTCCTCATTCAGGCGCTTGGAAACTACTGCGAGTAACGCGCGTGATTCTTCGTTAAATACAGGCGCACGCTCTGATGTCGTGCTTTTAAGGCCTGGATTGCGCCCTTCAACGCCGTGTTGGCGGCAGCGGGACGCCTATAGTCGTGAGGAGAACTCGGGAAGTCAATTGCATGTGTTACCGCGTTGTTACGCGGGGGGTGTTACCGGGGTAACTGATGCGATTCAGCAGCGGATTCTATGTTCAACACAAAAACCAATGTGGGAGTGAGCCTGCTCGCGATTGCGTCCTGACAGTCAACATCTTCGGTGAATGTTAAGTCGCTATCGCGAGCAGGCTCACTCCCACAGGGGATTTGCATTAATTCGGAGGGAGGCGTTCCAGGCCGACGAACGGACAGGCTGCGAGTAATGCCTTCAGGCTGCGGCCATCGGCCAGACGCAGCTCTGCAGGCGCCAGTTCGGCCAGCGGATACAGAACGAAGGCCCGCTCCTGCATATGGTAGTGCGGCACCTTGAGGCGCGGTTCGTCGATCAGCCGGTCGCCAAACAGCACGATGTCGAGGTCCAGCGTTCGTGGACCCCAACGCTCAAGACGCTCGCGGCCTTGTCCGTTCTCGATGGCTTGCAGCGCATCAAGCAGGTCCAATGGCGGGAGCGTGCTGTCGAGGGCGGCGACCGCGTTGGTGTAACGCGGCTGGCCGGGCAGAAGCGAGTCGCTTTGATAAAACCCGGACACCCCGACCAGTTGGGTCTGCGGCAACTGCGCCAGCGCCTCGACGGCGCTGCGCAATTGTTCGGCGGGGTCAGCCAGATTGCTGCCCATGCCGATGTAGATGCGTTCCATGGATTACTCGCCCGTAGCACTCGGTGCGCCGGCCGCGCGTTTGCGCTTGGCGCCACCGCTGCGACGCCGTTTGCGTGGTGCGCCGGTGCCTTCATCCTTGCCGCTGAGGTCGCGGATCATGTCCCGACGCTCACTGTCATTGGCGTCCTGATAGTCGGTCCACCATTCGCCCAGGCCATCGGTCTGCTCGCCAGCGCTTTCTCGCAGCAGCAGGAAGTCGTAACCGGCACGGAACCGCGGGTTGTCCAGCAACAGGTCGGCACGCTTGCCGCTGCGGCGAGGAAGCCGCTCCTGCATGTCCCAGATCTCGCGGATCGGCATGGTGAAGCGTTTCGGAATCGCGATCCGCTGGCACTGCTCGGCAATCAGCTCGTGAGCGGCTTCCTGCATCGCCGGAATCGGTGGCATGCCACGTTCTTGCAGGCGCAGGACGCGGGCCGGCAGGGCAGGCCACAGCAGGGCTGCAAACAGGAACGCCGGGGTCACCGGTTTGTTCTGTTTGATCCGCAGGTCAGTGTTGATCAACGCTTCGCTGATCAAGGTGTGGGTGTACGTCGGGTTGTATTCCAGCGCCTCGGCACTGGCCGGGAACAGCGGATCGAACAACTGCAGGTCGACCAGCATCTCGAAGGTGTCCGCGGCATGGCCGGAGAGGAACAGCTTGAGCACTTCTTCGAACAGACGGGCTGACGGGATCTCGCGCAGCATCGGCGCCAGGTCGCGGATCGGCAGGGCGCTGTGTTTTTCGATGCCGAAATTCAGCTTGGCGGCGAAACGCACGGCCCGCAGCATCCGTACCGGGTCTTCCTGGTAGCGTTGCTTCGGGTCGCCGATCAGGCGGATCAGGTGATTGCGGATGTCGTGTACGCCATTGGCGTAATCGAGAATGCGCTCGCTGACCGGATCGTAATACAAGGCATTGATGGTGAAGTCGCGGCGTTGCGCGTCTTCTTCCAGCGTGCCGTAGACGTTGTCGCGCAGGATGCGCCCGCTCTCGTTACGGGAAGACTGGTTGCTGTCTTCTTCCTCGTCGTTTTGCGGGTGATTGGCGCGGAAGGTCGCGACTTCGATGATTTCGCGGCCAAAGTGGATATGCACCAGCTTGAAGCGGCGACCGATGATCCGCGCGTTGCGGAATTCGGCTCGCACCTGCTCAGGCGTGGCACTGGTGGCGACGTCGAAATCTTTTGGCGTGATGCCAAGGAGCATGTCACGCACACAGCCGCCGACCAGGTAGGCCTGGTAACCGGCGTTCTGCAGGCGTTCGACGATGTTCACCGCGTAACGGCTGAATTGGGCCTTTTGCAGCGAATGTTGGCCGCTGTTGAGGACTTCAGGCGTACTGCGAATGTGTTGCGTATGACGCTTGGGAGAACGGAATGACTGGAACAACTTCTTCAGCATGGGATGCACTGTTTGAAGGAATGTTCGGCCATAACGAAGAATGACCGCATGATGGGTGGGGATTCTAGCATTTAGTCAGGGGATGGTGTAGGACACAGCAGATATGAGCTGTAAGCCGCAGGCTTCAAGCGGAAAACAAAGCAGATTTGGGTAGGTTTTTCGAATCGTAGAAACTACAAGGGGAGCCGAAGCTCCCCAAGAAAGTAGTTGCATGCTCTATTTTTATTTTTGAGTCGGGCTTTTTGTTTTTATTAAGTGCCCTCGCCATGAAGTGTTTCCTTCATGGCCCTCCCAATCGGGAGCCAAGAGCAAACGGATTGCTTTGGTCGCTGTGCTGCAGTGATCGTTCGATCCAACCAGTTCAGGCACTGTCTTGGGACAGTTTTTTATTATTCTCGGCCTGGTCGTGGGGCAAGCCCCAAATACAACGCCTCTCCAAAAGAATCAGTTAGCTGCGCCTCTCGCCGTCTTGTTTTTATTGTGCGTGAGTCGATTCGTCTTATTTTTATTGTCTTGTGCATTGCTTGTTATTGTTCTTGTACTAAACATATAGCAGGGTGCGTGCCAACTTTTGTGAGGTCCAGCAAAACAAGGGGTTAGGCGGGCTGACAGGGTTTTCGAGGCCGAAAAAAAGCCGGGACTTCGTTACCGTAAGCCCCGGCTTCTGTTACGTGAAACGACTGAGGTAACAGTTTTTTCACAAAGTCATGTGTTACCCGCACATCAGACAGGCGCTGTTCAGCTCTCGCTGGCGACCCCGGTCTTGCGCCGCGGGATACCCAGGCGCTGACGACGTTCCCACAGGCACTTGCGACTCACCCCGAGTTTGCGGGCCAGCTCGGTTTCCGTCATGTGGTCCTGATGCTCAAGCACGAAGTGCTGGAAGTAGTCTTCCAGCGACAGGTCTTCGGTTGGCTCATGATTGTTGTTGCTGGCGCCGTTGCCCTGTTGCGGCGGCAGACCAATGAAGTCATCGTCTTCCAGGTCGCTCAGTTCGATGTCGATCCCCAGCAGCTCGGCGGAAATCTCCGGGCTCTCGCACAGGATGACGGCGCGCTCTACCGCGTTTTCCAGTTCACGAACGTTACCCGGCCAGGAGTAATGACGGATCGCCTGTTCGGCATCCACCGCGAATTTCAGGTCGGTACGGTTGACCCGCGCGCTCTGTCGCGCCAGGAAGGCATTGGCGATCTCGTTGACATCGGCACCGCGCTCGCGCAGGGCCGGCAATTTCAGGGCGATCACATGGAGGCGGTAATACAAGTCTTCACGGAACTGACCGATCTTCGCCAGGCTCTTGAGGTCCCGGTGAGTCGCGGCGATCAGGCGCACATCGACTTTCTGTGACTGGACCGAACCGACCCGGCGAATTTCGCCTTCCTGCAACACGCGCAGCAAGCGGGCCTGGGCTTCCAGTGGCAGTTCGCCGATTTCGTCGAGGAACAAGGTGCCGCCGTCCGCCGCTTCCACCAGACCGGCACGCCCGGCGCTGGCGCCAGTGAACGCGCCTTTTTCGTGGCCGAACAGTTCGGACTCGATCAGGCTTTCCGGGATGGCTGCACAGTTCACCGAAATCATCGGTGCCTTGGCTCGTTTGGACAGGTTGTGCAGGGCGCGGGCCACCAGTTCTTTACCGGTACCGGATTCACCCTGGATCAGGACATTGGAATCGGTCGGCGCGACTTTGCGGATCTTGCTGTACAGGTCCTGCATCGGCGGGCACGAACCGATGATGCCGATTTCGCCGTTGCTGTTATCAACACCCGGTTTCGCCGCGCCATTGGCCGCTTTGCCGGTGGCCGGTTCACCGCCGGCCGGCAGCGATTGGCGGTCACGCAGGATACGGGCGACAGCCTGGAGCATTTCGTCGTGATCGAAAGGCTTGGCGATGTAATCCACCGCGCCCATCTTCATCGAGTCGACGGCCGAACGCAGGCTGGCGTAGCTGGTCATGATCAGCACCGGAGTGCCCTGGCCGAGTTTGATCAACTCGGTGCCCGGAGCGCCCGGAAGACGCAAGTCGCTGACGATCAGGTCGAACGTGGGAATGGTGAAGCGTTCTTGTGCTTCCTGCACTGAACCGGCTTCGCTGACCTGGTACTGGTTACGTTCCAGCAGGCGGCGCAAGGCGGAGCGGATAATTGTTTCGTCTTCGACGATCAAAATGTGCGGCATTGATTCGATACTCTCGACGGTCTCAGTTCACAGCGGACGTCGCTTCGACATGACGCGGCAAGGTCACCCGAATACGGGTGCCGCGTTGGCTTTGTACATCAGCCGGGCTGTCGATGGTGATTTGTCCATAATGCTCTTCAACGATGGAATAGACCAGTGCAAGGCCCAGACCGGTGCCTTCGCCAGGATCCTTGGTGGTGAAGAAAGGTTCGAACAATCGGTCCATGATGTTCTTCGGAATACCGCTGCCTTCGTCTTCCACGATCAGATCGACCGTGTGTTCGCCGGCTTCGCTCTTGACCCGCACCGCACTGCCGGGAGGCGAGGCGTCACGGGCGTTTGAGAGCAGGTTGATCAATACCTGGGCGAGGCGTTGCGGATCGCCTTCGACCCAATGATCGGGGTCGCACAGGTTATAGAACTGCACTTCGAAATTGCGTCGGTTCAGGGCCAGCAAACCGATGGCATCCTGAGCCACTTCAGCCAGACAGACGGGCTCGTCGCTGTGCTGGTGACTGCCGGCGTGGGCGAAGCTCATCAGCGACTGGACGATGCGCGACACGCGTTTGGTCTGTTCGAGGATCTGGCCGCTGATTTCCTTCAGTTCGCCATCGTCTTCGCGTTCTTCGCGCAGGTTCTGCGCCAGGCACGCGATGCCGGTGATCGGGTTGCCGATTTCATGGGCCACACCCGCCGCGAGTCGCCCGATGCTGGCCAGGCGCTCGGAGTGCACCAGTTTGTCTTCGAGCATCTGGGTTTCGGTCAGATCTTCCACCAGCAACACCAGGCCACTGTTACCCGGTGCGAGCGGTTCATCAATGGCCGCTTTGTGCAGATTCAGCCAGCGGGTCTGGCCATCAAGGGCCAGGTGCTGTTTGTGCAAATGCTCGTCCGGCAGATTGATGAAACCTTGCAGCAGTTCTTTCCACGGATCGGCGATGGTGCTCAGGCGCGAACCGACCACACGCTGCGCGGCAATCCCGGTCAGCTCCTCCATGGCTTTGTTCCACATGAGGATTTCCTGATCCTTGGCCAGCGAGCAAACGCCCATCGGCAATTCCTGCAAGGTCTGGCGGTGATAGCGGCGCAGGGCATCGAGTTCGGCGGCAAGGCCGGTGAGGCGGGAGTGGTAGTCCTCAAGGCGGCTTTCGATGAAGTGGATGTCTTCGGTGACGTAGTTTTCGCCGCCAGCCTTGTACGGCAGGAAGGTCTCGACCATGTCCTGTGCCACGCTCGGGCCCATCAGGCCGGAGAGGTTGGCTTCGATCCGGTCGCGCAAACGGCGCAAGGCATAAGGCCGGCGCTCGTCGAACGGCAGATAGAGATCACGCAGGGCCTGCTCGACTTCTTTCTGTGCGGCCTTGGCGCCCAGAGGCTTAGCCAGTTGCGTGGCGAACTCCTGAGGCGAGGCGGCGTGCAGTTCGCGGCGCTGCGGGCGACGCACGTTGTCCACGGCGCAGGCTTCGGCGGCGCTGGCCTCTTCGGGGCTGGCGTTGGTGAACAGCGAGATCAGGGTGAACATCAGCACGTTGGCGGCCAGGGACGCGATCGCGGCCATGTGCCAACTGGTGTCGTCCAGCACGTAGATCATGTTCAGCAGCGGAATGTAGAAGCCCTGCAGATTGCCGACCAGCGGCAACAGCATGGTCACCAGCCACACGAGGATCCCCGCCAGCAAACCGGCGATGAAGCCGCGGCGGTTGGCGGTCGGCCAATACAGGACCGACAGGACCCCCGGAAGAAATTGCAGCGTGGCCACAAACGCGACGATGCCGAGGTTGGCCAGGTCCTGTTCGGCGCCCAGCAACAGGTAGAAGCCGTAGCCGGCCATGATGATCGCAACGATCAGCGCCCGGCGGGTCCACTTCAACCAGCGATAGATGTTGCCTTCGGCCGGCGGCTGGTAGAGCGGCAGCACCAGATGGTTCAGCGCCATCCCGGACAGCGCCAGGGTGGTGACGATGATCAGTCCGCTCGCGGCCGACAACCCGCCGACATACGCCAACAACGCCAAGGCTTTGCTGTTGGCGGCGATGCCGATGCCCAGGGTGAAATATTCCGGGTTGGTAGTGGCGCCGAGTTTCAGTCCGGCCCAGAGAATCAGCGGCACCGCCAGGCTCATCAACAGCAGGAACAGCGGCAGACCCCAGCTGGCGCTGACCAGCGAGCGCGGGTTGAGATTCTCGGTAAAGGTCATGTGATACATGTGCGGCATCACAATCGCCGAGGCGAAGAACACCAGCAGCAGCGTTCGCCACGGGCCTTCCTGCAAGGGCGTGTGCAAGGCAGCGAGGGCGGTCTGGTTTTGCAGTAGCCACAGTTCCAGCTGTTGCGGGCCGTCGAACACGCCATAAAGGGCATAGAGGCCGACACCGCCAATGGCGATCAGCTTGATCACCGACTCGAAGGCAATCGCGAACACCAGGCCTTCATGTTTCTCGCGGGTGGCGATGTGGCGCGAGCCGAAGAAGATCGTGAACAGGGTAATCAGCGCGCAAAAGCTCAAGGCCACGCGATGCTGCACCGGCTCGCGGGTCAGGATGCCGATGGAGTCGGCCACCGCCTGGATCTGCAACGCCAGCAATGGCAGCACGCCGATCAACATGAAAATCGTGGTCAGGGCCCCGGCCCACGTACTGCGGAAACGGAAAGCAAACAGGTCGGCCAGCGACGACAGTTGATAGGTGCGGGTGATTTTCAGGATCGGGTACAGCAACACCGGCGCCAGCAAAAACGCCCCGGAGACCCCGAGGTAACTGGACAGAAAACCGTAGCCGTACTGATAGGCCAGGCCCACCGTGCCGTAAAACGCCCAGGCACTGGCGTACACCCCCAGCGACAGGGTGTAGGTCAGCGGGTGGCGAATGATCGCCCGGGGGATCATGCCCCGTTCGCTGATCCAGGCGACGCCGAACAGCACCGCCAGGTACGCGGCGCTGATCAGGATCATCTGGGTCAGGCTAAAGCTCATCGGCATCTTTTTGGCTCTGCAGGATGAAGGTCACGACGATCAGAATCAGCCAGAGCAGATAAGGGCGATACCAGGCGCCAGTGGCGTCGATCCACCAATCCATGATGGCCGGGGAGAACAGGTAAATCCCCACTACCAGGAGCAGGACCAAGCGATAGATGTACATCCCGGCCTCTCTTTTTTATGCGCGTGCCCGAAAACGTGCGGCGATGGTAACGGATGGGCGCGCCACTGCAAGTGTGATCACTGTAGTTGCGCTTCGGGCAGGGTCAGTGTGCGCGGGATTAATAGCGCATCCCAGTGGGCGATGCCCCAATCCAGCACTTCCCGGGGGGTGGCGTAAGCCAGTTCAGCACCGGGGTTTTGCCCCAATGCGCGCAACGCACGCAGCAACAGAGGGGTTGCCTGATCTTCGGTCAATGGCGGTGAGCGGTAGGACTTGCCGAGTTTATTGCCATCGGGCTGGGTAATCAGCGGGATGTGCAGATAACGCGGTTGAGGCAGGCCGAGCAGTTCTTGCAGGTAAAGCTGGCGCGGCGTGGAGTCGAGCAGGTCAGCGCCACGGACGATATCGGTGATGCCTTGCCAGGCGTCGTCCAGCACTACCGCCAGTTGATAGGCGTAGAGCCCGTCGCGGCGCCGGATCACGAAATCGCCGACGTCCCGGCCCAGGTGCTGGCGATATTCGCCTTGCACCCTGTCGATGAAGTGGTATTCCAGTTCGGGGACGCGCAAGCGAATCGCGGCATCTTCGGTGCCATGGCCGGCGTTGCGGCACAAGCCCGGGTAAATGCCGTGATACGGCTCCAATTGCTTGCGCGAGCAGGTGCAGGCGTAAGCGAGGCCTTGATTGAACAGGCGATTGAGGACTAAGGCGTAGGCGTCATGCCGATCGCTCTGGCGGACCACTTCCCCGTCCCACTCGAAACCGTAGCTTTCCAGGGCTTTCAAGATGGCTGCCTGGGCGCCGGGCTCTTCCCGTGGCGGATCGAGGTCTTCCATGCGCATCAACCAGCGCCCGCCCACCGCACGCGCGTCGAGGTATGAGGCCAGCGCCGCGACCAGCGAACCGAAATGCAGGTGGCCGCTGGGCGTGGGGGCGAAGCGGCCGATGTAGGTGGGGGAGGCGATGGCGGTCATAAGGCGGTGTCAGGCTGTCCAATCGTTTCGAGCATGGCTTGAAGCCGCCGTCGCGAGCAAGCTTCGTTCCTACAGAAGATCGTGCCAGCCTTTGTAGGCGCGAAGCTTGCTCGCGAAGGCAATGCCGAAGACGCAATAAATATCAGAAACAAAAACGGAGCGTTCGCACGCTCCGTTCTTCGTTCAAGGCGACATTACTTGCCGACTTGCTTTTCCTTGATTTCCGCCAGGGTCTTGCAGTCAACGCACATGTCGGCGGTAGGGCGGGCTTCCAGTCGCTTGACGCCGATCTCGACGCCGCAGGACTCGCACCAGCCATATTCTTCGTCTTCGATCAGCTGCAGCGTCTTGTCGATCTTCTTGATCAACTTGCGCTCGCGGTCGCGGGCACGCAGTTCAAGGCTGAACTCTTCTTCCTGGCTGGCACGGTCGGCCGGGTCAGGGAAGTTGGCCGCTTCGTCTTTCATGTGATCAACCGTGCGGTCGACTTCCTGCATCAAGTCCTGTTTCCACTTATTCAGGATCTTGGTGAAGTGAGCGCGCATGGGCTTGCCCATGTACTCCTCGCCCTTTACTTCTTTGTAGGGTTCGAAGCCGCTGATCGACTGGTTTTGCTGCTTTGCTTGGGTGGGCATGAAATGGACCGCCTCTACTCTTGTAATCCATTGCGCAGGATTGCTCCATCACCGACACCTGCCGGCCCTGCGGCTGCAAGCGGGCGAACTTACCAGATCAAATCGGGCCGCGCTACTCCCGGATGTCGAGGTAGTGGCCCAAAGGGCTTGCAAATGATCGCAAAGCCTTGTCTGGCGGCGATGGAGACCTGATCAATTATTGATTTTAGTCAAACCTGAGGTACACGCTTGAGTCGTTTACGGCCAAGTTATAACGCGTCTGACCGCTTTAGGTTCTCGCTCGTTCCAACGCTTGGGTAGAATCGATTTTTTTCTCCGTTGTAAGGAAGGCTAATGGCTCAGTCCTACAGTGCCCGCAGTCGCGCGATCGAACCTTTCCATGTCATGGCGCTGCTGGCGCGGGCCAATGAACTGCAAGCCGAGGGTCACGATGTGATCCACCTGGAAATCGGCGAGCCGGACTTCACCACCGCCGAGCCGATCATCCAGGCCGGCCAGGCAGCACTGACGGCGGGGAAGACCCGTTACACCGCTGCGCGCGGTATCCCCGAGTTGCGTGAGGCCATTTCGGGCTTTTATCAGCAGCGTTACGGGTTGAACATCGACCCGCAGCGAATCCTCATCACGCCTGGCGGTTCCGGCGCCTTGTTATTGGCCAGCGCCTTGCTCGTCGATCCGGGCAAACACTGGCTGCTGGCGGACCCGGGTTATCCCTGCAACCGGCATTTCCTGCGGTTGGTCGAAGGCGCCGCGCAACTGGTGCCGGTCGGCCCGGACGTTCGCTATCAGCTGACGCCGGACCTGGTGGCGCGCCATTGGGATCAAGACAGCGTCGGCGCCTTGGTGGCCTCACCCGCCAACCCGACCGGGACCATCCTGACCCGTGACGAACTGGCGGGCTTGTCGGTTGCGATCAAGGAGCGACACGGTCATCTGGTGGTGGACGAGATCTACCATGGCCTGACGTATGGCACCGATGCCGCCAGTGTGCTGGAAGTCGATGACAGCGCCTTTGTCCTTAATAGTTTTTCCAAGTATTTCGGCATGACCGGATGGCGGCTGGGCTGGCTGGTCGCTCCTGAAGCGGCAGTCGGCGAGCTGGAAAAACTTGCGCAAAACCTCTACATCAGCGCCCCGAGCATGGCCCAGCACGCCGCACTGGCCTGCTTCGAGCCGGCCACGATCAGCATTCTGGAAGAGCGTCGGGCCGAATTCGGTCGTCGACGGGATTTCCTGTTGCCGGCTCTAAGAGAACTGGGCTTCGGGATCGCCGTCGAGCCGGAAGGCGCGTTTTACTTGTACGCCGATATCAGCAAGTTCGGCGGCGATGCCTTCGCATTCTGCCGACATTTCCTCGAAACCGAGCATGTTGCAATTACCCCGGGCCTGGACTTTGGACGTTATCAGGCCGGGCACCATGTGCGTTTTGCCTACACCCAAAGCCTGCCGCGCCTGGAAGAAGCGGTCGAGCGGATCGCACGTGGATTGCGGAGCTGGCAAGGCTGATGCGTTTTCATCCTCCCCTCGAAGAAGGTCGCCTGATCCGTCGTTACAAGCGTTTTCTCGCCGATATCGAAACCGTTGGCGGCGAATTGCTGACGATTCACTGCCCCAACACCGGCTCGATGCTCAATTGCCAGGTGGAAGGTGGGCAGGTCTGGTTCAGCCGCTCCGACGACCCGAAGCGCAAATTGCCCGGCACTTGGGAAGTCGGCGAAACCCCGCAAGGCCGGTTGTTTTGCGTGAACACCGGGCGCGCCAACGGGTTGATCGAAGAGGCGTTGCGGGCGGGGGTGATTACCGAGCTGAACGGCTTTACCGAATTGAAACGCGAAGTGGCCTACGGACAGGAAAGCAGCCGTATCGATTTCCGTCTCGATTACCCGGGCGGGCCGGCGTATGTAGAGGTCAAAAGCGTGACCCTGGGCTTCGACGGTTCATCGGTGGCGGCATTTCCCGATGCAGTGACGCAACGGGGCGCCAAGCATTTGCGGGAACTGGCTCACTTGGCTCGGGACGGGATTCGCGCGGTGCAGTTGTATTGCGTCAACCTGACCGGCATTGAAGCGGTGCGTCCGGCAGAAGAGATCGATTCGGCCTACGCAGTAGCATTGCGAGAGGCGGTGGCATGCGGCGTCGAGGTAATGGCCTATGGCGTGCGATTGACCCATGAAGAGATGGTGGTCGATCGACGCCTGGAGGTGCTGCTGAACAGTTAAGGGTCGATCCAGATACCTTGTTCGTCTTCGCGGCAGGCAACGGGGGTGAGGGATTGCCCGGCGCACGGGCCGGCGACGCATTCGCCGTCTTCGATCAGGAACAGTGCGCCGTGGGTCGCACACTGGATCAGGCTGTTGCTGGGGTCGAGAAACTGATCGGGTTTCCATTCCAGCCCGACACCCCGGTGCGGGCAGCGATTGATGTAGACGTACACTTGGCCGCCCCGGCGCACAGCAAAAAGTTTCTGACTGTCGATGTCGAATCCGCGACTACTGTTGTCAGCCAGTTCGGCACCTGTACAAATCAACTTCATGTCTATCCTCTGTTTCGGCGGCTCGTGACCGGATATGTCCGAGCTTGACGTTCAAATGCAAACAATTATCAAATGGACGCTTCGCCCCGTCGGGTGCAGGTGCCGGATGCCGAGGATACTTGGCCTGTCATCTCGATGCCTGGGAAAACTTAAAAGGAAGCTGTTTATGCGCCTGAGTACCCGCGTTGTTGCGCTGTGTGTCGGACTCCTCGTCAGCCACCACGCCGCAGCGGCCGAGTTGCCACAGCGTTGGGTCAGTGCCGGTGGCGCCTTGTCGGAGTGGGTGAGCGCGCTGGGCGGTGAGTCAAAACTGGTCGGCGTCGATACCACCAGTCAGCATCCGGCCTCGTTGAAGGCGCTGCCGAGCATCGGTTATCAGCGGCAACTGTCGGCGGAGGGCATCTTGAGCTTACGCCCGCAGATTCTGGTCGGCACCGAAGAAATGGGGCCGCCGCCGGTGCTGTCGCAGGTTCGTAGCGCGGGCGTGCAGGTCGAACTGTTCTCGGCCCAGCCCGATATGCCGACGTTGCAGGGCAATCTTGCGCATCTGGGCAAGTTGCTCGGTGCTGAAGACCGGGCTGCGCAATTGCTCCAGACCTACCAGCAGCAACTCGAACAGCAGAAGGTCCGGGTCACTCGCGCGCAGTTGAAGGAAAAATCGCCGGGCGTGCTGTTGCTGCTGGGCCATGCGGGCGGCAAGCCGCTTATCGCCGGCAAAGACACCGCCGCCGATTGGCTCATCCAAAAGGCCGGCGGGCACAATCTGGCCACGCACACTGGCTACAAACCCTTTTCCGTTGAGTCGCTGGTCAGTCTTGACCCCGACGTGCTGGTGTTTGCTGACCGAGCGATGACCGGCGATGCCGCGCGCGCGGCGTTGTTCAAGGAGGGTAACCCTATTTCTGTTACAGACAGAGCGCCCATGATTCATTAGCTTAGAGAGAAAGGATCTCTCAGT
>NZ_RXHX01000049.1:0-34456 GCF_005930655.1 Pseudomonas sp. FSL W5-0299
TTTTTTGATGTTTGGTTGCGGGAGCCGGATTTGAACCGACGACCTTCGGGTTATGAGCCCGACGAGCTACCAGACTGCTCCATCCCGCGTCTGTGTGTCGGCATTCTACAGAGGATCGCTGGGCTGTCAACCTTCAATCCAGATAAAACCTGTTCTGGTTCAATCGCTTAGCGGCAAGGAAGGGCTGGGCGATCGTCTGCGAGGCAGGCATGGCAAGGCTTGCAGCTCTATCGAGTGACGCTTTTCGATTGAGAAAATAAATTCATCGGTTACTTTTCCTACCGGTGGGGAAGAAGATTCAGACTACTGGTGCTATATACAGGTGTCAGTGAGATACTGCCGATCCGGCACGCCATGACCCCATTTCTTCACCATGAACACCGCTTTTATATGAGCCAGCGAAAAATCATCCACGTCGATTGCGACTGCTTCTACGCTGCCATCGAGATGCGTGACGACCCGCGCCTGGCGGGTAAACCGCTGGCGGTGGGTGGTTCTGCGGACCGGCGCGGGGTGATCGCCACTTGCAACTATGAGGCGCGGGCCTACGGCGTGCGCTCGGCCATGTCTTCCGGGCAAGCCCTGAAGCTGTGTCCGGACCTGACCATCGTCAAGCCGCGCATGGACGCCTATAGAGAAGCGTCGAAGGAAATTCATACGATCTTTCGCGATTACACCGACCTGATCGAGCCGCTTTCCCTCGACGAGGCTTACCTCGACGTGTCGGACTGTGCGCATTTCGGTGGCAGCGCCACGCGCATCGCCCAGGACATTCGCCGCCGAGTCTCTAATCAGTTGCACATCACGGTCTCGGCTGGCGTGGCACCGAACAAGTTTCTGGCCAAGATCGCCAGTGACTGGAAGAAGCCCAACGGTTTGTTTGTGATCACGCCTGATCAGGTTGAAGACTTTGTCAGTGGTTTGCCCGTCAGCAAGCTGCATGGCGTTGGCAAAGTGACCGCCGACAAGCTGGGCAGGCTCGGCATTGTCGATTGCTCGCATTTGCGCGAGTGGGGCAAGTTGGCGCTGGTGCGTGAATTTGGCAGCTTCGGCGAGCGACTCTGGAGCCTGGCCCGGGGGATCGATGACCGTCAGGTGCACAACGACAGCCGCCGGCAATCGATCAGTGTTGAAAACACCTATGACGTGGACCTGCCGGATCTGGTCAGCTGCCTGGATAAACTACCCGAGCTGCTGGAAACCCTGGCGGGCCGAATGGCGCGGATCGACAGCAGCTATCGGCCGGGCAAGCCGTTCGTCAAAGTGAAGTTCCATGACTTTACCCAGACGACGCTGGAACAAGCCGGGGCAGGGCGGGATTTGGGCAGTTATCAGTTGTTGCTGACCCAGGCGTTCAATCGCGGCGGGAAACCGGTGCGGTTGTTGGGGATTGGCGTGCGGCTGGAGGATTTGCGGGGTGGGTTTGAGCAGATGGAGTTGTTTGAGCGGTAGTTTTGCGGTGAATGTGAGGGCCTCTTCGCGGGCAAGCCTCGCTCCTACAGGTATCGCATCTTGTAGGGGCGAGGCTTGCCCGCGAAGCTTTTGCTTTTAATTCGGTCCAGGATCCGCCACCAGTCGCCCGGCATCCTTGGTCAATGACTTGAGGAATTCGGTCTGCAACTCTGGATCGTTGCGGGTCAGTTCGATCAGGCTTTGTTCCAGCTCGCTGGCTTCTTCTTCAAGACCCAGTTCCGACAAGCGCTTGACCCGGTGTACCCACTGGCTCACTTCGTCGTCTTCGAGGTCGTCATAAATCAGGCCATGGGCTTCGAGCAGTTTGCCGCGCAATGAACTGCTGACTGCCAGGGACGAATCGCTGTGTACATCGTCCTGGCCGTCTTCGACGCTGATCAGCAGTCGGCTCAGATGATTGATGTCATGTTCGGCGAATGGGCTGTCCAGCAGGTTCAGGCGCAGAACACCGTTTTTGTCGGTGCTCAGATCAAACGTTTCCTTGCCGGCTTTCACCACCACCGGGCGCTCGCTCCAGGGCAGGCTCGAGTATTCGGTGCGCTTGTCGAGCTGGATCTCATCGATCCCGGCCAGGTTTTGTTGCGCCCGACCGTTGGACTGCACGTTCATGAGCGGGTTGAGCCCGGCAAAACCGTAGCTCAGCCAATCCTTGGTCACGCTGTCCGGCAGACTGCCGAGGGTGAATACGTTGACCACATTCGCCCCGACACCGCCCACCACCGCGACCGCGCCCAGCGGGATCTCGTAGACCTCCCGCCAGGGTTGGTAGGGCGTGTAGCGATCATAGTGACGCGTGACTTCGAATTCGGTGACTTCGAACGTTTTCTGCTCGTGGATTTTCACCCGACGTTGCGGCAACTCAAGCACCTTGGGCTCGCCGACATCGATCTGCAGGCTGTGATCGAGCAATTTGCGCTCGACACGCTCCTCGTGCTCGCTGCGTTGCGACATGTGATTGGCACAGCCGCTGACCAGCAGGGTGACGCACAGGGCGCCACCACCGAGGCCTAAGGTGTTTCGCTTGAACATGACTTCTCTATCTGGTGTCAGCGGCGGATACGGGCCTGGAGGAAAGACAGCACGTCAGCAACCGGCAGCGCTTGCGCTTCAGGTTCGGTACGGCTCTTGTATTCCAGATTGCCTTCGGCGAGGCCGCGGTCACTGACCACGATCCGGTGAGGAATGCCGATCAGCTCCATGTCCGCGAACTTGATGCCCGGGCTGGTTTTCTTGTCGCGATCGTCCAGCAGCACTTCGAAGCCGGCTGCAGTCAGTTCTGCATACAGCTTGTCGGTGGCTTCACGAACCTGTTCGGTTTCGTAGCGCAATGGCACCAAAGCGACCTGGAATGGAGCCAGTGTGTCGCTCCAGATGATCCCGTTGGCGTCGTTGTTCTGCTCGATGGCCGCAGCCACCACGCGGGAAACGCCGATGCCGTAGCAACCCATTTCCAGGGTAACCGGCTTGCCGTTCTCGCCCAGCACTTCGCACTTCATCGCCTTGCTGTACTTGTTGCCCAGCTGGAAGATGTGCCCGACTTCGATGCCGCGCTTGATTTCCAGGGTGCCCTTGCCATCCGGGCTTGGGTCGCCGGCGACAACGTTACGCAGGTCGGCAACGGTCGGAACCGGCAGATCACGCTCCCAGTTCACGCCGAAGTAGTGCTTGTCGTCGATGTTGGCACCGATGCCGAAGTCGCTCATCAGCTCTACGGAACGGTCGATGATGATCGGCAGTGGCAGGTTCAATGGGCCGAGGGAACCGGCGCCGGCGCCAATGGCGTCGCGCAATTCGCTTTCGGAAGCCATGACCAGCGGGCTGGCAACGCCTGGCTGGTTGCCGGCCTTGATTTCGTTCAGCTCGTGGTCGCCACGGATGATCAGGGCAATCAGCTTGCCTTGCTCTTCAGCGTGAACCACGAGGGTCTTGATGGTCTTTTCGATCGGCAGGTTGAAGCCTTCGACCAGTTGCGCAATGGTCTTGGCGTTCGGCGTGTCGACCAGGCGCAGTTCTTCAGTCGGTGCGGCGCGGGAGGTTTCACGCGGCACGGCTTCGGCTTTCTCGATGTTCGCGGCGTAGTCGGAACCGTTGCTGAAGACGATATCGTCTTCGCCGGACTCGGCCAGTACATGGAACTCGTGGGAGCCGGCACCGCCGATGGAGCCGTTGTCGGCTTCTACAGGGCGGAACTTCAGGCCCAGACGGGTAAACACGTTGCAGTACGCCTGGTGCATGCGGTCGTAGGTGATCTGCAGCGAAGGCTGATCAGCGTGGAACGAATAGGCGTCCTTCATGATGAACTCGCGGCCGCGCATCAAACCGAAGCGTGGGCGGATTTCGTCACGGAATTTGGTCTGGATCTGATACAGGTTGATCGGCAGCTGCTTGTAGCTGCTCAATTCGTTGCGCATCAGGTCGGTGATCACTTCTTCGTGGGTCGGGCCGGCGCAGAAGTCGCGACCGTGGCGATCCTTGAAGCGCAGCAATTCAGGGCCGTATTCTTCCCAGCGACCGGATTCCTGCCACAGTTCAGCCGGTTGGGTGCTCGGCATCAACACTTCGAGAGAGCCTGCGGCGTTCATTTCTTCACGAACGATGGCTTCGACCTTGCGCATCACTCGCAAGCCCATCGGCAGCCAGGTGTAGAGGCCCGAGGCGAGTTTGCGGATCATGCCGGCGCGCAGCATCAGCTGATGGCTGATGACGACCGCGTCGGAAGGCGTTTCTTTCTGTGTGGCGAGCAAAAATTGACTGGTGCGCATGGTTGGCCGTTGTCGGTTGCTGATGACGAGAAATGACGGAGCATTGTACGGGCGAGATCCGCTGGCGTACAGGCGTGCGGTCGGCGGTGTGGCACGAGGGCGGGAATCGTCGCGCCCTCTGCGAAATGTCCTACGATTCTTCCGCGACCTGGGTCGGCACCGGTTCGGGTGTCGGCGTCGGACCTGCGCGACGGCTCTCCTGGTACCAGTGCAGGGCGATCAACAGCAGGGTCGGAACACCCAACAGCGCCGTGATCAGGAAGAAGTTGTGGTAACCGAATTTCTCTACCATGACCCCTGAATAACCGCCGATCAAGCGTGGCAGCAGGAGCATGATCGAGCTGAGCAGGGCGTACTGGGTGGCCGAGAATTTCAGGTTTGTCAGGCTCGACAGGTACGCGACGAACGCTGACGTCGCCAGGCCCGAGCTGAAGTTGTCCAGGGAAATGGTCAGGATCAGCATGTTCAGGTTGGCGCCCATGTCGGCGAGCATCAGGAACAGCAGGTTGGTGCCGGCCGATGTAATGCCGCCGATGAGCAGGATCGGCAGGATGCCGAAACGCACGATCAGCAGGCCGCCCATGCCGGCGCCGACCAGGGTCATGATCAGGCCGAAGATTTTGCTGACACTGGCGATCTGGTCCTTGGTGAAGCCCTGGTCGATGTAGAACACGTTGGCCATCACGCCCATGACCGTATCGGACATGCGGTAGGTGGCGATCAGCCCGAGCAGCAGGAACGCTTGCCAGCGGTAACGCAGAATGAAGTCGTTGATCGGCGTCAGCACCGGTGCCAGGCCGCGACGGCCCATGGCCGACAGGCACATAAACGTGAGCGTGGTGTAGAGGATGGCCCGCAGGAAGGCGCGGTCTTCGAGCAGCAGGTCGAGCGGGCTCGCGCCTTCGAACAGCACGCTGGCGAAGTCGGTGTTGTAGAGCTGGGTAAACATGGCCGGCACGGACACCAGCAGCACGATCAGCACGAACACCGACATCAGTTGGTGCATAAAGCTGTAGCGGCCGGCTTGAAGTTGGGTACGCAGGGGCACAGGCGGTTCGCGCATGAACAGCGTCGTCAGCAGCGCCGGGACCATCAGGGCGCCAAACAACACGTAGGTGCCGGCCCAGGCCGAATGCTGGTAATTGAAACCCGTGGAGCCAAAGCCTTCAGCGAAAAACAGCGCGCCGGCCGTCGCCAGCAGCGCGGCGATCCGATAGCCGGACATGTAGCTGGCAGCGAGCGCTGCCTGGCGAGTGTCGTCGGCGATTTCCAGGCGATAGGCGTCAACCGCAATGTCTTGCGTCGCCGACGCGAAGGCGACGACCACGGCGATGGCGATCAGCCAGGACAAGTGCTTTTGCGGGTCGCAGAAACCCATCCCGATCAGACCGAGGATCACCAGTGCCTGGGAGAGCACCAGCCAGGAACGTCGTCGACCGAGTTTGCCGAGAAAGGGCAGGCGCCATTGGTCGAGCAGCGGGGACCAGACCCATTTAAAGGCATAGGCCAAGCCGATCAGACTTGCATAACCGATGGTTTCGCGGGCCACACCGGCCTCACGCAGCCAAACGGAGAGCGTCGAAAACACCAGCATGTAGGGCAGGCCGGCGGCGAAACCAAGCAACAACAACACAAGCGTCGAGGGGCTGGCATAGGCGGCGAGCGCGGCGCGCCAGGTTTTACGGGGCATGGGCTGGAGTCTGCCTCAAGAATTACGGAAACAAAGCGCGCACTCTAACCGCTGTGCTCTACCGGGCGCCAGCCATGGCGCTGAATATCAACACGATTGTTCAGGATACTGACGCCTTCGGAGCGCAATCGCGCGCGCTGCTCATCCCCTGAAGGGCTGCCCACGGGCAGGCTGATCCGACCGCCGGCACCCAGCACGCGGTGCCATGGCAGCTTGGTGTCGCCGGGCAGCTGACTCAATGTGCGTCCCACCCAGCGCGCGGCTCGGCCCAGTCCGGCCAGTTCGGCGAGTTGACCATAGCTGACCACTTTGCCTTCGGGCACCTGCGCGAGGGTCAAGTAGAGCGCCGTGCGTCGGATTTGCGCTGCACTTTCGGTTTCAGTGGTTGGGTCGGTCACGTCCGTGGTTCCTGAAAAAATTCGCCTTACCGTCCGTAGAGTAAGTCCTGGATGCGCAATTGAGAAATGAACTCAATAGAAATAGTCGGGTCAGTCCTTGCTAGGGTCTTATTCCCAGGGATAATGCCGACTTTTTTTCGCAAACTTGAGCCTGTATTTGCTTATGGTATCCAGAACCCTGCTGTGCCTTGCTGTCATGAGTGCCTCCACGCCGTTGCTCGCTGATACCGTCTGGTTGAAGAACGGTGACAAACTGAGCGGCAAGATCACGCTGTTCGATGGCGGTAAATTGCTGATACAGACCGAATATGCCGGTGCGGTTCCGATCGACTGGAAGCAGGTCAAGACCCTGGAAAGTGATCAGGAGTTGCTGGTCAAGCAAGATGCCTACACCGGCGAGAAGGCCAAGTCGCTGCATGCAGCGGACGACGGCAAGGTGACGCTGGAAAACGGCGAAGCGCCGAAGACGGTCGAGCTGGCGAGTATCCAGCAGATTCTCAAGCCCAAGCCAGTAGTTGAAGATCTGGTGTGGAAAGGCAATGTCGACGCGGCGCTGGATTACCAGCGGGCGGAAAAAGACACCGATGACTACGACATCGACTTCAAGACCACGGCGCGCCATGGCAAATGGCGGCACACGGCGGAAGGCGAGTACAACCGCGAGTTCCAGGATGACGTGGTCACTACCGACAACTGGCGGGGCGAATACTCGCTCGACCGTTTCCTGACCGAGAAGTGGTTCTGGCAAGGCCGCGCGGTCTATAAGCGCGACAAGGTAGAAGACCTCTCCCGTCAGCGCACTGTCGGTACCGGTCCGGGTTACCAGTTCTGGGATAACGAACTCGGCGCATTCTCCCTGGGCTCGCTGGTCAACCGCACGGACTATGAGTTCTCCGACGGCAGCAAGGAAAACTTCTATTCCCTGGCGATGAAGTGGGACTACAACCGTTACCTGATCGGCAAGAAGGTGGAGTTCTTCACCAATGGCGAAGTGGGCAAGCCGTTGTCGGGGGTAGCGGATTACGCGCTCGATGCCGAAATGGGCTTGCGCTACAAGGTCACCGAGTGGGCTTCGCTTAACCTCAAGGCCGAGCGAGACATCATCAGCGGTACCGACGATGCTGATCTGGACAAGACGCGTTACACCGCAGGGTTTGGTGTGGCCTGGTAAGACGCAAAAAATCGCAGCCGTGGGCTGCGATTTTTTTTGCCTGCAAAACACACAGGCACAAAAAAGCCCCGCTTTTGAGGGCGGGGCCTTTTACTAAAGCAAGTACAAGTTAGATAACTTGAACTTCTTCAGCTTGCATGCCTTTCTGACCGCGGGTAGCGATGAAAGAAACCTGTTGGCCTTCTTTCAGGCTTTTGAAGCCGTCGGATTGGATAGCTTTGAAGTGAACGAACAGGTCGTCACCGGATTGTGGAGTGATGAAGCCGAAGCCTTTTTCATCGTTGAACCACTTAACGGTACCAGTTTGGCGATTAGACATGGTGTAACTCCTTGAACAAAGATAACTGCGACGCAGGAAGAACCCTGGCCGAGACTGAGTGCAAAGAGCAGGAAAAATTCTTGTAGATGGTTGGATCGAAATTCAACATATCGTGTAGAGATTCTCAGTGACACAAGCAGCACAGTGGCGCCACCTTAACCCTTTTTCCGGAACGTGCCAATGCTTCCGGTGAAGGTTTCTCTGATTTCATGACTGACGGTCCGCCAATTTACGGCGAAGGCCCAGATATCACAGGGGATCGGCGAGAATTATGCCCCGGACTTTGAACCCGGAGCGCGCGCCCGGTAAGATGCCGGACAGAATTTTTCCACCTCGCTATTCAGGACACCCGCCATGAGCATCAAATCGGACAAGTGGATTCGCCGCATGGCGCAGGAACACGGCATGATCGAGCCGTTCGTCGAGCGCCAGGTGCGCGGCAGCGACGATAACCGTGTGATCTCCTACGGCGTGTCGAGTTACGGTTACGACGTTCGTTGCACTAGTCATTTCAAGGTGTTCACCAACATTAATTCGGCCATTGTCGACCCGAAAAATTTCGATGCCGGCAGCTTCGTCGACATCCATAGCGACGTCTGCATCATCCCGCCGAACTCTTTCGCCTTGGCCAGCACCGTCGAATACTTCCGTATTCCGCGCAACGTATTGACCATCTGCCTGGGCAAAAGCACCTACGCCCGCTGCGGCATCATCGTCAACGTCACCCCGCTTGAGCCAGAGTGGGAAGGGCACGTGACCCTGGAATTCTCGAACACAACCAACCTGCCTGCGAAAATCTATGCCAACGAAGGCGTGGCGCAGATGCTGTTCCTTGAATCCGACGAAGAGTGCGAAGTGTCCTATAAGGACCGTGGCGGCAAGTATCAGGGCCAACGCGGCGTCACCTTGCCACGCACCTGATCCATTCATCTGGCAGGTCGCGGGAATTCTTGAGCGGGTAGACACTCTATTGGGTGTACTGCCCGGTTCGCGTACAGCGGACGGGGCCATCGCTCAGGAGTGCTTTATGAAGATCGATCCGCGAATAAGTGCCGAACTGGCAAGGCTTGAGCCCAATCAGATTGGCGTCCTGGCCTGGTCCTTGTTGGCACATCCAGCCATCAGCATGGCAGGGGGCATCCCCGGCCAGCCTGATCCTGATACCCCGAACGAACAGCCTACCGAGCCCGGTGAGCCTACCCTGCCGGATGAGCCACCTCCCGCGCCCGTAGCCTGATTGCTATTACCTGCAGGGGCGAAGCTTGCTTTGGACGGAGTTCCGACGAAGGCGGTGTGTCAGACAACATCATCCTTACCTGACACACCGCCTTCGCGAGCAAGCTTCGCTCCTACGCGCTGACTGGCCATATTTCGTTGTCGCCGATGACAAAGATCCTGCAGCTGTCGTCCCGTTCGATCTGATAGCCGCCGGTAAACGCGCCGAAGGCCGGGAGCAGGCTGATGTCCTCGCCCAATCTGAAACACGCCAGGCGCAAACGTTGCCGACCTTTGCCGTTCAGCCGATAAACCGGATGCACATGCCCGGCGAGTACATGCCGGTGCGGATGCGGATCGGGCTCATGCTGCAAGGCGAACGGTCCGAGCAACAACGGTTCGGGCACTACGCGTATGTTTAACGAAGCCGGCGGGTCCCCGGCGCGTTTGTCGTGGTTGCCGCGGATCAGCGTCATTGGCAGATCCGGGTGCCGCGCTCGCCACTCAGTCAGTGCGCTTAACGTGCCGCAAGCATGGGAGCCGGGCCCGTGCAGAAAATCCCCAAGGAAAATCAGCTGACGGCAGGGTAGGGCGGCCAACATCCCGTCCAGCAGCGCGACATTGCTGGCGGTGGTGCCATGGGGCACCGGCTGGCCAAGGCTGCGATACGCCGCCGCTTTGCCAAAATGCACATCAGCGATCAGCAGGGCTTGTTGCGCCGGCCAGTAAATGGCTTTTTCCGGCAGCAGCCACAGTTCTTCACCGGCCAGACGCACGGGATAGGGCGTACTCATCAGGTTTTCCCGGTTTCGGCGGTTTTCTCAAGGTCGGTGACCATGCGTCGGATACGGTCCGCGAGTTTTTCCGAGCTCATGCTTTCCCGCATACGTTCAACCAACAGGGGAAACCCCAGCGGCGTAGGACGTTTGATCTGATGCAGGTCCAGTTTCAGGCGATTGATACGCGCCAACGTCTGTTCCAGACGATGAATATCCAGTTCTTCCCGTAGGACTTCTTCCCCGGCCTGCGCCAGCAATAGATTCCCCGCGTCGTACTGCTTGAACACCTCGAAGAACAGTCCGCTGGAGGCTTGAACCTGCCGTGTGCTTTTCGGTGCGCCGGGGTAGCCGGCAAACACCAGTCCGGCAATTCGGGCGATTTCCCGAAAGCGGCGAAGCGCGAGTTCGCCGGCATTCAAGCTCGCGAGGACATCGTTCAACAAGTGCTCGGCGCTCAACAGGCCTGGGTTCAACACCTGCGACCAATCCACAGAGGTGGCGCTGAGCAACTCCAGCCCGTAATCATTGACCGCGATGGAAAACGTCACCGCCTGCTGCTGGCTGACCCGCCACGCCAGCAAACTCGCCAGGCCCAGATGCACCTGACGCCCGGCAAAGGGGTACAGGAACAGGTGCCGGCCTTCGCGGGATTTCAGTGCTTCGGCCAGCAACGAGTTCGAGGTCGGCAACCCGGACCAGCGTCGCTGCACCTCCAGCAGCGGCCGCAGAGCCCGCATCTCCGGGCCGATGAACTCGCCTTGCTCCGCTGCACTGAAACGCGCGACCACCGCCTGCGCCAGTTCGCTGGAAAGGGGCATCCGCCCGCCATTCCAGCGCGGCACCGCGGCTTTTTTCGCGGTGCTGCGTTTGACATAAGCGGTCATGTTTTCCACCCGCACCAACTCCAGCAAGCGCCCCGCGAACAGGAAACCGTCCCCCGGCTTCAGTCGCGCAATAAAACCTTCCTCGACACTGCCCAACTGCTTGCCGCCGCCGCCCTTGCTCCAGAACTTCAGCTGAATGCTCGCATCGCTGACGATGGTGCCGATGCTCATGCGATGTCGCCGCGCCAGCCGCGCATCCGGTACACGCCAGACGCCAAACTCGTCAGGCTCGACCCGGCGATAATCCGGATAGGCTGTCAGGGAAAGCCCGCCATGGCGTACAAACGCCAGCGCCCAAGTCCAATCCGCCGCCGTCAGGTCTTGATAAGCCCAGGTTCTACGGACTTCTTCATACAATTCGTCGGGAACAAACCCACCGCCCAGCGCCATGCTGACCAGGTGTTGAACCAGCACATCCAGCGGTTTGTGCGGCGACTCTCGGGGCTCGATGCTGCGTTGCGCGACGGCATCTTGAGCCGCCGCCGCTTCGATCAGTTCCAGGCTGTGGGTCGGCACCAACGTCACCCGTGACACACGCCCCGGCGCATGACCGGAACGCCCGGCCCGCTGCATCAGGCGCGCCACACCTTTGGCCGAGCCGATTTGCAGCACCCGTTCCACCGGCAGGAAATCCACCCCCAGGTCCAGGCTTGAAGTACAGACCACTGCTTTGAGCTGGCCTTCCTTCAGCGCTCGCTCGACCCAGTCGCGGGTGTCTCGCGACAGTGAGCTGTGGTGCAAGGCGATCAGCCCGGCCCAATCGGGGCGCGCCTCCAGCAACGCCTGATACCAGATCTCGGATTGCGCGCGAGTGTTGGTGAACACCAGGCTGCTGGGGCTGGAGTCTATTTCGGCGACGACTTGCGGCAACATCTTCAAGCCAATGTGGCCGGCCCAGGGAAATCGCTCGATGGCCGGCGGTAGCAACGTGTCGACCCGCAGTTCCTTGGACGTCTGGCCTTGAACACTGATGCCGCCACCTTGTGGGATCAACACCTGTTCGGCGTGGGCCTGATTACCCAGCGTCGCGGAAACGCCCCACACAATCAGGTCCATATTCCACCGGCGCAAACGGGCGAGGGCCAGTTGCAGCTGCACGCCGCGCTTGTTGCCGAGCAGTTCGTGCCATTCGTCGACCACCACCATGCGCAAGGTCGATAGCGCTGCTTGCGAATCGGCACGGGCGAGCATCAGCGTCAGGCTTTCAGGGGTGGTGATCAGCGTGGTGGGCAGGCGTCGGCTCTGACGCGCACGTTCGCTGCTGCTCGTGTCGCCGGTGCGCAGGCCGACGCTCCAGGGGATCTGCAGGTCGTGCAGCGGTGCTTCAAGGGCGCGAGCGGTGTCGGCGGCCAAGGCGCGCATGGGGGTTATCCACAGCACCGTCAGCGGTTCGGCCAGCGGTTTTCGTTTGCGAGGTTTTTCAACAGGGGCAATGGACTTGGCGTAGCGATTGAGCGCGGCAAACCAGACTGCATAGGTTTTACCGGCACCCGTGCTGGCATGCAGTAATCCGGACTCACCGCGCTTGACGGCCGTCCACACTTGCTTCTGAAAGGCGAATGGCTTCCAGTCGCGGGCGCTGAACCATTGTGATGCGTAGTCGGTGGACGATCCCATGCCGGCGGTGTGCGCTCTGAAAGTCTTCTTTCAGTGACCGCGGCGTGGGTGAACAAGTTTAATCGCAGTACTGCTGATCGGAATCTGAACCCAGTAGGAGCGAAGCTGGCTCGCGAAGGCGGAGTGTCAGGCAACGATGATGTCGGCTGATACTCCGCCTTCGCGAGCCAGCTTCGCTCCTACAGGCTTTGCAGTGTTACTTGAGGTTGCCGCTCAGGAACTGCTGCAACCGCTCGCTCTTCGGGTTGCCCAGCACGTCTTCCGGCGCGCCTTCTTCCTCGACCAGGCCTTGATGCAGAAACAGCACCTGGCTCGACACCTTGCGGGCGAAGCTCATTTCGTGAGTCACCATGATCATGGTCCGGCCTTCTTCGGCCAGGCCTTGAATCACTCGCAGCACCTCACCCACCAGTTCCGGGTCGAGTGCCGAGGTCGGTTCGTCGAACAGCATGACTTCCGGTTCCATGGCCAATGCCCGCGCAATCGCCACGCGTTGCTGCTGGCCACCGGAAAGAAACGCCGGGTATTGATCCGCCACGCGCGCCGCCAGCCCGACCTTGTCGAGGTAACGCCGCGCGCGGTCTTCGGCTTCCTCCTTGCTGCAACCCAGCACCCGGCGCGGGGCCATGGTGATGTTTTCCAGCACCGTCATGTGGCTCCACAAGTTGAAGTGCTGGAACACCATGGCCAGGCGGGTGCGGATTTTTTGCAGTTCATCGGGGTCAGCCACGTGCATGCCGTGGCGGTCCTTGATCATGCGGATGTTCTGGCCGTCCAGGGTCATGGCGCCGTCATTGGGCTGTTCGAGAAAGTTGATGCAGCGCAGAAAGGTGCTTTTGCCCGAGCCGCTGGCTCCGATCAGGCTGATGACGTCGCCGGTGTTGGCCTTGAGTGAAACGCCTTTGAGCACATGATGATCGCCATAGCTTTTATGCAGGCCTTCGATGGTCAGTTTGTACATGGGGCATGCATCCTCAAGGCGAAAGTAGGTAGCCGCTGCGATAGGCCTCGGTGCCCGCGACGTGCGCGATCACCATGCCGGCAGTGGCCATGCGCCGCAGCGAGCGGGCGTACATCAGTCCGGCGGCGGTGCAATGAACGGGTGTGACGCGATCGTTGATCGGGTCGATGATTTCGGCGATCAGTTGCCCGGCTTCGAGGTATTCCCCCGGCAGTGCGGTGAACACCAGCAGACCGCCCACCGGTGTCGACACCGGCTCGACGCCGGCCAACGGGGTGGCGGGGTAAGGCAGCTCGGGCAATGGCGCCGCTTCGCCGGCAATGGCGCCGAAGTGAATCAGGTAGTCGATCAGCGCCTGGCAGTCGAGACTGGCCAGAGGATGATTGACGTCGCCCTGGCCGCGCAACTCGACGGTGACCGAGAAACTCCCCAGCGGGATGTTGAACTGTTCGCCGAAGCGTTCTTTCAACTGCCACCAGAGCAGGGTGAACCATTCATCGAACGACTGACCGCCGGAATCGGTGGCCAGCAGGCTCGCTTCGGCGCCGATGTAACGGGCCAGCGGCTCGACCTGCGGCCAGGCTTCGGGTGTGGTGTAAAGGTGGGCGACTGCTTCGAAATCGCAATGCAGGTCCAGCACCATGTCCGCATCGCAGGCCAGCCGTTGCAGGGTCAGGCGTTGGGATTGCAGCTGAGTACTGGCGATTTGCCGAGCGAGGGCGTTGCGCAGGCTTTCGCGAATCAACTCGAGGTTGCGCTGCGGCTCATCGCCAAGCTGGCCTTCGATTTCGTTGGCCACCGCTTCGCTCAAGTCGACGAACCAGCGATTGAAGTTCTGCCCGCTTTCCAGCTCGTAGCGGCCCAGCGGCACATCCATCAGCACCTGTTCCAGGCCGACCGGGTTCGCCACCGGCACCAGCACGATTTCGCTGCGCAGGCGGCCGGCGGCTTCAAGTTCCGCCAGGCGCTGCTTGAGGTGCCAGGCCACCAGCATGCCGGGCATTTCATCGGCATGCAGGGACGACTGGATGTAGATCTTGCCTTTGGCCGACGTTGGGCCGAAGTGGAAACTGTGAATCTGTCGAGCGGTCCCCGGCAGCGGGGCCAGCAAGTCATGTATCTGGTGGCGCATGTTTGTCTCTTTATTCCTGAAAGCGGGTCCTAGTGGGTCGGCCCGAGGAACGCCAGCCATCGGCGTTCGGCGAGGCGGAACAGGCCGACCAGCGCGAAGGTAACGGTCAGGTAGATCAGCGCAGCGATGCCGAACGACTGGAAGGTGAGGAAGGTCGCCGAGTTGGCGTCCCGCGCGACTTTCAGGATGTCCGGGATGGTCGCGGTGAACGCCACGGTGGTCGAGTGCAGCATCAGAATCACTTCGTTGCTGTAATAAGGCAACGAGCGACGCAGGGCCGACGGCATGATCACGTAGGCATACAGCTTCCAGCCTGTCAGGCCGTAGGCCTTGGCCGCTTCGACTTCACCGTGGGCCATGCTGCGGATCGCCCCGGCGAAAATCTCCGTGGTGTAGGCGCAGGTGTTCAGGGCGAACGCCAGGATCGTGCAGTTCATCGCATCGCGAAAGAACGCATCCAGTACCGGTTGGGCGCGCACGGCGGCCAGGCTGTAGATGCCGGTGTAGCAAATCAGCAACTGGATATACAGCGGCGTGCCGCGGAACAGGTAGGTGTAGAACTGCACCGGCCAGCGAATGTAGAAGTGCGGCGAGACCCGGGCGATGGACAGCGGGATCGACACCAGGAAACCGATGACGATCGAGGCGGTCAGCAGCCACAGGGTCATGGCCAGGCCCGTGATGTTGTAGCCGTCGGTATAAAGGAAGGGTTTCCAGTATTCCTGCAAGAGTTCGATCATCGTACGGCCTCCCGGGAACCGGCGGCGTAGCGGCGTTCGAGCCAGCGCAGGACGAAGTTGGAAGCGCTTGTGATGAGCAGGTAAATCAGCGCGGCAAGCACCAGGAAGTAAAACAGTTGATAGGTGCTCTTACCGGCGTCCTGCGCTGCTTTGACCAAATCGGCGAGGCCGATGATCGACACCAGCGCGGTGGCCTTGAGCATCACCATCCAGTTGTTGCCGATACCCGGCAGGGCAAAGCGCATCATCTGCGGGAACACCACGATTCGAAAGCGCTGGCCACGTTTGAGGCCGTACGCGGTAGCCGCTTCGACCTGACCCCGAGGCACGGCGAGAATCGCCCCGCGGAAGGTTTCGGTGAAATACGCGCCATAGATGAAGCCCAGGGTGATGACCCCGGCGCTGAACGGGTTGATCTCGATGTATTCCCATTCCATGAAATCGGTAAACGACGTCAGCCAGGTTTGCAGGCTGTAGAAAATCAGCAGCATCAGCACCAGGTCCGGCACGCCGCGAATCAGCGTGGTGTAGATCTGGGCTGGAACCCGCACCAGTTTGACTTTTGACAGTTTGGCGGTGGCGCCGAGCAGGCCGAGCAATACGGCCACCAGCAGCGACAATGCCGATAATTTGATGGTCATCCAGGTGCCTTCCATCAGCAACGGACCGAAGCCCTTGAGGCTGAAGGCTGAGAGCCCCAGGTTTTGTAATAGGTTTTCGAACATAAATCAGCAACCTGATCGGGTGAAAAAAGCGCCCATCGCGAGATGGGCGCCGGGCATTATTTGCCGCTGTACAGATTCAGATCGCCAAAGTGTTTCTTCTGAATGGTGGCGTAGGTGCCATCGTCGTGTAACGCTTTGATACCTTTATTCAAAAGCTCTTTGAGGTCTTTGTTACCTTTAGAGATACCGATAGCTGTTTTGGCCGGCAGCAATTCGCTGTCAACCGGCTTGCTGACTTCGTAGCCTTCGCCCTTTGGCGACTTCAAGAAGCCCAGTTCGGCTTGCAGCATGTCCTGGATCGCAGCGTCGAGACGACCCGACATCAGGTCGGAATACACCTGATCCTGGTTCTGATAGGCCTGGGTCTTCACGCCGGCCTTGTCCAGCACGGCCTTGGCGTACGCTTCCTGGATGGTGCCTTGCTCGTAACCGACAGTCTTGCCTTTCAGAGAAGCGACGTCTTCGCTCAGGCCGGAACCCTTCTTGAATACATAGGCGGTTGGGCCGGAGAAGAGTTCGTTGGAGAAGTCGATGACTTTTTCGCGGGCCGGGGTGACGGTCATCGAAGAGATCACACCGTCGAATTTATTGGCCTTGAGGCCCGGAATCATGCCGTCGAAATCGCTTTCGACCCATTTGCACTTGACCTTCAGCTCGGCGCAGATCGCGTTCCCCAGATCGATGTCAAAGCCCACCAGGCTGCCGTCGGCCGCTTTCGATTCGAACGGAGCATAGGAAGGGTCAACGCCAAAACGCAGTTCTTTGTATTCCTTTGCCATGGCGGAGCCAGCAGCCATGCACAATGCCAGTGCAGAAAGGGTCAGCAATGCTTTTTTCATTATTCAATCCCTAAGAACCAATATGAGCGCTTGTGGCGCAGAATTATTGTTACTGGAAAGCGTAAGACCCATTGAAAGTAGCAATTTCCGAACCAGAGTCCCGAACAAGCGTTTTAAAAGGTGATACAAGAAATGGCAATAGGGTATTTGTGCACGGAATCGGGCATCGGAAAATAGCCGCACCAAATCAGGTCGTGGAGACGCGAGTCCTGTGGCGAGGGAGCTTGCTCCCGCCGGAGCGCGAAGCGGTCCCGCTGTAGAAAATTTGCGACGGCTTCGCAGCCGAACGGGAGCAAGCTCCCTCGCCACAAAGTTCTTTCAGCCCAACAAATCTTGCAGCGTTGCGAGGTTGTCGGCTTCTTCCACTGACTTGTCCTGCCGCCACCTCAACATCCGCGGAAACCGCACGGCAATCCCGCTCTTGTGGCGTTTCGACAGGGCAATACCCTCGAACCCCAGCTCAAACACCAGACTCGGTTTCACACTGCTCACCGGCCCGAACTTCTCCACCGTGGTTTTGCGCACGATGCTGTCGACCTGGCGCATTTCCTCGTCGGTCAGCCCTGAATAGGCTTTGGCGAAAGGCACCAGGGTACGTTCGCTGGCGTCCGGCGGGCCATCCCAGACCGCGAAGGTGTAATCACTGTAGAGATTCGCCCGGCGACCATGGCCGCGCTGCGCATAAATCAACACCGCGTCGACGCTGAAGGGGTCGACTTTCCATTTCCACCAGACGCCCATATCCTTGGTCCGGCCGACGCCATACAGCGCATCCCGGGCCTTGAGCATCATGCCCTCGACACCGAGGCTGCGGGAGGCCTCACGTTGTCTGGCGAGGTCGAACCAGTCTTCGCCGGTCAGCACTGGTGAGGCGAGTAATACCGGGTTGTTGCAGGTGGCGATCAGTTGATCCAGCTGATCGCGGCGCCTGGCCTGAGGCTGGCTGCGCCAGTCCTCGCCTTGCCATTCCAGCAAATCGTAGGCGAGGACCACCACCGGCACTTCTTCGAGAATTTTCCTGTCCAGGGTTTTGCGGCCGATCCGCTGTTGCAACAGGGCGAAGGGCAGCACCGCCGGAGCGGACGGCGATTGTGGATTGAAGGCATCGTCAGTGTTGGGGCGAGGGGCTTTCCAGGCGACGATTTCACCGTCGATCACTGTACCGTCAGGCAGTCCGTGCAACAGGCTGTCGAGTTCGGGGAAACGCTCGGTTACCAGTTCTTCGCCGCGTGACCAGACCCACAGGCGCCCGTCACGCTTGATCACTTGGGCGCGGATGCCGTCCCACTTCCATTCCACCTGCCACTGGCTGGCCGGGCCGAGCACGGCGTCGAACTGCTCGACCGGTTGTGACAGGGCATGGGCCAGGAAAAACGGGTAAGGCTGACCACCTCGCTGGGCATGTTCGTCGGGCGATTCGGCCGCGATCAATTTCAGGTAACTGACGGCGTTCGGGCGATTGGACAGGTCGGTGTACCCGACCAGCCGCTGGGCCACGCGTTTGCTGTCGAGTCCGGCCATGGCTGCCAGGGCTCGCGTCACCAGCAGTTTGGAGACGCCGACGCGGAAACTGCCGGTAATGAGTTTGATGCAAAGCATCAGGCTGTGACGGTCCAGTTGTGCCCAGAGTGCGGGCAACCGTGCGGCGAGGACTTCCGGGGATTCGCCACGCAGGGGCAGCAGCTTGTCTTCAATCCACACCGCCAGCCCGTCGGTGGAGCTGTGCAGGGTTTCAGGCAGGACCAGCGAAATGGTTTCCGCCAGATCGCCAACCGCCTGATAACTTTCTTCGAACAGCCAGGGCTCAAGGCCGGAAAACTCGACGGCCAGCTCACGCAGCACGCGCACCGGCACCAGCTGCCGAGGTCGCCCTCCGGACAAAAAGTACACCGCCCACGCCGCATCTTCGGGGGCAGCCTGGGCGAAGTAAGCCTGCATCGCGGCCAGTTTGGCATTGCTTGACGTGGTGGCGTCGAGTTCGGCATACAGCTCGGCGAAGGCCTTCATGTCGCCACCTCGGCGTGCTCGGTTTCGACGGCCGCGTTGTCTTCCTCATCGTCGCCGTATTCGGTGCTGAAACCCATGGCATCAAGGCCCTGTTCGCGCAGATGCCGCACCAGCACCGCCACCGAACCGTGGGTGACCATGACCCGTTCGGCGCCGGTTTGTTCGATGGCCCAGAGCAGGCCGGGCCAGTCGGCGTGGTCGGACAATACAAAGCCACGGTCCACGCCGCGTCTGCGCCGCGTGCCGCGTAATCGCATCCAGCCGCTGGCGAAGCCGTCGCTGTAGTCGCCAAACCGGCGCATCCAGTTGCTGGCGCCAGCCGATGGCGGGGCGATGACCAGCGCCTTGCGCATCATCGGATCGCTCTTTTGCACGTCGCCGGCGTAGATCGTCGGCGGTATATAAACGCCGCTCTCGCGGTACACCCGGTTCAGCGGGTCCACCGCGCCATGCACCAGAATGGGGCCGAGGCTGGCGTCAATGCCATGGAGAATGCGCTGGGCCTTGCCGAAGGAATAGCAGAACAGCACGCTGGTTTTGTCGGCGGCGGCATTGGCCTGCCACCACTGATTGATCTCGCCAAAGATCTGCGCCTGGGGTTGCCAGCGATAGATTGGCAGGCCGAAGGTCGACTCGGTGATGAAGGTGTGGCAGCGCACCGGCTCGAAGGGTGCGCAGGTGCCGTCGGGCTCGATCTTGTAATCCCCCGAGGCGACCCAGACTTCGCCGCCGTATTCAAGGCGCACCTGGGCTGAGCCGAGGACGTGGCCGGCAGGGTGAAAACTCAGGGTGACGCCGTGGTGCCGCAAGCGCTCGCCATAGGGCAGGGTTTGCAGGCTGATGTCCTGGCCCAGTCGCGCACGCAAAATCCCTTCACCGGGCGCGGCCGCCAGGTAATGCTGGTTGCCTGTGCGGGCATGGTCGCCATGGGCGTGCGTGATGACCGAACGCTCGACCGGCCGCCACGGGTCAATATAGAAATCGCCGGCGGGGCAGTACAAACCTTCAGGGCGCGCGATAACAAGATCCATGTTGTTACCAAAATGGGGGGGCTTGTTAGCTATGAGGTTGGCGCGAAGCGAGAAGTTCTATCGATTTTCGCGCGATGATCGTTCCCATGCTCTGCGTGGGAATGCAGCCCGTGACGCTCCGCGCCACTGGACGCGGAGCGTCCCTAGAGGCATTCCCACGCAGAGCGTGGGAACGATCAGTGGCGAAAGGGGTTACTTGCCGGGTGTCAGGGTCAACCGTGTCTTGCCGTACACCTTGTCAAAGTTCTGCGGTTGCATCGGCAGGCTCATGTATTGCCCCTTCAGCCATGGATCAATGCTGTCGAGGTAGTGCGGGCTCGCCGGGTTGCCGGACTGACCGGTGCTGTTCTGCCCCATCAGCGGTTCTGCCTGGCTGAAGTCCACGATAAAGCGCATAGCTGGCGCCAGCGTCGTGTTGAAGTCCTGACCCCAGGTGAAGGCCGCCGTGTTCAGCGTCGTGTGGTCGCCGCCGGCCGCGAGCGGACCGCGCACGGTCTGGCCGCTGGCATTCTTCCACTCATAGCGGTGCAACTTGCCCCACTGCCAGGCTTTGTGATCGCCGCCCAATTGACTGTCACCGGCGCTGATCGCCGCCGCCAGACTGCGAGCGAGGATTGCCGGCTTGTCTTCTTTCTGCGGCGTGCGTGCGTCATCCCAGAACGGACTGTCTTCACGGCCCAGCAAGTGATCGGCCTGAGCCGCGTAGGACAACTTGCCGTTGGCGATAAAGGCTTTCCACGCCGGGCTGCTTTCCGGGCCCAGTTCGTCGAGGAAGATCTGTTTGGTGCTTTCCTGCAGGAACAGCTCGTAGATCGCCGCATCCGCAGAGGTCGGGCTGAGTTTGCCGTCGAAGGCCATCAAACGGGTGTACGCCTCGCGAGCCTTGCCGCGATCGGCAACCGGCAGGGCTTCGATGGCTTGTTTGAGCGGCTGGGCCATGCCCGGCGCTTCAAACATTTTTTTCAGTTTGGCGGCGAACGTCGTGGTCTGGTCGTATTGCATCGCGATCACGCTGCGCGTGTCGTGTTTGCCCACACCCGCCAGTTCGGCCAGGCGTTCGCCACGTTCCGGAGCCGACCAGGAATTGGACAGCTGCATGCCGTAGCCATGGGGAATGACCCGCTGGTTGGCGGTGCCGAGCCAGCCTTGGGACGGGTCCTGGTCATACGGGTGGAGCATCGGGTCGGCGTAGCCGTCCCAATCGTAGCGACCTTCCCAGCCCGGCGACGGCAGCAGGCCTTCGCCTTCGCGACGGTTCGGGTAACGCCCGGTGACTTGCCAGCCGATGTTGCTGGCGTCGGCGAACACCAGGTTCAAGGCGATGGCGCGGATTTCACGGCTGGCGTCCGAGGCTTTCTCGACGGTCTGTGCCCGGGACAGGTCGAAAAACGCGTCCAGGGTTTTATCGTCGGTGAAATTCGGCGTCTGCAAAGCCAGGCCGAAACCATTGGCCAGCGTCATGCCCTGGGCGCTGTTGAGCAAAGGACCGTGGCGGGTTTCGTACACCACTTCGCGAATCGGCCGCTGGCCTTTGACGAAGTAGGTTTCGTTGCGCACGATCGCCGGCTGCCATTTGCCGCCGACTTCATAGGTGAGGCCGTTGCCCTGGCGTTTGATTTTTTCCAGGAACAGGTCCTGGTTGTCGCCCATGACCGAGGTCATGCTCCACGCCACTTTGCCGTTGAAACCGCCGAGCACCATGGGCAAACCGGCAATCGTCACGCCAGAGGCCTGGTACTTCGGTGCGCGAATCTGCACGTAGCTGAACAACGACGGCACACCCAAAGGCCCATGGCTGTCGCTGGCCAGCAGGCTTTTGCCACTGCGGCTGCGTTGCCGGCCGATGGCCCAGTTGTTCGACGAGGTGGCGCCCAGCAGATTCAGGTCGGACAGTTGCGCGGTGGCTTTGCTGATTTGCGTCAGGCCCGGGATGGCGCCATTGAGCTTGATGCCCTGCAGTTTTTCAGCTTCGCCCAGCGGCAGTTTTTCGTCGGGGGCGGACGGCGTCAGCCACCCGAGTTTGTCCGTGGTGACGGTCTGGGCCAGCATCAGCGCGTTGATTTCTTCCGGCAGGTTGGCCGACTGACTGAAGTTCATCAGGCAGAAAATCAGCGCCGAGTCTTCCGGTTGCCAGTATTCAGGCTTGTAACCGCTGGCGGCGAGGTCGGCCGGCAGCTTGTCGCGGAAACGGAACAGGTAGGCGTTGACGCCGCGCGCATAGACTTCGAAGAAGCGTTTGAGGCGCGGCGACGATGCCTTGTACAACTCGCCCGCGCTTTTCTTCAGATTGACTGCGCGCATGTAGCGGTCGGCGTCCAGCAGGTCCGAACCGGACATCTCTGACAAACGGCCCTGGGCCAACAGGCGCAAGGTGACCATTTGCGTGATGCGGTCGCTGGCGTGGACGTAGCCGAGGGCGAACAGGGCATCGTGGAAGCTGTTGCTCTCGATCAGCGGCATGCCCATGGCATTGCGGCGCACCGAAACGTTTTGCGCCAGGCCCTTGAGCGGCTGTACGCCGGTGGTCGGCGGGAGGGTGTCCTGGGTGTTCCAGGTCTGACAACCGGTCAGGCTCAAAACACCGGCCACTGCTGCGGCAACGCCGAACCGGGGAAGAAAATGTGTAAGGGCTGGCGAGGCCATGGCAAAGCTCCTGCGGGGGGGGGTAGCGTCATTAAAGGCGCTACGTTAGTGAGCAGGAGGAGGGCGCGCAAGCAGGGTGTCAGGTTATTTCAGGATTTGTCCGATAAACACAATCTTGCCTGTAAGCGGAAGTGATGCTGAAGTGCCTGAAATTCAATGACCTGTTGTGAGAAAAGTCGGCATGGAGCTTAAGACCAACGCAGCACTGATCATCATCGACCAACAAAAAGGCATCTTGCAGCCCCGGCTCGGTCGCCGAAATAATCCTCAGGCCGAGGAACGAATTGTCGATTTGCTGGCGTATTGGCGGCGAACCGGACGGCCGGTGATTCATGTGCAGCACCTGTCCCGTTCACCGGAATCGGTGTTCTGGCCGCAGCAAGCAGGCGTTGAGTTTCAGGAACGCTTCATGCCCCAGGCCGGCGAACAACTGATTCAGAAACAGGTACCGGATGCATTTTGTGCGACCGGGCTGGAGGCGAGTTTGCGCGAGGCGGGGATCGAGCAGTTGATCATCGTTGGCGTTGCGACCCATAACTCGGTGGAGTCCACGGCGCGAACGGCCGGGAATCTGGGATTTGACGCGTGGGTGGCGGAGGATGCGTGCTTTACGTTCGACAAGGCCGATTATTTTGGCCATGCGCACTCAGCCGAGGAAGTGCATGCGATGTCGCTGGGGAATTTGCACTGGGAATATGCGACGGTCGTGAGTACTGCACAGATATTGAAGGCTGGCTGAATTCCCTGTGGGAGCGACGCACCGTCGCTCCCACAGGGGGGATGCGCGCACAGAACCAATGTGGGAGCGGGCTTGCTCGCGAAGTCGATTCAAGCGGCGAAGAAGTTCTTCGCCCGAAGCATCAAGCGCCGTGGCACTTCTTGAATTTCTTGCCGTTGCCGCATGGGCAAGGGTCGTTGCGGCCGACATCTTTCAGGGCGTTGCGCACCGGTTCCTGGTGGGCGTGGCCGCAGTTCGGGCCGTGGACATGGCCGTGGTCGTGATCATGGTGGTCGTGATGGTCATGATCGTGGTTGCAGTCAGGGCCATGGACATGGGGTTGCTGGGTCATCGGTTTTGCTCCGGAATTAAATCGGCGGGGATTATCACGCCATTGCGCGCCAGGTGCACGTAGTGCGCGATGAATAAACCGGTTTCCATTTCACCTTCCAGACGATAGGGGATGGGCTGATCGGGTTTTTTCAGCATTTTCACCAGGTCCCGCACCTTGGGCCACAGGTTGGTGCGGATCGGCACCTTGAAATAGGCGCTGCGTTTGGGGCCGACGGTGAACCAGTGTTCATGCTCGCCTTCGGCCAGCAGCATGTCGCCCAAGTGAATACGGTACTCGAGGCCGCGCACCGTCAGGTCGCTGTCATTGGGATTGTCGACGCGAAAGTGCAGGATAAATTTCTGCTCCAGCAGTTTGGCGCGGACCACTTCAACCTTCACCAGGTGTACCTGCGGGTCCGGCAGATCGTCTCCGAACCAGGACGCGCAGCCGCCGAGCCCCAGAAAGAGGAGCGAGGTGAAGAGAAAAAGTGCAAGGCGCCGGGTGATCATGGTCGTGTTTCTCCCTAGAACGCCAGTCTAGCCCTTTGGAATCACCTCACGCGCCGAAATACCCCGCGCAACACTTCTTGAATTTCTGCCCGCTGGCGCACGGGCAGGCATCGTTGCGTCCGGCCTTGAGTGGCACGGTGGGGTCGATGAAGTACCAGTGCCCGGCGTTCTGCACGAACGAGGAGCGCTCGCGGTGGCTGTGTTCTCCGCCACCGTCATGCCAGCGTGCGGTGAACGTGACGAATGCGTGTTCCGGTTGACCGCCCAATACCTCGGAGCTTTCCACCTCCAGACCCAGCCAGGTGCTTTGCGCGCTCCAGTCGCTGATGGACTGACGATCCAGGCCGGCCTGTTGCGCGGGCAGGGTGGTTGCCACCAGATAGTCGATCAAACCCAGCACATAGGCGCTGTAGCGCGAGCGCATCAAGGCTTCGGCGCACGGCGCCGGATGCCCGGCATGGTAATGGCCGCAGCAGGCATCGAGCAGGGTGCCGCTGCCGCAAGGGCAAATGGATGTACTCATCACTTCCGGAGCCTTGCTAACAGTTACATGTGTTTTATCTTCCATAAATCAGTCACTTACCTAATCTAACTTTTTTGACGTATTTTTTACGCGTGGAACGAGTGAATGACTGCCAATCTGCCTCATCGCGATCCGATGGCAACCCCTAATTTGAGCACTCGTCAGAAGTGGAGGTTAGTCTATGACGGTCGGAGGGCACGCGATTCCAAAATCGATTATGTAGAGCTTGGCTACCAAGGGGAGGTTACGACCCTCACCTTGAAGCCGTATCAGGCAGAAGAAATTGATGCTATCAAGAACGGCCTTTACGTTGAGGGGCGTACCTTTCAGTTCAACTCAGCGACCAACAAGCTCACAGTTGACTCGACGAATTGCCCCGTCCACGAATGATATGTACTAAGGCTGACCCACCGGGTTTTTTCACACATACGCAAGGATGCGAGCAATGCCCGCTCTCAAGAAAAATCTATCGAAAAGCCTCATAGCCGTAATCGCCTCCGTTGGTGGCGCCTGCCTTGAAGCCACTACCGACATAATCAAGAAAAACTTCGAGCCAGCGTTGATCAGCGTACGAAATAACTTTGAGGATCGACTCTCGCCCCTTCCAGAAAACGCGTTGATCGGGCTAAGTTTGGACTTCTACATGCCTTCGACCCTGGGCAGTGAAACCAGCGCTGAAGGCGTCTCAGCGTCCATCTCAGGAAGAAGCTGTCGCAAGTCTGGTGGACACAACATCGTTCGTGTATTTGACGAGTCAGCAAACGGTCATCGCACGAACGCCGTAATGATCATTCATTGCAGCCCCTCGGGGCGTATTTCGGTAAGCCTTGCTCCACAAAGTGGCCAGATTGTTCCAATTTATGAAGGCCGCTTCAAGGACGGTGAGAAAGCTGGCTTCCCGGGAGTACCCGGCAGTTATTACGCCGGCGTTCTGACAATACATCGCCTTGACGCAGTAGAGCCAAAGGGTCCTTGGGTACCGGCCAATAAATGTCAGGTAGACAACAGCTGTAACTCTGAAGATTTTTCGATCAACTAAGGCCCTATGTACCCGCTACTACCCTAGCCATATACACAAAGCCTCCATTCTATAAGGTGAAGAATGGGTCTTCAGGTATGTGGGATGCCTAGGCCATCGGAGACCAACGTGTCAGAAACCTCTCTCACCTTTAAATGCCTAGGCCACACCACGCGAGAGGACGGCTTGATTGGGCGCTACCACTTGAAGGTGACCGATACCCGGAGTGGCATTACCGCGACAATCTCTGTAGAGCCCAGGCACCTCGCCTCCGCCAGACGCATGAAAAGGATCCTTCTAGATCGGTGCATGTTCTACACGGCAACACGCGCATCGCACGACAACACGACAAGATGCTACTCGACATTCTTGATCCGCAGTCTGGAGAAACTCAAGATTAGCCTGGCCTGCCGGGCTTTTTCGAGCATCATGAGTTTTCTTTTCGCAAGTCCCATCACCGAATCAAAGGACCTAAATGGTGCCTAGCCAGAATGACCTGACCATGGAACTGAACTGAGCGTTGGAGTGTTCAGCAGATGACATCAGTGCGTATATAAATGTGCGAGTTGCAGTAGTCAGAGTTCTGTCTTTATGGCCGCCCAATGTTATCCATGAGGCCCTGATTAAGCTTCTCCCATGGGGAGAGGAAATTTCTTCAGAAAATAGAAAAACACTCGCAGGGCTAGGCGAGTTGGTGGAAATCTTCATATCCGTCAACCCTGACGAATACGATGACGTCACGCTGGAGCACGTTTTGGTCTGCGCCCCAATGCTTGCAATCATGTGATAAAGCTATTGCGGAGCAGCGCAATCGCTGCGCCTACTGCTGGGCGCCTGCAAGCGGTTGCTGTGGGAATATCATACACCGTCACGCTACCATCGCTCACAAACGGACAAGGCTGTTCATGAGCGTTGGCGCTCTGGAGAATTATGCACATTTCCAAAATGACTTTGGTCAACTACCGAAACTTCAGCAATACAACGTTGAAGTTTCAGCGGGGCGTCAACACCATCATCGGCGAGAATGGCTCAGGTAAGTCCAATATCCTACGCGCAATCCGCCTACTACTGGATGACACCATGGTGCGTGCCTCCTATCGACTGGAGGAATCGGACTTCTGCCGATCGCTCGGCGAATGGCGAGGCCACTGGATCATCATCAGTGTTGAGTTCGAAGATATCAGCGCCGACGAAGCTGTGCAGGCGCTATTCCTTCATGGCACGGCAGCGCTCGAAGGCGGACCGCTGGCGAAGGCCACCTATAACCTCATCTTCCGTCCGAAAAAGGAGATCCGGCTCAAGCTGGCTGCTCTCGATGTTTTTGATGATGAGGAGCTTAAGGAAATACGCAATACCATCACGATTGACGACTACGAAACTGTGTTCACAGGAAGAAGCAGCGCCGATTTCAGCGACCCTTCCGTCTACCAATCACTCGTGGGCGATTTCGATACGTGTATTTTCAGTGCCGAGACTGAATTTCCTGAGGTCGGGGCTAAAGTCCCCGGATTTCTCTCGGTTACGAAAGAGGTGTCACTGACCTTCATCCAGGCCCTCCGGGATGTCGTGGCCGAGTTTCACAATAACCGAACGAACCCGTTGTTTGCGCTTCTCAAGAGCAAGAGTGGCGAGATCGATCCAGTGTCGATGCTCCCCATAACCGAGATGGTCAGGGACCTGAATGCCTCTATCGAAGGCCTCGAAGACGTGCAGTCGGTTCGTAACCACATTCGGGAAACGATCAAGGATGCGGCCGGAGAAACCTACTCGCCTGCTTCGCTTTCGATTAAATCTGACCTACCAGACGAAGCGGAAAAATTATTTCAGTCGCTGCGCCTCTTTGTAGGCGAGGCCGATGACGGGTATGAGGGGGGTATTCATGAGCTGAGCTTGGGCGGAGCAAACCTCATTTATCTGACGCTGAAGCTTCTAGAGTTCAAGTATCAGCGCGAGAAGCTTGCCATTGCCAATTTTCTGCTGATCGAGGAGCCCGAAGCGCACATCCACACCCATATCCAGAAGACCTTGTTCGACCGTATTTCTTACAGCGACGCCCAGGTCATCTACACGACACATTCGACTCACATCTCTGAAGTGAGCAATGTGAGCAACGTCAACATTCTTGGAAGGCAAGGCCTAAATTGCGAGGCCTATCAGCCCGCTACGGGGCTTGAGCCATCCGAGGTGAGAAGTATCCAGCGATACCTGGACGCTGTGCGTAGCAATTTGCTCTTTGCTAAAAGTGTGGTGCTCGTTGAAGGCGACGCAGAGGAGATACTGATCCCTATTTTGGTAAAGAAGGTGCTAGGGCTGAGCGTTGATGAGCTGGGTATTAGCGTCATTAACATACGCAGCACGGGATTCAAAAACGTTGCCGTCCTTTTTAACGACCTTCGAATCCGCAAGCGCTGCGCGATAGTCACTGATCTTGACACTACCTTCTTCGATGTAGCGCCGCAGCCCGCGGACTCTGAAGCTCTTGCCAATCGGAAGCGCAAGGCAATAGGTTCGCAAAAGGCTGGCGGCGAACGTAAGGTCGACCTCGACGCCTTTATTGCCGGAAATCCTTGGCTCTCCGTCTTCTATGCGCCACGCACTTTTGAAGTTGAACTCGTGTTAGCGGGCAACCGGGAGGCGTTTGTCCAAACTGTGAACAGTGTCTATAAAGCGCCGCAGACTATCACCGAAGCAGTGAACGACCTACGATCAATCCAACCCCATCTCGTAAGCTTTCGGGCGCTACTAATGGCTGAGTATGCGGGGAAAGGCTGGTTTGCGATCATGCTCGCCGAAGAACTGGATCATCAGGTAGCGGTCCCTCCCTACATCCTGCAGGCTATCCACTTTGCACATGGGCACATATCGGCCCCGCTGCTCGCCAGGATTCTACAGTATCGCGTTGCCCGCCAAATCGAAGTCGATCCTTCAACTCAGCCACGACTAGCGCTGTTTGGGGTTGAGCTTGACCGCTATCAACGAGGGGATATCGATCTGGTGGGACTCAAAGCTGCGGTAGCCCTGGCGTTGCCGAACGACGCCATTGGTTCGTTCATGGCGGGAATTGCCTGATGTTCGCTTGGGATCCCCGTGAGTTGAACGCCGAGCAGTCAGCCGCAGTGGAGGAACCTTCGAGCGTATTCCTCATCGCATGCCCTGGTAGCGGAAAGACACGGACGTTGACCTATAAGATTGCTTATGAGCTTTCGCGGGGCATGGACAAGCAGATTGTCGTGGCGATTACTTATACGCACCGCGCAGCAGATGAAATCCAGGAACGCATAGAAGATCTCGGTGTTGATACGTCAAAGCTGTGGATCGGGACCATCCACTCATTTTGCCTCGAGTGGATTATTAAGCCATATGGCATCTACCTTCCAGCGCTTTCCCGCGGCTATCGAGTCGTAGACAAGCACGACCGCGAACTCATGCTTGAGCGGCTATGCGCGCCCTACGCAAAGATCACCCACTGGGATTGCGATTACTACTTCAGCGAAACGGGCTATCACCTAGGCTGCAAAGATGTTTGGAAGCATGAGACGCTCCATAAAATTCTTGGCGAGTACTTTCGCGAACTCGAAGAAGCGCGTCAGATCGATTTCGAGCTGATCCTTTGGTATGCGCAGATCCTAATGCGTGATCAAAAGCATATTGCATCGATTCTCGCTTCGGTCTTCTCATATGTCCTGGTAGACGAGTATCAGGACACGAAGCAAATTCAGTATGGCCTTCTTACCGCTATTTTGCGTGCCGGAGCAGGGCGAACGAAGACCTTCATCGTCGGCGATCCGAACCAAGCTATCTACGGCTCGCTCGGTGGCTACGCAATTCCGGTGGCTGATTTTCGTGCCCAAGCTGGCATCCCGATAAGGGAAATGGCACTTACCCGAAATTACCGTTCGAGCAAGAGGATCATTTCCCATTTCTCGAATTTCAACGTTTATCCGACATCAATCGAGAGCGCAGGATCGAATGCGTCGTTTCCGAGCAAGGTTTCGTACAACCAGCACGTAACACTCCCCAATTTGCATGACGAGCTAGTACGACTGATCCAGGCAAGCCTCGCTGCAGGGCATCCTCCTGAGGAGATCTGCGTGCTCGCCCCATGGTGGATTTTATTGGCATCGACGACGCGTCAATTAGTAAGGATGCTGCCGGACCAACAGTTTGACGGCCCTGGTCTAGTCCCCTTTAGCAACGATATAGACAATTTCTGGTTCAAAGTTTCGAAAATCATCCTGACTGAGTCATCGCCGAAGATGCTTGTTCGTCGCATGCGATGGGCAAGGGATGTGATCAGCGACCTGGGTGATCTTGGCGTTGATACATCGCGTCTGACGCAGCGGCTCCTATTGAGGGAATGCAACTCAATTTCAATCTCCGAGACGGATGGGATTGCCTACCTTGACCAAGCCTTCACCGCGCTGCTTGAACGACTCGGTGTAGCCCTGAATAGTTTCCCCGCATTGGTGGAGCATCGCGATGCGTTCTTTCGCAGCTCACAATCTCGGATCGACAGGCTCCAAAAGGACGGAGCCCCATACATCAACGACATCTCTTTCTTCAGGAAGGTATTTCGCGAGCGGATTGGCATCACCGTTTCGACGATCCACGGTGTAAAAGGTGCCGAGTATGATGTGGTCATCGCGTTCGGCCTTCTTCAGGGGATGGTGCCTCATTTCTCTGAGGCCGCAAGCTTGGATGCCGCGAACAAGCTCCTCTACGTCGTAGGTTCCCGTGCCCGCAAGAATCTACATCTGATTTCTGAGAGCGGGCGCCCACAAGGCCGCTATGGGAACTATGCGGCTACAGAGGTACTGTTCTCATGTGCCTTTGACTACGACGCAGCCGAGTAGCATCCCGCCTGAGTTTCGCCATCGGAAGTACGCCTCGTCCGGGCACATTGCTGTATTGGTCCTTGCGCTCGTGAGTCGGTACCGTATCGAAAAGTGTAAGGCGATCCTAGGCTACCTAGAGAGGAAAAATGTTCGACATCACCTCAGATGACATTAATCAGTTGAACGACATCGATTTGCGGGAGCTGGTGGGGCGTCTCTGTGAGGCCGAATTGATGAGTCGAGAGTTGTCTCCTGCGGCGGTGACATGGGGAGGTAATCAGACGGCCGCGGACGGAGGTCTAGACGTGCGCGTGGAGCTGCCGCCAGGAGTGTTCATCGAGGGCTTCATACCGCGCGGCTCAACAGGGTTCCAGGTCAAAAAGCCGGATATGCCGAGATCCGAGATAATTTCCGAGATGCGGCCGATGGGAACGCTTAGACCCGTTATTCAAGAACTTGCGGATGAAGTGGGCGCTTACGTTATTGTCAGTTCTACTGGGTCAACGGCCGACAGCGCTCTTCGCAATCGCCGGGGGGCACTGCGCGCAGCACTAAACGATGTAGCCAACGCCGATCAGCTCCACACCGACTTCTATGATCGTACGCGCTTAGCGACTTGGGTAAGGTGTTACCCAGGTCTCATCACCTGGGTCAAGGAGAGGGTAGGAAAGGCTCTTTCGGGATGGCGCCCCTATGGTCCGTGGAGTGGTGCAACTGAAAGCGTCGATGCAGAGTACCTGCTCGATGACAAGCTACGCCTCCACCTTGGCAGGCACCGTGACGCGCCGGCGCAATCAGTGGCCCACGTCATCGACGAATTACGCGACGAGCTGGCCCAACCTGGCAAGATAGTGCGCTTGGTCGGCCTGTCGGGTGTCGGGAAGACTCGCTTAGTCCAGGCTTTGTTCGACTCCCGGGTCGGCGCACGCGCCCTGCCGCCGTCCCTTGCCGTTTACACCAACTTATCGGACAACCCAGACCCGCAGCCGACAGGCCTGGCCTCGGACCTAATCGCGAACCGAATGCGCGCGGTCCTAATTGTCGACAACTGCCCATCGGATCTGCACCGCAGGCTCTCGGATCTGTGTAATAGCCGGACCAGCACGATCAGCGTCCTCACAGTCGAGTACGACATTCGCGATGACCAGCCTGAGGGAACCCAAGTCGTTACCCTCGACACGTCTTCGCTCGAGCTGATAGAGACGTTGCTCCGGCGCCGATATCTGCACCTATCTGAGGTAGACGCGCATACCATCGCCGAAACATCCGGCGGCAATGCCCGAATTGCAGTGGCTCTCGCCGAAACGGTTGAGCGCTCGGATACGATCGCGGGCTTGTCGAACGAGGAGCTATTTCAACGGCTTTTCCGGCAGCGGCAAGACCCAAACGACGCATTGCTCCTCGCGGCCCAAGCATGCTCACTCGTGTACTCCTTCCAAGGCGAGGCGCTGGTGGGCGAAGAGGCTGAGCTACCGCGTCTGGCCTCGCTTGCAGGTCAACTTGCCTCAGAGACCTACCGCCATGTCGGCGAGCTGACCCGGCGTGATCTAGTGCAGCAGCGCGGGGTCTGGCGGGCGGTGTTGCCGCACGCTATTGCGAACAGGCTCGCGGCCCGCGCGCTCGATGATACGCCCTTCGACCTCATCAACCAGCAACTAGTAGAGGGTGGGACTGAACGCTTAGCCCGATCCTTTTCACGCAGACTGTCATTCCTGCACGACCATCCCAAGGCAGTCGCCATAGTTGAAAGATGGCTCGTACCTGATGGGCTCTTGGGGGACGTGACAGCACTCAATGATCTCGGGCGAACGATGTTTGAGAACGTCGCCTCAGTGCAGCCGGACGCGGCGCTTGCGGCATTGGAACGAGCCGGTAGCTGCGGTACTGATGAGGCCGCTAAAGCGTGGCGGCGGTATCAGTCCTTGCTGCGCTCTTTCGCTTATGACTCACCATTGTTTGAGCGGAGCACCCAATTACTGACGTGGGCTGCGACGCAAAACGCAGATGAGCAGGAGGCTAAAGAAGCCTCGGACACTTTCACGTCATTGTTTACGATCTATCTTTCAGGAACGCACGCTACCCTCGAACAACGTCTGGGCGTGATTGAGCGACTTCTCATCGCCAGTGATGAGAAGGCGCTTGCTCTGGGCTTGGCTGCTTTGGAGAAGGTGCTGGAGGCAACACACTTTGGTTCTCACTACCAATTTGAGTTTGGAGCTCGGTCACGGGACTACGGCTACGAGCCTCGGACCAACGAGGACGCAATTCGATGGTACAGGGGCTGCCTCGCGTTTGTTGAGCGCTTAGCACTGGCTGAGGCCAAGATTAAGCACCACTTGCGCGACATAATTGCGAGGAGCTTTCGCGGACTGTGGACTTCAACCAATATCCAAGGAGAGCTCGGAAGGCTATTTCGTTGGTTTGCCGCTGATGGTTTTTGGCGTGAGGGTTGGGCGGCCTGCCGTGAGACGATGTATTTCGACAGCGAGCACATGACACCGGAGGCTGTATCTCAGCTGTCTACTCTAGAAGATGACCTAAAACCTTCTGGTCTTTCAGCGCAAGTGAGAGCATTCGTTTTGGGTAACAGATCTGGTGGCTTCGACTTCGAGGACCTGGACGAAAATGGTGACCTGGTAAAATCATTTGAGCGTATGGAGGTGATCGCTCGGCAGCTAGGCACAGCGGTGGCCGATGATGACTCGGTATTTGCAGAGATCCTGCCTGATCTCCTCCGTGGTGGAAACAGAACCTGGTCGTTCGGCCGTGGACTTGCCGGTGCGTCCTCAGACCCTCAAGGCACATGGGGAAGACTCATCCAAGGTTTTGAGCAGGTCGCTTCAGAGCAGCGAGACGTCCAGGTGCTATGCGGCTTCCTAGCCGAGCTCTGGGAGAAGAACAGGGAAATCGCACAACACCTTCTCAACTCGGTGCCCAATCAGCCTCAGTTGTTAGTGTTCCTTCCGAGACTGCTTACGGCCGTGGGGCTCGATGAGCATAGTGTTGACCAGTTGAAGCGCTCGTTAACCGCGGGAAAGGTGCCCGTTCAGATGTTCCTGCACTTTGCGTACGGGCGTGTCACTGATCATCTGGCAGGTGGGGTTCTCAAAGATTTACTCGTTCTAATTGCCGATCAACCTGACGGTTTCGACGTGGCGCTGGAAGTGCTTTCAATGCGGCTATTCTCGGACCGCTCTGCGAAGCGGGAGCTTGAGCCGGAACTTATTGAGACCGGTCGAGAGCTGCTCCAGCGTATCGAGTTCCGCAAAAACAACAATCAACGTCGAGACCGCCAGCTTTCCGATATTGTGAAGGTTAGCCTCACCACTTCAGAGGATTATTCAACCGCTGCAGAGGTTTCCACTCGATTCCTACAGGCCATAGCTAACCATGAGATTTCTGGATTCGACTACGACGACGTGCTCGCGGCGTTGCTTGAGTGCCAGCCAGCAGCAGTTTTGGATTCATTGTTCTCGGATGAGTCGTTAGAAAGAGTGGCAATAAGCGTGTTTTACCGCTTAGGACGCCACCGGAAAAACCCCGCCGATAGGATCTCTTGCGATGCGATAGTGGCTTGGTGTGAGAGAGATCGAGGCCGCCGCTACCCACTTATAGCTTCGATTGTCACATTTGCGTGCTGCTCGGAAGCGAGTGATACGTTGGAGTGGTCTGAACAAGCGAAGTCAATTCTGACCAGAGCTCCCGATCCCAGAAGTGTGCTGGAAGTATTCATCAAACGATTCCGGCCAATGAGTTGGAGCGGCTCACGTGCGTCGATTATGGACGCGAACGCTCAGCTACTGGGCAGTCTTGAGTTATACATCGCTTCTGATCTTATGCCGTTCGTGAGCGAGGCCCAGGTACAACTTGCGCAAGAGGTCGCGCGCGCGCGACAGAGAGAGAACGAGGACGACCGAGTACGGGATGAGCGTTTCGAATGATAGGGGATGACTGACGAAGAGCATTGCGCTTGCGATCAGCGGTGTACTCCTCGGAATATGCTCAAGGTCTGCTTTTGGCCGATTTCTGCCTGTCACGAGGGGCAGAAAACGGCCAATAGCTGTCTGTCAGGCAGCGTCCTCATCAGTGATTCTCTGAGCGATGCACCAGCTTCGGCTTTGTACGCCAGCGCG